>JANXRM010000099.1 GCA_025353015.1 Hyphomicrobiales bacterium
CGCGCTGGAGGAGGCGCTCGTCTCGCTGACGTTGCGGGATGCGGTGCGCGAGGTTTCCGAAACGCTCAAGGCGCCGAAGTCGCGCGTCTACGAGTTGGGCCTGCGCATAAGGGCACGATCGGAGAAGCCGGATTGAGCGACGGCGGCAAGCAGAAACTTGAGGCCTCCGAGGCCGGCGATCCTCGCGAGGCCCGCCGCAACGAACGATTGGCCCGGTTGAAGCGTGGCGCCAGCGGTGAATTTCTGGCCGCCCTCCTGCTGGTGACCAAAGGCTACCGCATTCTGGCGCGCCGGCACCGGACGCCCTATGGCGAAGTGGATATCATCGCCGTCAGGTTCGGCCGGTTGGCGTTCGTTGAAGTGAAGCAGCGGCAAACGTTCGAAGACGCCGAAGCAGCGATTTCGACGCATCAAGCCCGGCGCATTGCCGACGCGGCGGAATATTGGGTCTCGCGGCAGCCGCGCTATCGTACCCACGAGATGGGGCTCGACGCTGTTCTGGTCGTCCCGCGGCGCTGGCCACGGCACCTGCCAAATGTTCTCGCGGACGTTTGACGGGTCGGCGGTGGCGCAAAGCCCCGCGGCATCGACCCAGCGCTTGCCTTTGCCGTGGCGCCGCCAACAGGCTAAGTTCCGGGCGATCATGCCCCAAGACTGAAATGTCTCGCAACGAAGGCCCGTGCCCGCCATGAAAATCGCCTGCCAAATGGACCCCATCGACAAGATCGATATCACGGGGGATTCGACCTTCGCCATGCTGCTCGAGGCGCAGAAACGCGGGCACGAGATCTTTTATTACACGCCGGACAAGCTGGCCCTCGACGGCGATCGGCTGATGGCGCGCGGTGCGACGCTTGTGTTGCGCGACAAGGCCGGCGACCACTCTACGGCCTCGAACCCGCGCCGCATCGACCTTGCCACACAGGACGTCGTGTTGCTCAGGCAAGATCCACCGTTCGATATGGGCTACATCACGACGACGCATCTCCTCGAACGCATCCACCCGAAAACGCTTGTCGTCAACGATCCCGCGCACGTGCGCAATGCGCCGGAAAAGATCTGGGTGCTCGAGTTCCAAGACCTGATGCCGCCGACACTGGTGACGCGCAACCCCGAAGAGATCGCCGAGTTCCGGGCGCGGCACAAAGACATCATCGTCAAGCCGCTCTACGGCAATGGCGGCGCCGGCGTGTTCCGCATCCAGCCCGGCGACACCAACCTCGCCTCGCTGATCGAGACGTTCCACGCGATCAATCGCGAGCCGCTGATGGTGCAGCAGTATCGGCCTGAAGTGCGCGGCGGTGACAAACGCATCATCTTCGTCGATGGCGAGATCGCGGGCGCCATCAACCGCGTTCCAGCCGAAGGCGAGACGCGGTCCAACATGCATGTGGGTGGCACGCCGAAGCCAACGGATTTGACCACGCGGGACAAGGAAATCTGCGCCCGGCTCGGTCCGCACCTGAAAAAGCGCGGGCTGATCTTCACCGGCATCGATGTGATCGGGCCCTATCTGACCGAGATTAACGTCACGTCGCCGACCGGCATCCGTCAGGTGAAGGCGTTCGGCGGCAACGATATTGCGGCCATGATCTGGGATGCGATCGAGAAGAAGAGGAAAGGGCAGGCGTGAGACAGGCGTCGTGACATCGGCAGTCGGCAGTCGGCATTCGGCATTCGGCAGTTATCTGCGATACGATCGACCATTGCCGAATCACGACTCCTGCCTTGTTCGTTCCGTAATTTGATGCTTCTGCTCCGGGCGATCAATTCCTATGACCCCGGAGCCTTCCCATGTTCGCCGTTGAAGTTCGCGACCGCATCATGATCGCCCACTCGCTGCCCGATCCGTTCTTTGGACCGGCGCAGGGCCTGCACGGTGCCACTTTCGTGGTTGACGTCGCTTTTTTCCGCGAAAAGCTGACCAAACAGAATGTCGTCGTCGACATCGGCGCAGCGCTCGAGGTGTTGAACAAGACCTTGAAACCGCTGGCCTATAAGAACCTCGACGCAAATCCGGAGTTCAAAGGCAAGCTCACGACGACCGAATTCCTGTGTGGCTACATCTTCGAGGCTATGGTGAAGGCCGCGAAGGCTGGCGCCCTGGGCACGGATGGCAAGGGGCTCGCGAAGATCCGGGTCACGCTGTCCGAAACGGACCTGGCGCGCGCTTCGTTCGAAGGACCCTTGGCCTAGGGTATTACCTACGCGGCAATGGCCGCTGTTACAGCGGCAGAGGCTTAACGTGGATCTGCTCAGCCTCTATGGCCTTGGTGCCGTCACTTTGATGCTCGTGTGTTATGCGCTCGAGGATCGCGGGGCGGGGTATGTCCTGGCTTTCGCGGCGGCCTGCCTGCTGGCCTCGATTTATGGTTTCCTGCAGGGGGCCTGGCCGTTCGGTCTGGTCGAGACGATCTGGGCGGCCGTTGCGTTGCGGCGCTGGTATGTCAGGCGCAGCGCGGCCCCCGAGAGCCATTGGAAAATTCTCAATCTGCCATGACCGAAACCGATGCTTGAAGCCTCACCACACGTGGCGTTCGTCATCCCAGGCGACATCAACCTGCCAACGGGCGGTTATGGCTATGACAGGCGCGTGCTTGCGTTGTTACCAGCGGCCGGCGTCGCCATCAAACACGTGGTGCTGCCAGGATCTTATCCCGCCCCGTCGCATGACGATTTGGCGGCAGGCGAGCGGGTCTTGAGCCAATTGCCACCGGGCTTGCCCTTGTTGATTGACGGCTTGGCCTTTGGGGCCATGCCCGCGGACGTCGTTGCCCGCATCCGGCAACCGATCGTGGCGCTGTGCCATCATCCCTTGGCGCTTGAAGCTGGACTGACTCGCACACAACAATTGCACTTCCAACAGACTGAAACAGCGGCCCTCGCCTTGACCCGGCATGTCGTTGCGACCAGTCCGATGACAAAACAAATTCTAGTCGCCGATTTCGGCGTTGCAGCCGCTCGGATCACCGTCGCGGAGCCCGGCACCGATGCCGCCCAGCGCGCGACGGGATCAGGAACAAGCGCGCATGCCCAGCCTCACCTTCTGGCGGTCGGATCGATCGTGCCGCGCAAGGGGTATGACGTGCTGGTACGGGCAATGTCCGGGCTCAAGCATCTCGATTGGCGGTTGACGGTTGCCGGCTCCGGTGACCGCAGTCCCGAGACCACGCAGGCCTTGAGGACGGCCATTGAAATAACTGGGCTGAAACAGCGCATCACCATGTTCGGTGCCGTCGCGGCAGCGGACCTCGACCGCCTTTATGATGCGGCTGACCTGTTCGTTATGCCGTCGCTGTTCGAAGGCTACGGCATGGTTCTGGGTGAGGCGATGGCACGCGGCCTGCCGGTCGTCTGCACCACGGGCGGCGCCGCTGCGGAGACCGTACCGGACGCGGCTGCGTTGAAGGTTCCACCGGGCGACGCTGAGGCCTTTCGCGATGCGGTCGCGCGCATGCTCGGCGACAAAACATTGCGCGGACGTATGGCTGATGCAGCTTGGTTGGCGGGGCAGGCGTTACCGCGATGGACCGATACGGCGCGCACGATTGCGAATGTCCTTAAGGCAATAGCGTCTTGAAACGAATGGCGTCTTGAAGAAGGTGACGGCATGAGTGGCTTTTCTCCCGACTGGCTGGCACTCCGTGAGCCTGTCGATCATCGCTCGCGCAATGTGACGTTGGCCAAGCGGCTGTCCTCGCTCTATGCGGACCGCCAGCACCTGTCGGTCGTCGATCTCGGCTGCGGCACCGGCTCGAACATTCGCGCGACCTACAAGCTGCTACCGGCAACGCAGACCTGGACGCTCGTGGATTATGACATGCGGCTACTGGCTGTGGCGCGGGAGCGCCTGACCACCTGGGCGGATGTGTGCGCGGCTGACGGAGAAAAGCTCGATCTCGTCAAGGATGGCAAGCGGCTCAACGTGGATTTCCTTCAGGCCGACCTCACGAAGAATTTGGACGGCGCGCTTGGCGCAGCGCCCGGTCTCGTGACGGCGTCGGCCGTTTTCGACCTTTGCTCCGAAGCGTTCATCGTGGCGTTCGCCAAAGCAGTCGTGGCACGCAAGGCCAGCTTCTACACTGTCTTGACCTACGATGGCGTCCAGACCTGGACGCCGGCTCATTCGGCCGATGCGGCCATGACGGCGGCATTTCACGCCCACCAGAAAACGGACAAGGGGTTTGGTCGCGCGGCCGGACCCGATGCGCCTGACGCCCTGGCACAGGCGTTCCGAGCGGCCGGCGTCGAGGTCGCCGAGGGGGCGAGCCCGTGGCGCATGGGCCCAGCGGATCAAGCCTTGATCGACGACCTTGCGGCCGGATTTTCGGGGGCTGTGGCCGAGCAGGGGACGGTGCCGGCGACTGTGATTGCGGCCTGGCGCGCGCAACCGCGAACCGGTGCAATCGTGGGGCACAGGGATACGCTGGCGTTGGCAGGGCAATCGTAGCCCACGTGCAAGCGCCGACGGTTCCGATCTCGGCGTCATTCGCGCTTGGCACTCCCGCGTTTGCGCATGCCTGCAAATCTGGTTACATCGCGCCGGAACAAGGGAGACACGATTGGCTGGTTCGCGCGAATTGCTTTTGCAGCTCTACGAAGCGGCTGTCGCCGCGGCGCATCCTGATGTCTGCCTCGCCGGGCATTGGCCTGACGTGCCGCAGGGCGGCCGGTTGATTGTGCTCGGTGCCGGTAAGGCCGCGGCGGCCATGGCCGTGGCAGCCGAACGGCACTACGCCCGAGCTGGCGTGCTCGATCGCGTGTTGGGCATTCTGACGGCACCCTACGGCTACGCGGCGACCCTTGGCGACAAAGCACCGTCGCATCTGCGGATCATCGAAGGGCGGCATCCTGCACCGGATGCGGGAAGCGTCGCGGCAGCGACCGCAGCCCTCGAACTGGCAGCTACGGCCACCCCGCCGGATCTGGTTCTGGTTTTGCTGTCCGGGGGTGCATCGTCGCTGTGGTCGGCGCCCGCGGCGGGGCTCAATCTCGACGCCAAAACGGCGTTGACGCGGGGCCTGCTCAAATCCGGCGCCGATATCCACGAGATGAACACCGTGCGCCGGCACCTGTCGCGCATCAAAGGCGGCCGGCTGGCGCAAGGAGCCGGTGGGGCGGACGGGCATTCTGCCGCCGGCGCACGTTTGCTCACACTCGCGATCTCGGATGTGCCCGGCGACGATCCGGCAACGATCGGTTCAGGGCCGACCGTTGCCGATCCGACGACCCTCGCCGATGCCCGAGCCGTCATCGCCAAGCATCAGCCACGCATGGAAAAACTAGGGTTGCCGGTGCCGGCTTCGATTGGCCGGGCCTTGGCTGACGCCGCCAATGAGACCGCTAAGCCAGGGGATTTTGCCTTTGCCCGCTCGGAGTATCGGATTGTTGCCACCCCTGCACAGTCACTGGAAAAGGCTTGCGACTTGGCAAAGCGTTCTGGTTACGAGGTGATGTGCCTTGGCGACGAGGTGACGGGCGAAGCCCGCGAGGTCGCCATGGCCCATGCCGCGCTCGCAATCGATGCCCACAAAGCCGGCCGGTGCCTGGCTATCATCAGTGGCGGTGAGCTGGAAGTAACCGTGCGCAATCGCGCCGGACGCGGCGGCCGCAGCCAGGAATATGCCCTGGCACTCGCATTGGCGATCAAGGATACGCCTGGGATAGCAGCCATTGCCGCGGATACGGATGGCATCGACGGCGGCGACGGCCGGGTCACCGATCCTGCCGGCGCAGTTGTTTCAACAGAAACAGTTGCAAAAGGTGCCGCCCGCCATCTAGCCGCCCAGAAATTTCTGGATGACAATGACGCCACAACGTTTTTCGAAAACCTCGGTGATCTCGTGATCACGGGCCCGACGCATACCAACGTGAACGACTTCCGCGCAATTCTGGTCGATGGTTGAGGATGCAGCCTAGGGAGATGATGTCAGGCCCTTTCAACACGCTGAAGGCCCATGGAGCGGCTTTACTCCTTGCTATTGCGTTGGCGGGGCTGCCGGGCGTCGCGCTGGCCGACCTCAAGCTGTGCAATGCCACGTCCGGCCGGATCGGCGTCGCCATCGGCTACCAGGACGGTAAAGGCTGGGCAACCGAGGGCTGGTGGAACATATCCTCCCAGACCTGCGAGACGCTGCTGAAGGGCACGCTGTCGAGCCGGTTCTATTACGTCTATTCGATCGACTACGACCGCGGCGGCGAATGGGCCGGCACGCACTTCATGTGTACGGCCGAAAAAACGTTCACGATCCGCGGCATCCAGGATTGCCCAAAGCGCGGCTTCAAGCGAACGGGCTATTTCGAGGTGGACACGAACGACGCCAAGAATTGGACAATCCGCCTGACCGATCCGGGCGAGGCTGGGACGGCAGCCGCCAAGCCCAAATAACGGTGCCCTGATTCAGCTGCAGGGTCATTCAAACCATCCAGCGTAGGTCGGGTAGAGCCCTACACTGGCGAGACCCGACAGGTCTGGACTCGGCGCTCTCGGTGTCGGGTCTCGTGTGTCTGGTCTCGTGCCTCGACCCGACCCACAGCCAGCGCCGATTGCACGCATTGAATTTCCCTGGATTCAGCCGGACATGAAACTCAAATTCCCTGGCCTTCGACCTCGCGCTTGAGTTCGTCGTAGGTGGCTTTTGCACCCGCCGCGAACGGGTTCACGTCCAGCAACTGCTTGACGACGCCGAGCGCACCCTTCTTGTTGCCGGTTTCCCGCCAGATCTGGGCGAGACCCTCCAAGGCTTTGTAATGGTTCCGGTCCAGTGCCAAGGTCCGCCTGAGATCGCCGACGGCAGCATCGAAATTGTTGCGGGTGAAGTGGAAATAGGCGCGTTGGTTGAAGCCCTCCGCATAGTCGGGGGCCAACGCGACCACGCGATCCAGAAGTTTCTCCGCCAGTTCCGGCTGGTTTTTGCGAATGGCTTGGTTCGCTCGTTCCATCAAGAGGTTGATGGTATCGCTTCCGGAGAGCAACCATAGCCGTTCGATCTGGCCGGCGTATTTTTTGGCGGTGGCCTCATCGTCGGCTGTAGCAAGCTGCGCATAAAGGTCGCCCAGCAGCTTGGCTTTTTCATCCGCCGATTGCGGCGAATTGCTCAGCGTTGATTTCAGCTTCGGTGGCGCCTCGGATTTGGCCTCCGGCGGCCCCATCTTGGTGTCCGGAACAGCGTCTGGCGCGGTAGATTTGGGGGGGCCTTGGTCTTGTGCGTGCGGCGCCTTCCGAGGCTCATCTTTCGGCCGCGTGGATTGCTGGGCGACGACTGATCCAGAACCGAGTACCAAAATGGCAATGGCCGCCAAAGAGCCCTTCAAGGCGCTGGCGGCAACACGGTTCATACGCGACATAACAGTGGATTTTCTGATCATGGCGGCAACGATAGTGCGCCTTGATCGTGGCGTCAAAGTGCCGCTTGCATCAGACTTGGCGCGAATTCCCGCTGGCGACCAGACGCCGCTCGCGCGCTCCCGCACATCCAGGCTTGATCAGCCCTGACGAGCCTTGAAGCGCCGGTTCGTCTTGTTGATGATATAAACGCGGCCTTTACGGCGGACCATGCGGTTGTCGCGATGGCGAGCACGCAGCGATTTCAACGAGTTACGGACCTTCATGTTCTTCCACCAGTTCGAATGAGCAGCTGCAACGGCGTCAGGTCTTCAAGGGCACCCAGATCGGCAATGCGCCGCGCCGTGCCGCAACTGCGGACGACCGAGCCTCGTCTGACCATGCGCTGAAAAGAGGCCGCAACGTAGGCGCGGCAAGGGTCAATGTCAATGACGGCACACTTCGAGTGTCAGTGACACACGAGTTGTCCGGTTTTAGTAGCACACGATATGTCCGGTAGTCTGTGTTCTTCTCAATGCTGCAAGCATTGAGGGATCAGATGAGCCGGACAGAGTGTGAACAGGACCGGCGGATGGAGAAGTTTGAGAGTGTGTTTGACCGCTGGGAGCGGCGCGAGCTGAGCCAAACGGAGGCGGCGGAGATTCTGGGGCGGTCGGAGCGGCAGTTCCGTCGCTATATAGATATTTACCGGGATGAGGGGCTTGAGGGGCTGCGTGACGGTCGGCTGGGCCGGGCGTCGGGCACGGCCATCGAAGGTGAGATCATCGCGACGGTTCTGGGTATGTACCGGACGACGTATCAGGGCTGGAACGTGAAGCATTTTCACGAGCACGTGGTTCGTCACCACAACTACAAGCTGAGTTACAGTTGCTTGAAGAACCACCTTCAAGCCGCCGATCTGGTGAAGGTGGAGCGGCGGAAAGGTGGTCACCGCAAGAAGCGGGAGCGTCGTCCGTGCGTGGGGATGATGCTGCATCAGGACGGCAGCCGGGAGGTTTGGCTGCAAGGTCAACCGATGCTGGATTTGATTGTGACGATGGATGATGCGACGAGCGAGATATACTCGGCGTTTCTGGTGGCGGAAGAAGGCACGATGTCGTCGTTTCAGGGGTTGCTGGATGTGACGCTGGCGCATGGGTTGCCGTCGAGTTTTTACACCGACCGTGGCAGTCATTATTTCTACACGCCGGAGGTTGGCGGCCAGGTCGACAAAACCCGTCTGACCCAGGTGGGGCGGGCGTTGTCGCAGCTTGGCGTAGTGCATATCGCGGCTTATTCGCCGGAGGCGCGTGGCCGTTCGGAGCGGATGTTCGGGACGCTGCAGGACCGGCTGATCAAGGAGCTGGCACTGGCCGGGATCACGGATATGGAGACCGCCAATGCGTGGATTAAGACAGACTATTTGCCTGCGCACAACCAGCGGTTCATGGCGGTTCCGGCGTTGCCGGACAGTGCGTTCGTAACGACCGAAGCCAGCCGCCTGACCGAGGCGCTGTGCCACGAAGACGAACGGACGGTTGGCCGCGATAACACGATTTCCTGGGCGGGGATGTGCTTGCAGCTTCCGGAAAGCCCGCTACGTCGGCACTACGTGAAGGCCAAGGTCAAGGTGCACGCCTATCCGGACGGCACATTGGCGGTTCTGCACGGTCCGCGTGTGATCGGGCGGTACAGCGGTGATGACGCCTTGCTGGCCGGAGACAAGCCCGCCAAGCCGACGCCAGCCGCCAAAAGCGCGGTTCTGGCGGCATCGAGCGTGGCAGCACGTTCGTCGCCCTCAAGGCGTGGTCTGGCAGCACCAGTGATTGCCGAGGTGGCGGAGCGACGACCATTCTTGACCGCTCCTCATCGTGCTGCCAAGGGCTGCCAATCCAGTAACCGCAAGGCGTGCTCGGCCTGACGGCCGCGCCCGTCCTTCGGACGTCGGTGTCCCCCGCTTCCGCCGACGATCAGCCTACCCAGGAGCGGACAACTGATGTGCTATGAATACCGGACAACTTCAAAAGCTAATGACATGACGGCACACTTCGAGAGCGCTAGTTCATCCTACAGTCAACTTGCAGCGGCGCGGCGATTGGCGATCCGGCGTTCGGCGGATGCCACTATCGCGGCGCGCAGCTCATCGAGCCCGTCGAGATCAGGATCGATGCCGAGTTGCTGTTCCCGCGCCAGAAGCTTCAGATTATCGGCCGCGGAGATACGGCCAAGTGCCGCCAAAACCTGCTCCCTCCCGGACACTCTGAGAACGACAATAACGTTCGGCGTGAAGGGATCGAATGCGGCAGCACAGGTCTCGGCCGCATCACTCGAAGACAGTTCGGCAGCCTGGGCCTCATCAGAGCCAGCCTGGACGGCGTCATTGGCCATATCCGCAAGCGCCGAGGTGCGCACCCAGACGCGCGTGATTTCCGACTGAAGGCGCTCGGAAAGCGGTTCCAGGCCACCTCCAGACGCATTGCCTGCCGCCGAGGCCAGTAATTGCCGCAAGTATGCGTCCTTGGCGGCGCCGGTCAGCGAATTGACAGTCTTTGCCATGGCATCACGCTGTCCGCGCGAGCGTCGTGGCGCGACCGAAGACCTCATCGTGCAAGGCTCTGAGATGCGGCAGCGCATCGCCGTACTTGGTTTCCATCGACTTCTTCGTCTCGTCCCAGTCGAAAGACCGGGCGACGCTGTCGAGCAGGGGAACCCGCGCCTTCAGCATCGGGTGGTCCAGCGCCATCTGCTCGATCATCAGTTTTTCGCGGCCCGTGTTGCGCAAGTAGTTCGGCAGGCAGGCGTAGCGCCGCCTGGCGAAGGGAATATCCGCCAGATCATCCGCGGTATCCATGCGCTCGATCAGCAGTGCCACACGGTCGAGCGCGAACTGCGAAACGAAATCCGGCCGGAACGGCACGATCACCTTGTCCGCCAAATCAAGCGCGGCTAGCGCTGCAAAGGAAAGCCCGGGCGGGCAATCGAGAATCACCAGATCATAGTCCATGCCGAAGTGCTTCATCAGCCGCTTCATGCGTCCGCGGACGTCGATCGCAACGCTGTCTGGGTCCTTGCCCGTCTTGGCCTGCTTCAGATAGAGCACGCCCTGCACATCCTCGAGCAACAGCGAGCCCGGCAGAAGTGCCACCTGTCCCTTGCCCGTGCGCGGATGCGCCACGTCGCCGGCTTGCTTCAAAATATATTCGGACTCGTCCTCGGCGACCTTGTCGAACCGGTCATAGAAATAGTCGGAGATCGTGTGGCCAGCGCGACGGGCCTTATTCCAACCTTCGCCGCCAACAAGCATCAACGAGGCGTTGCATTGCGTATCGAGGTCCATGACCAGGACGCGGCGCCCACTCCAGGCCGCAGCCGCGTGCGCCAGCATCACCGCGATCGTCGATTTGCCGACGCCGCCCTTTCGATTCGCAATCGCCATGAATTCAGACATGCCCGACACCTCGCTTGAAACCGAGGATCGTCGGTACCGTGATTCTGCGTCAGGCGTCGATGCTGGAGAAGCGCTTCGGCACGAGATCGGGACGATTGGCCCAGATGCGCGACAGGACGGCATCCCGCTCGATATCAAGGCGAGCAAAGTGGATGCGCAGATCCGGAGGCGGGAACCGGCCCTTGCCCCGGAGCTTTAACGCAACCTGTTCGGCACCGGCATCGACCGCGATGACGTCGCGCCAGGCGCATCGCCGCTCGCCCAGGAGGCCAAAAGCCGCGATACCGTCACCATCCAGAATGAGTTCCACGCTCGGACGCACGTAGCGCGCCAACTCGGCAATTCCGATCATGAAGAGAAAAACAGAAAAGGCGATCAGCAGCGCGCCGACCAGCCACGACGGCGGCGCCACGAAGACGCCAACGCGCCCGGGCGTCATGTTGACAGCCAGCGCAAAAAGCCCGGTCAGCAGGAACGCAGACGCGATCGGCAACGCCACCAGGAACCCCCAGGCGGATGCGCGCGAGCGGGCCACGAGCTTCGTATTCGGCGTGGTTGCCATTGCCAGGCTTTCTAGATGTCGACCTGTCGTATAGGCCACAATTGAGGCCAAGCCGTCGCGCCAAGACTTACGGAAAAGTTAACGTCACCGCCAGCAGGCGTTTATCGCGCTCCGGCCGTTGCTTGGCTTTTCTCACCTGACGCCGCCGCCGGCTCCACCTGAGTTGCATCCGGCGCCTCGCGCTGAAACGGGTACAGGAACTGCCCGACATGATCAGTCGGAACGGGGTGGCCCGCGATGCCATAGCCCGAGGGCCAAATCTTCTCCGGCAGATACTGCGTTCCGAACAAGCGATCGAGGAACGGGAAGTGAATGGCGAAATTGACGTCAATCGCTTCTTGTTCGATGCCATGGTGCCAATGATGGTACCGCGGCGTCGTCAGGATGCGCTCGATGAAACCCAGATCCCACCTGATGTTCGCGTGCTGCATGGTCGAGTAAAAGAACAGCAGCAACACATAGACCTGGATCGTCGCGGCATCGAAGCCCAATGCCAGCAACGGGATGGTCGTTGCACTCCGCAACACGATGTTTTCGACATAGTGCAGCCGGGCGGTTGCCAGCCAGTCCAAATGCCGGGCCGAATGATGCACCGCATGGAAACGCCAGAGGGCTGGCACACGGTGAAAGGTGCGATGCAGCCAATACTGGATGACATCCGTCGCCAGCATGACGAGAAACAGTTGCAGCAGAAACGGCAGGGAGCCGACGGCGATATGGACAGCACCCATGCCCGGTAGCCCCGCAAAGAATCGCGCCGGTGCCAGCGTGACAAACGCCAGAACCTGCAGGAAGAGCGACCCGACCAGAAAATAGAGCAGATCTTCCCGCCATTCCGGGCGGAATGTCTCCTGCGCCGGATGCTTTGGGAACCAACGTTCCAATGGCAGAAACAGGATGCCCTTGAAGATGAGATTGACCAGGAAGAAATCGAGGCCAAAATAAATAGGGCCATCGCCGGGCAAGCCGCCTTCTGGCGTCGAATTATCAGCGATGGCCGCCCCCATGACGAACGCTAAGGCGGCAAAACCCAGCACCTTGTCCCGGGCGAAGATGAGGTTGGTCAGCGCCAACGCATAGCCGGCCACAAGCACGGCATGGAGCACGATCGTTAGAACCATGCCGTTGCGAGGTGGCTCGATGAGCGGCGAGAACAGGCCGGCCGAGGTGAGCACCAGCGCCACGGCGGCACCGCCGCAGAAGAGAGCGCCGGTCACAAGGAGCGGTGATGCCATCCAACCCAATTCTTCCACGACTGGACCACCATCGGCGGTCGCGCCCCGCTCAGTCACGGTTTCGGAAACATGGCCAGTCGAGTTTGAACGGGTCTGGGGCATCAACGGATCTCGGCACGAGTGCGGTTCCCCGCGATTTTGCCTGCAAAGATTTAAAGACTTCAATTGACCGGGTACGGTCGAGCCCGGAGTTGCATCACGGGGTTGTATCCAGCCCAGCGCCGCGCGATAACGCCGAATACGTATTCGAACCGCGGCAAACGGCATGAGGTCCCATGAATTTCGCCCTGAACGAAGACCAGACCGCCATCCAGGACATGGCCTTGACGTTCGCCAAGGAGCGTATCGCGCCATCGGCGTCCGAGTGGGATGAAAAGAGCCATTTCCCAGTCGACGTGATTCGCGAAACGGCGGCCCTCGGCATGGCGACGATCTATGTGCCAGCCGACAAGGGCGGCTCGGGCCTCTCCCGGCTCGACGGCGCATTGATTTTCGAGGCGCTGTCTTACGGCTGCCCGGCCATCGCCTCCTACATTTCGATCCACAACATGGTCGCGTGGATGGTGTCGAAGTACGGCACGTCAGAACAAAACGCCGCCTGGATGCCGAAGCTTGCCAGCATGGAATGGCTGTCGAGCTATTGCCTGACCGAGCCAGGCGCGGGCTCGGACGCAGCCGCCCTGACGACCACCGCGCGCCGTGATGGCGGCGATTACCTGCTGAACGGCACCAAGCAGTTCATCTCCGGTGCCGGCGCCGCTGACTTTTATTTCATTTTCGCGCGCACTGGGGCGGACGGTCCTGGCGGCATTTCCGCGTTCGTGGTCATGAAGGATACGCCGGGGCTTTCGTTCGGCGCGCTGGAACGAAAGATGGGTTGGAACGCACAGCCAACCCGGCAGGTGATCATGGACAACGTGCGTGTGCCGGCGGCCAACCTCGTCGGCGGAAAAGAAGGCGTGGGCTTCCGGTTCGCGATGTCTGGCCTCGACGGTGGCCGCATCAACATCGGCGCCTGCTCACTGGGTGCTGCCTGGAACGCCTTCGACAAGGCACGTGGCTATCTTTTTGAACGCAAAGCCTTCGGCAAAGTGCTCGCTGACTTCCAGGTGCTGCAGTTCAAGATCGCCGACATGGCAACGGACCTGGATGCCGCGCGCCTCATGATCTACCGCGCCGCCGATGCCCTCGACCGTGCCGATCCGCAGGCATCGAAGTATTCCGCCATGGGCAAGAAGTACGCGACCGATCTTGGCTTCGAGATCTGCAACGAAGCGCTGCAGATCCACGGTGGCTACGGCTACCTCAAGGACTATGGCTTGGAAAAACTGGTGCGGGACCTGCGCGTGCACCAGATCCTCGAAGGCACGAACGAGATCATGCGGGTCGTAATCTCGCGGAAAGTGCTGAGCGGCAACAACGCGTAGTCGAACATGGCGAACGAGAGGCCGACATATAGCGGGATGGGGCGATAGGCCATGCGCGCACAAGTCGCAATCATCGGCGCGGGACCCGCTGGTCTGCTACTCGGCGAGTTGTTGGCGCTGGCCGGTATCGAGACCGTCATCGTCGAACAGAAGAGCCGCGCCTATGTCGAGAGCCGCGTCCGCGCCGGCGTGCTCGAACAGGGCACGGTGGGGCTGTTCGACAAGCTCGGCATCTCGGCACGGCTCCACGCACAGGGCCTCGTGCACAACGGTTTCCAGATTGCGGTTAGAGGCCAACTCCACCGCATCGATTTGCACGCGCTGACTGGAAAATCCGTCGTCGTCTATGGCCAAACCGAGGTCACTCGGGATCTGATCGCCGCGCGCCTCGCGGCAGGACGGCCGATCCTGTTCGAGGCGGCCGACGTCGCGATACGCAATCTCGATGGTCCTGACATAGGCAATACGCGACCGCATCTGACATTCATGCGCGACGGCCAATCGCAGCACCTCGATTGTGATTTCATCGCCGGCTGCGACGGTTTCCATGGCGTCAGCCGGCCCACCATTCCAGCCGCGCTCTTGCCAACCTGCGAACGCGTTTATCCCTTCGCTTGGCTCGGCATCCTGGCCGAGGTCGCGCCCTGCTCACCCGAACTCATCTACGCCCGGCATCGCAACGGCTTTGCGCTGGCATCGATGCGTTCGAACACGCGCAGCCGCTATTACATCCAGTGCGGGCCTGATGAAAAGCTTGACGATTGGCCCGACGAGCGGCTCTGGGATGAGTTGCGACGGCGGCTGGGGCCCGAAGCTGCGGCCGGCATGACCACCGGTCCGGCGATTGAAAAAAGCATCGCGCCGCTTCGGAGCTTCGTTGCCGAGCCCATGCAATACGGCCGGCTTTTTCTGGCGGGCGATGCCGCCCACATCGTGCCGCCAACGGGCGCGAAGGGTCTCAATCTGGCAGCCTCCGATGCGTATTACCTGTCGGAAGCCATCGCGCGGCACTATCGCGACGGCAGCCGCGACGCGCTCGCCCAGTACTCAGACACAGCCTTACGCCGGGTCTGGAAGGCCGAGCGATTTTCCTGGTGGATGACAGGTTTGCTGCACAAGCTCTATGACGAGCAAAGCTTCGAGGCCCGCATGCAGACGGCGGAACTCGACTATTTGTTCGGGTCCCGCGCGGCGCGGACGGTGCTCGCCGAAAACTATGTCGGCTTGCCGTATTGAGCCTGCACGCGCGCGGCCCACGCCCGCCATTGTGGCTCATTCCGGGCCGATGCGATTGCCCGGAATGTCGAACCAGGACCGGTTCGCTTCGCGATAAGCGACGCTGCGGCTGAGGCCGACATCCTTCAACAGATGATCGCTCAGCGCCTCCAATTCACGGCGCTCGCGGGCAACCTGCCG
The DNA here is from genome assembly GCA_025353015.1 of Hyphomicrobiales bacterium. GTDB lineage: Bacteria > Pseudomonadota > Alphaproteobacteria > Rhizobiales > Hyphomicrobiaceae. The sequence continues at coordinate 15,413 of JANXRM010000099.1, forward strand.
CATCGTGGCAAACCGCCCCCTGAGCCATTTCGCCAGGCGCCAGATTGAACGCGACTTGGCCGCCGGTGCTGTTGCCGATGTTAGCGAAACACAAGAATTGGCGGTGCTGCTGCAATTGCGCATGGTCTTGGCCTGGATGTTGTTCCCCGCCGACAAGGCTGGAATATCGCTTGCAGAGTAAGCGTGCGCCTTGCATAAAGAAAACGAGTATAGAAAATGACATGCATAAATTCTTATTGATCATGGATTGGCCATGCCACGCGATCTCGATCTCAGTTTGTTGCGCGCCTTCGCCACCGTTGTCGAAACCGGCAGCGTGACGATGGCCGCCAAATTACTCAACCGGACGCAGGCGGCTGTCAGCCTGCAGATCCGCCGGTTGGAAGACTCCCTGTCGCAACCCTTGTTCGAACGGCAACACAAAAAGCTGATCCTGGCGCCGGCGGGCGAGTTGTTGCTCGGCCAGGCGCAACGGTTGCTGGCCCTCAACGACGAGATCTTCGACCGGATGACGACGCCTGCCTTCGACGGCGAGGTGCGGCTTGGCATTCCGGTCGACGTCATTACGACGTACGTGCCGCCGATTCTGCGGCGCTTCAACACAGCATGGCCGCATGTGCGCGTCAGCCTCATCGCCAAGAATTCATTCGATCTGCTCGAGGATCTGGCGGCTGGCGCCGTGGATCTGACGATCACCACCGATCTTGATAGCGCCGGGCGTTGCGAGGTTCTCAGAACGGACAAACTCGTTTGGGTTGGCGTTCCCGGGGGAGCGGCGCACCGCCGCACGCCGTTGCCGATTGCCATTGGCGGCAAGACCTGCCGGTTTCGCCCCGTGACGATCGAGGCGATGCGCCGCACAGGCCGCGATTGGCGCGTGGTGCTGCAGGTCGCCAATCAAGACGCGGTCAATGCAACGGTTGCTGCGGGACTGGCGGTTGGCGCCTTGCTGCGCTGCACGGTTCCAAGCGGCCTCGAAGTTCTGAGCGCCGAGGCCGGTTTGCCAGAACTGCCGGCCTTTATGATCAACCTGCACATGCCGAAAACCGGTGGCAGTGATATCGCCAAGGAACTCGCGCGTCATATCCGGGCCGAATTTGCGGCGCGCGCGGCCCTCGGCGAGGGTGTCCTCACTGACGAGATCTCGGGGCGTACGAGTGGGCGGGCGCGGCGTGCATCGCGTTCCAATGCCACGCACGCGCGAGCGCGGTGAAGGTGGCTTACGGGTGCCCGAGCGAACCCATCCGGAAGCGCACGCGCGAGGCGTCCGGGTCCATCAACCGTTTGACCTTCGGTCCGTCGGTCGGCTTGACGCGCAGCAGCACGAAGCA
>JANXRM010000116.1 GCA_025353015.1 Hyphomicrobiales bacterium
ACAAGGGCCAGCTGATGACCTTCCTCGAGGCAGCGCGCGCCTGGAAAAAGGTGGCCGGTGACCTGCCCGTGGCCGTGACGGTGCTGTTCGAGGGCGAGGAGGAATGTGGCTCACCGTCGCTGCCCGGCTTCCTGGCCAAGCATGGCAAAGAGGTTACCTGCGATCTGGCGCTGGTTTGCGATACGAGCCAGTGGGACAAGGACACACCCGCCGTCTGCACCCGGTTGCGCGGCATGGCTGGCGTCGAAATCATCGTGACCGGACCGTCGCGGGACCTGCACTCCGGCCTTTACGGCGGGGCCGCGCAGAACCCGATCCGCATTCTGGCGAACCTGTGCGGTGCTATGCACGGTGATGACGGCCGCGTGGCTGTGCCAGGCTTCTACGACGGCATCGTCGACCCCACGCCCGCGCAACTCAAGCAATGGAAAGGGCTCGGCTTCGACGAGGCGCAGTTCCTCGGCAATATCGGCCTGAAAACGCCGGCTGGCGAAAAGGGATACAGCGCGTTGGAACAGGTCTGGTCGCGCCCGACGCTGGAATTCAACGGTATCACGGGCGGCTATCAGGGTGTCGGCACGAAAACCGTCATTCCCTCGATAGCCTCGGTCAAGATCACGTGCCGGCTCGTTCCCGGCCAGAAGCCAGCCAAGGTGCTGAAAGCGCTGGAAGCTTTCGTCAAGGCGCGCATCCCCCGAGATTGCAAGGTGGCGTTTATCGGCAGCCGCGGCAGCCCGGCAATTGCCTTTGATACCGAGGCGCCACACATGGCAAAGGCAGCCGAGGCGTTAACCGAGGAATGGGGCAAACCGGCCGCGCTGATTGCACTCGGTGGCTCAATCCCGATCGTGCAGTCGTTCAAGGACGACCTCGGCATGGAGAGCCTGCTCGTCGGTTTCGGCCTGGATGACGACCGCATTCACAGCCCGAACGAGAAATACAACTTGACCAGTTTCCGCAAGGGTGCCCGCAGCTGGGCTCGAATTCTCGCGAACCTTGCGCATTAAGCCCTTCTGCAGAATAAGAAGTTTCTTCAGTCTGGAAAGCCTCCCCAGCCATTGCACTGGCGCGGTTCGACGCTATGTTCGGGGGCGAAATTGTCCCCGCGTGCCCGAACCGCGCGTGCCCTAGCGCTCAACGATCGAAGGATTTGCCCGAATGCCGAGCTTCCGTCTTTCTGCCGCTCTGTCAGCTGCAATGGTCGCGGCCGTGACAATTGGACCGGCACCTGCAAGCGCACAGTATGGTCCTGGGCCTGCCGGCCGGGCGCCGTATTCCCAACAGGCACCGGCGCGGAACGAAGCGGGCGTGTTCTCCTATTACGCACTCGTCATGTCGTGGAGCCCAACCTATTGCGCCGGCCAGCAGTACGGCAACCCCAACGACTCACAATGCAATTCGCGGGATGGCAAACGCTACGCCTTCGTCATGCATGGCCTTTGGCCGCAGCACGAAAAGGGCTGGCCTGAGGAATGCCAGACGCGCGAACGGCCCTTCGTGCCCGATCACACGATCAGCCGCGTGTTCGACATCATGCCGAGCAAGCCTCTGATCATCCACGAATATAAAAAGCACGGCACGTGTTCGGGTCTGGCGCCCGACGCCTATTTCGATTTGTCGCGGAAGATGTTCACCTCGGTCAAAGTGCCACCGCGCTTCGAACGGCCGAACCAGGCGTTCACGATTGGCCGCGAAGACGTCGTGCAGGAGTTCGTCAACGCCAATCCCACGCTCAAGCCCGACATGATCGCCGTGGTCTGCGGTGGGCCTGGCAACCGGCTGAAAGAGGTGCGCATCTGCGTCACACGTGAGGGCGTATTCCGGGCGTGCGGCGCCAACGAAAACCCTCGCCGCCTGTGTCAATCACCGCGCCTGACCGTACCGCCGCTGCGGGCGGCAGCCGGTAGCGCGCCGCAGGGCCGGGGGTGGTTCTCGCCGCCAAGTGCACCAGCACCGGGCCCCGCCGACATCGGGCGTGGGGAACGGAAAATCTAACCGGGTTGAAAGGCACCTCGCGTGAGGCGCTGTTGCCAGTGCCTTCGAATCTCAGGTGGCCTGCATCTCGAGTGGCCTGGAGTGTGGATAACGACCTGAAGCGTCCGACTGTGGCCCGTTGCCTCTAGTGGCGTTACGGTCTCCTGGACAGACTTGCTCTGTCGCGATTCGAATCCGGGCTCGACCTCCGGGACAGAGCAGGATGCTTCAAGTGGAACGACTGGACGGCGAACAAGCGCGAAGCGCGGGCCAGGTGATGGCCGGCGGACATGGCTCGGTTTTCCAGCCGGTTGCACGCGCCGGCCTTGCCACCGCTGCGATCTATCGAGCGTTAAAATCCGTGTCGTCGGCAGTCTTGTGGGGCGCCGGTGGATTCGTCACGGGTGCCATCTTCTGGCATTTTATCGGCTTCTGGGGGTTCGTCAGCGACGTGGTCTTCAGTCGCCGCGCGCAACTGGAACACCGGCTGATTGCGCAAAGCGGCCCGCAGTGTATCGAGGTCGCCCTGGCGCGGGCAACAGGCGCTATTCGCGCTGTGCCATGTGCCTTTGAAGCCCCGGAACTCGACGAGAGCGCCAATTCGGTGAAGGGTGATTTTCTGGGCTATCGGCATCGCTTGGCACGTACCCCCCGCAACGAGAGCGCGATCAAGCTGAGCTCGGGTGAAAAGTAGCACTGCCATCGCCGCTGCCGGGTTTTTGCCATTTTCGCCCGCCTTTGTCAGGTCGCGCGCATGGAAATGGCGGGGATCTTCATGACTGACGTTGCAGCGGCAAGCTTTCAAACTGGCCAGATGTGGTCCTATCGGACCCGGCCGGCATTGGCCGATTCCCGGCTCATCATCGGCGCGCTGCTCGCGTTCGAGGCGGGGCCGCCGATTGCCTGCTGCACGGTGACAGGGGCACTGCAGCAACTGCCGGATGGCCGTTTGGAGCGGGTGACCATCCCCTTTCTGCCGATGACGGTCGCGGCGCTTGCGCGCACCGTGACGACGATCGAGGGCGAGGCGCCGGTCGCGCCGGCGTTTGCCGCCCATTTCGCAAGCTGGCACGATGACGATCGCGGCTTGAGCTACTTTACCGTGCCGTTCGAAGGCTCGCTTGATCGCATGATCGCGCTGCAGATGGCGGAAATCGCGGGCGACGAGGCACAGACTTGAGGTTTGTCAGGCGCGGCCGGCAAAATTTCAGGATGTCGGATTTTCAGGACAGCCGAATTTCCCGATTGACCGGCTCGCGCCTTACCGCGAACCTCGGGCTTCGCACCGCCTCCAATCCGGGATACCCGCCATGGCCGAACTCGACCTCGCCCGCATTTCTGCCGATCTCGAGCGCCTGTTGAAGCTGCGCTCGATCCCGTTCGGAATGAAACTGTTCGAAAATCATCTGGATATGGAGGCAATCCCGAAAATCCGGCGACCGAAGGCCATCCATACGCTCGACCAGATCGTCGCGCAGGCGGCCCGCCTTGGCTGGACGGTTGGCATAACGGCCGACAATCTGGTCGGTGCCCAATGCCGGTCGGTAGTCGGGCTCGGCAATGCCAAAACCGCGGACTGGGCGAGCGGCAAGGCAACGGTCGGCGTCTGGCACGGCGCGATCGAGGATGCGAGCGCGAGGCAAGCCGCCCTCACGTGTGTCGCCGATGGCAAATACGAAGCGCTCGCTGTCTCGCCGCTGGCGGCTGGCCGCCTGGATCCGCCCGACATCGCGCTCTTTTATGCGACGCCTGGCGCCATGATGTATTTCATCAACGGCATGCAGTACGTCGGCTACAAAAAGTTCGACTGGGGTGTCGTTGGCGAGACGGCTTGTGCCGACAGTTGGGGCCGGGCGCTGAGCAAGCGCGAGCCGTCGCTTTCGATTCCCTGCTTCGCGGAACGGCGCTACGGCGGTGTGCTTGACGACGAGATGCTGATGGCCATTCCGCCGGATCAGCTCGACAAGGCGATCAAGGGCATGGAGGCCTTGTCGAAGAACGGGCTTCGTTACCCGTTCCCGCAATACGGCATCCAGAACGATGTTCGGGAGGGCATGGCGCGCAGTTATCCTGGCCGTTCTTGACCCTGACCGCCTGAGCCCTGGTTGCCCGAACGCCAGCTTTCCGCATGACGTTGCAAGCGGCTGACGTTCGGCTGGTATGCAGATTTCACATAAGCCAGCTCGATGCGCCGTCGCTTCAGGGCCGTTTCGGTACGATTGTCAGGCATTGGCATGGCAATAGCGCTGACCTTGGCAGCAAGCCGTTAACAGCCAAGCCCCACAGTTTTACCCACAGGACCAGCTTCCGCTACGGTCAACCTGGGCGTATATACCAGCGCCGTTTGCTGCTCTGAAACTGATCTGAAACACCTTGCGAGGTCGTGCCCGATGGCACAAGCCACTGCGACGTCCTCTGGTTCGGAAGCCCAACATGGCGCTCCAGATGGCAAAATTTGGGCGCTGGCGATCGGCTCGATCGGCGTCGTCTACGGCGATATCGGAACAAGCCCACTCTATGGTTTCCGAGAAGCCGTTACCCATGCGATCAAGGCCGGCATAACCCCTGTAGATGCGGTCCTCGGGGTGCTGTCTCTCATTCTGTGGTCGCTGACACTGATCGTCACGCTGAAGTACGTCATAATTCTGCTTCGAGCCGACAATCACGGCGAAGGCGGCACGTTCGCCCTGATGGCCCTCGGGCAGTCGGTGGCCAAGCACTCGGCGCGCCTGTTGATGGTGCTCGGTGTCATGGGGTCCGCATTCTTCTACGGCGACGCCATCCTCACGCCCGCAATTTCAGTCCTGTCGGCCGTCGAGGGCCTGAAACTCGTCGCCCCGTCGTTCGAAAAAGTCGTTGTGCCGCTAACGATCGTCATCCTGATCGGCCTGTTCATGATGCAGGCGCGCGGGACGGCCCGCGTCGCGACGTTCTTCGGGCCGATCATGCTGCTGTGGTTCGCCGTTCTGGCGGCGGGCGGCTTCCTGCACATTTTCGACGACCCCAGAGTTTTCCTGGCCGTCAATCCCCTCTACGGTGTTACTTTGATTGCCAAGAACGGGTTGCTCGGCCTGACGGTCCTCGGCCTTGTTTTTCTGGCGGTGACAGGCGCCGAAGCGCTTTATGCCGATCTCGGGCATTTCGGCCGCCGGCCCATTCAGCTGGCCTGGGCGGTGGTCGTCATGCCGTCGCTGTTCATCAACTACCTCGGACAGGGCGCGTTGGTCCTGTCGCAACCCGACACAATGGATAATCCATTCTTTAAGCTCTACCCGCCTGTGGCGCTGATACCGATGGTCGTGCTGGCCACATTCGCTACGGTCGTTGCCAGCCAGGCGGTCATCACGGGCGCGTTCTCGCTGACGCGGCAAGCCATTCAGCTCGGGCTGCTGCCACGCTTCGAGATCAGGCATACGTCGGAAAGCATGGCGGGGCAGATCTATCTGCCGCGCATCAATTGGGTCTTGCTGATCGGCGTCCTCGTGGTCGTGATGCTGTTCCGCAATTCGTCCGATCTGGCGGCGGCTTACGGAATCTCGGTCACGGCGACGATGGTGATCGGCACCGCGATGACATTTTTTGTCGTCTTGAAAAAATGGCACTGGCCGCTGTGGCGCACGCTCCTGGTGATCGTGCCGCTCATCTTGCTGGAGCAGGCCTTTTTCATGGCCAATATGTTGAAGGTGTTCGAAGGCGGCTGGTTTCCGCTCATCATCGCCTTTGTCGTCGGCCTCATGATGTTGACCTGGGTGTACGGCTCTAAGGTGCTGGCCCGTGCCACGAAAAAGAACGAGGCCGATCTCGACTGGCTGATCCGGCATCTCGAAGCCAAGCCGCCGCACCGGGTGCCGGGCACGGCCGTGTTCCTGACGGCTGACCCTGAGTCGGCGCCGACGGCGCTGTTGCACAACCTCAAGCACAACCGGGTGCTGCACGAGCGCAACATTATCCTGTCGATCCGAACGGAGGAAATGCCACGCATTCCCCGGCACGAGCGGGTGGAAATCGAGCGTTTGTCGGATGGCTTTATTCGCGTCATCGCCCGCTACGGCTTCATGGAAACGCCAAGCGTGCCGAAGATATTCGAGCATTGCCGGCGCAAGGATCTCAACGTCGATTTCCCGGCGACGTCCTTTTTCCTGTCGCGGCGGTCGCTGAAGCCGACCACCAAGACGCAGATGCCGCATTGGCAGGAGCGCCTGTTCATCTGGCTGTCCGGCAAGTCCGAAGATGCGACGGAGTACTACAAGATTCCGACCGACCGGGTGGTCGAAGTTGGAACGCAGATCCAGGTCTGAGATCGCCCTCAACAACCCGCGCTCAGCCGTGGAAAGCTGCGCTGCGCCCTATCCATATCAGGCGCGACTCTGCTAATCTTATGGCCCATGGAACAATATCTCGATCTCATGCGCCGCGTGCGCGACCAAGGCACGCGCAAGGCCGACCGCACGGGTACCGGCACGCTCAGTGTGTTCGGGCACCAGATGCGATTCGACCTCAGCGAGGGCTTCCCGCTGGTGACTACGAAGAAGTTGCATCTGAAATCGATCATCCACGAATTGATCTGGTTCCTGCGCGGCGAGACCAATACCGCCTACCTGAAGCAACACAGCGTCAGCATTTGGGACGAGTGGGCGGATGCAAACGGCGATCTCGGTCCCGTTTATGGCCGGCAATGGCGCAGTTGGGCCACACCAGATGGCCGTTCGATCGACCAAATCCGCGATGCCGTCGAGACGATCAAGACCAATCCAGACAGTCGCCGCATCATCGTCACGGCATGGAATCCGGCTGATATCCCCGACATGGCGCTGGCGCCGTGCCACTGCTTGTTTCAATTTTACGTGGCGGAGGGGCGCCTCTCGTGTCAACTCTATCAGCGCTCAGCGGACATTCTGCTCGGCGTGCCGTTCAACATCGCGAGCTATGCTGCGCTGACCATGATGATGGCGCAGGTGACCGGTTTGAAACCCGGCGACTTCGTACACACGTTCGGTGACGCGCACCTTTACGTCAATCATCTCGAGCAGACCGAAATGCAGCTCTCGCGTAAACCACGCCCGTTGCCGCGTCTCGAGCTCGAGCCGTTGGTCAAATCGATCTTCGACTTCAAGTACGAAGACTTCCACTTGACCGGCTACGACCCGCATCCACACATCAAGGCGCCGGTTGCCGTTTGAGCGTGATGGTGTGACATAGCCGTCGATTGCGATCCAAGTCAGCCTTCACCGCAAGCACTACCGCCGTCACCCCGTTTCCAGCGTGAAAAAGCGGTCCGTTGGGCGATAGGCAGGATCGTAGACTTTGTGCTAGCATCGGACATTGTTGCCGGGGGAGTGGGGATTTTTTGATCCCCGGCGTGGAGGGGCCATGCGTCGGTTGGCTGCGCTGCTCTGTTGGGTGGCACTCTTAGTTTTCGGCGCATTACCATCCGCATCGGCGCAAGATCGAATTGCGCTGGTCGTTGGCGTTGGCGACTACAAAAGGCTCCGCAAGCTCGATAATCCAGCGGTGGACGCCAAAGCGTTCGCGGCAATGCTCAGGCGCCATGGATTTACCGTGCTCGAGGTCATCGACACACCCTTCGCAGAGATGAACGACGCCTTGGTCCGGTTCGGCGGGCTTGCGAAGCGCGCGAAAGAAGCAGTTGTCTATCTGGCCGGGCATGGCTTCGAGCGCGGCGCGACCAATATCTTCGCTGCCAGCGATGCCGACATCGACTGCGCCAGCGAGGAGATGACGCGATCACTCTCGCTTAAAGAGGTGTATACGAAACTTTCGAGCGTCCCCAAAATTGTGGTCGTGCTGGACGCCTGCCGCGACAATCCCTTTCCGTTCTGCCCGCGCAAGCCGCGTTCAGGGCAGGCTCGCTCAGGTATGGGGTTCGGAGACTTGCAAGGCGATGCACAAGCGGGCAGTCGCGATCAAGATATTCTGGTCGCCAATTCAACCGCGCGCGGGGAAATCGCCGAAGACGGCGAACCGGGGCAGCATTCGCCTTATGCCAAGGCGCTGTTCGGGCACCTCGCCAGCAACCCCAACATGACGTTCCGTGTCGCCCACAGTGCGGCCGCCAAGGACGTGCAACGGGTCACCGGGCTGCGGCAACGACCGACCTATA
>JANXRM010000137.1 GCA_025353015.1 Hyphomicrobiales bacterium
GCGTCGCGCGCGATCTCGATATCGGATCTGACGGCCACTTTGCTTCCTCCGGCTGGTTTCTTGTCGGCTTCAGGTGCCCTGGGCTTCGGCGCGTCGAACGCGGCACCGACCAGGAGATCGGCGGTCTTGGCGAATTCGGCAGCAGCGATCTTGTCCTTACCGCCCGCACGCACGCGTTTGATGAGAATGCGGCCATCCTTGGCCGCAACCGTGATGCCATCCGGCGTGATGGAAATGATCTCGCCGGGTATGCCGGGCCCGGCGACCCGCGCCGCGTCAAAAATATCGACTTTGTGGCCGTTGATCGTGCTCCAGGCGCCAGGTGCTGGGTTGGCGGCCCGGATGGTGTTGTACACGTCGGCCGCCGACTTCGACCAGTCGATCTCGGCGATATCCTTCTTGAACCAGCTCTCGTAGGAGCCCTTCTTCGGGTCGGCCTTGAGGCCCTGGTCGATCTTCGGCGCCTTTCCGGCCTTCACCAAGTCGAGGCTCTCCAGCATGGCGTCGACGCCCGCGGGGAAGAGCTTCTTGAAGTAGACGTCGCCGAGCGTTTCGTCGGGCCCGATATCGACGGTTTTCTGCAGCAGGATCGGACCTTCGTCGAGCCCCTCGTCTGGCCAGAAGATGGTGAGGCCGGTCTTGGTCCGGCCCATGGCGATCGGCCAGTTGATCGACGAGGGGCCGCGGTGGTCGGGCAGCAGCGAGGGATGATACTGGAACGTGCCGAGCTTTGGCGCATCGAGCACCGGTTGCGGCACGAACAGCAGCACGTAGGCCATCATGCAAACGTCGGCCTTGAAGGACTGCATGAGCTCTAGTGCTTCCGGCGTCTTCCAGCTTTTCGGCTGGTGCACGGGCAAACCCTTCTCGCGCGCAAAAACCTTGAGCGGGTCCTCCGCCTTGCCGGGCTTATCGGGCGCGCAGCAGACGGCAACGATGTTCTCGCCGCGGGCGAGCAGTTTTTCCAGAACCGCTTTGCCGAAGGCATCCTGTCCATGAACGACGATACGCATTGTGTCTTCTCCCTGTCCCCATCGCGCTTCAGGTGCCTGGCTTCAGCCTGGCACCCCGGCATCGCTTGATTTTCAGGTGTCAGGCTGAAGCCAGACACCGCTTCACACGTAGTCTCAGCCCGTCGCTGCTTTCTTTTTCGGCGGCTCGGTCGCGCCCGACTGCTTGATCGCGGCGATCTCGTCAGCGGAGTATTTCAACACGTCCGCCAGGATCTCGTCGGTGTGCTCACCAAGCAGCGGCGACCGCACGACTTCGGTCGGGCTCGCCGACAGCTTGATCGGATTGCCGACCGACAGATACTTGCCGCGCTTGGGATGATCGACCTCGACAATGGTTCCCGTCGCGCGGAGCGATTGATCCTCGGCCAGTTCCTTCATCGACAGGATTGGACCGCAAGGAATGTCGTACTTGTTCAGGATTTCCATGGCCTCGAACTTGGTCATGGTCATCGTCCAGCGCTCGATCCGCGCGAAGATCTCGTTCAGGCGCGGCAACCGCGCCTTTGGGCTAGCGTAGTTCGGATCGGTCTTCCAGTGGGGTTCGCCGATGATGTCACAGATCGGCTCCCAGACCGGCGCTTGCGTGATGAAATAGATGTAGGCGTTGGGATCGGTATCGGCGCCTTTGCACTTCAGGATGCGGCCCGGCTGGCCACCACCAGAATCGTTGCCCGCCCGTGGCACCGCATCGCCGAACGGCACGCCTTCGCCATACTGGCTGTATTCGGTCAACGGCCCATGCGCCAGCCGCTGCTGATCGCGCAGCTTGACGCGCGCCAGGTTCAGCACGCCGTCCTGCATGGCGCACGTGACCTTCTGGCCGACGCCCGTTTTCGTGCGCTGAAAGAGCGCCGTCACGATGCCGAGCGCCAGATGCAGCCCGGTGCCGCTGTCGCCGATCTGCGCACCGGTCACCAGCGGCGGCCCATCGCGGAACCCAGTCGTCGATGCCGAGCCGCCTGTGCACTGGGCAACGTTCTCGTAGACCTTGCAGTCCTCGTAGGGACCGGGGCCGAAGCCCTTCACCGACGCGACGACCATCGTCGGGTTGAGCTCGTGGATGCGCTCCCAGGTGAAGCCCATCCGGTCGAGCACGCCGGGGCCGAAATTCTCGACAAGCACGTCACACGTGAGGATCAGGCGCTCCAGAACCTCCTTGCCGGTCTTGTTCTTGGTGTCGAGCGTGATCGATCGCTTGTTGTGATTGAGCATGGTGAAATAGAGCGCGTCCGCATTCGGCACGTCCATCAACTGCCCGCGCGTGATGTCACCCACTCCCGGCCGCTCGACCTTGATCACGTCGGCGCCAAACCAGGCCAACAACTGCGTGCACGTCGGCCCCGACTGCACATGCGTGAAATCGAGAATACGGACGCCTTTGAGCGCTTGAGTCATTGTTTTTTCCTCCCAGTCTCGTGTTTTCCGTTGAAGTCAGAATTTGATCCGCCGGTAGACGTGTGCCACTGGCATTGTCAGTTGAATGCTTTCGAATGTGAGGTTGTCAGCAGGGCCAAATCGCTCGGCCTGCCATCCGGTCCGTTTGCGGAAAACCTCAACCTGCGGCGCCGCCTGCTGTGCGATCACGTATTCCGGCAGGGACGGCAGCTTGCGATAGGAAGCGAACTTGGTGCCCCGGTCATAGTCGGCCGTGCTCTCTGAGGCGACCTCGATGACGAGGATGGGCATCTCGCTCGATAATCTGTCATTGTCGAGGTCCGAGCAGGACACGTGGACATCTGGATAGTAGTGGGCGTCCGTTTCCTCGCGATCGACATGCACTTTGACGTTCGCCGAATACACGATGCATGGCGGTTGCAAATGGTTCAACAGCGCGCCGTAGGAGTCCCCGTTGATCAGATCATGCCGCTTCGTGGTTCCGGTCATCGCATAGACGACGCCGTTCACGAACTCGTGCCGGATTGGCGAGTTTCGCTCGAGTTCAAGGTATTCCTTGGCGGACATGCGCGGGATGTTCAGCGCCGGATCAGCCATTTCCATCCTCCTGTCTTAAGGCAAAGAAAGCCTCAAGCCTTCTTGCCCACCGCGCTTTGCGGATTAAGATTGCCGATGCGGCCGCTTTCGGTGCCCGCTTTCTCGTCGATGATGGCGTTGATCAGGGTCGGCGTGCGGCTGTCGATCGCGGCGTTGACGGCGCGTGACAGTTCATCCGGCGACGTGACGCGCACGCCCGTACCACCGAAAGCCTGTGCCATCATCTCGTAGTGGGAGTCCTTCACGAACGTCGTCCACGCGGGGTCGTTGCCTGCCGGATTGACGTCGGTGCCGCGGTAGATGCCGTTGTTGTTGAAGACGACGATGCAGACCGGCAGCTTGTAGCGGCAGATCGTCTCTATCTCCATGCCGGAGAACCCGAAGGCGCTGTCACCGCAGACGGTCAAGACCTGCTGGCCGGTCTCGATGGCGGCGGCGACCGAGTAGCCCATGCCGATGCCCATGATGCCCCACGTCCCGACGTCCAGGCGCTTTCTTGGCTTGTAGATGTCGATGATGGATCGCGCAAAATCCAGCGTGTTGGCGCCCTCGTTGACGAGGATCGTGTCGGGCCGCTGCTTGATGATGGTGCGCAGCGCACCCAAGGCGCCGTGGTAGTCCATGGGGTTGTTGTTGTTCTGCAGGCGTGGTGCCATCTTGGCGACGTTGTCCAAAACCTTGGTGCGGATGCCTTCCGACCACGACGACGGCTTTTTCCAGTCGTCGTTGATGCGCGACAGCATCACTGCCACCGTCGAGGCGATATCGCCGACCACGGGGGCCGCGATCGAAATATTGCTGTCCATTTCGGTCGGCGCGATGTCGACATGGATGAACGTCTGCCGGCCCGGCTCGCCCCACGTCTTGCCCTTGCCGTGGCTCAGCAGCCAATTGAGGCGTGCGCCGATCAGCATGACCACGTCGGCCTCCTTGAGGACGAGCGAGCGGGCGGCGCCCGCCGACAACGGATGGTCGTCGGGCAGCAAGCCCTTGGCCATGCTCATCGGCAGGTAGGGGATGCCGGTGCGTTCGACGAGGCGGCGGATATTCTCGTCGGCCTGGGAATAGGCGGCCCCCTTGCCGAGAATGATCAGCGGCTT
>JANXRM010000156.1 GCA_025353015.1 Hyphomicrobiales bacterium
CTGGTCGGCGTCGTCCTCGTAACCAGCATCGCCGACGGCTATATCATGGCCTATGCGTTGCCTGACATGACGACCTTCGCCGGCCGGGTTTGAGGCCAAGGCGCGGGTTTCCCCGCCTGCCGCTCACCGACCACTCAAACAAAATGCTTCGAGAGCTTCAGGCCTTGCGCCTGATAGTTGCTCTTGAGATCCCGCCCGTAGAGGATCTCGGGCGTCTCGGTCATGCGCTCGTAAACGAGGCGGCCAATGATCTGCCCGTCGTCGAGAATGAACGGCACCTTGTGCGATCGCACCTCCAGCACAACACGCGCGCCTGAGCCGCCGGCCGGCGCGTGCCCGAAGCCCGGATCCATGAAACCCGCATAGTGCACCCGGAACTCGCCGACGAGCGGGTTGAACGGCATCATCTCGGCCGCGTGCGAGGGCGGCACGTGCACCGCCTCCTTCGACGCCAGAATGTAGAACTGGTCGGGATCGAGGATCAGGCGCCGCTGGCCGCGCAGGTTGATCGGCTCCCAATAGTCCAGGATCGGGCAGGCGCCCGATTTGTCGACGTCGACGATGCCGGTGTGCTTTTTGGCGCGGTAGCCGACGAGGCCGTCCTTAGCCCCGGTGATGTCGACCGACAGTGCGATGCCGTTGCGGATATCCTCGGCGCCGCCGGACACGAGCTTCATGCGCTGATGCAATAGTGCCAGGTCCGCGTCGTTCTCGACCGGATCGCCGATGCGCAGGCGCAACTGGCTCAGGTAGGAGCCGCGGCGGACGACAATGGGGAATGTTTGCGGACAGATCTCGGCATAGAGCCGTCCGGAGTAGCCGGCCGGAATGGTATCGAAGGAATTGACGCCATCGGCGATGACGCGGGTGAACACATCCAGCCGCCCGGTGGAGCTTTTGGGATTGGCAGCGGCCGAGATATGGGCGGGCAGCGCCAGGCTTTCCAACAGCGGCACGACATAAACGCAGCCGGTTTCGAGGACCGCACCGTGCGTCAGGTCGATCGTGTGCAGCGCCAAATCTGTCAGCTTCTGCGTGACCAGGGAACCCGGCCCCGGCAGGAAGCTCGCCCGCACCCGGTAGGCTACTTCGCCCAAGCGCAGATCGATGCTGGCTGGCTGGATCTGGCCGACGGCGACCGGCATGGCCGGCTTGATGCCACCGGCCTCTATCAAGGCGCGAATAGCTTGGGCCGGCAGGATGCCAGAACGTTGCTGAGCACGCTCGGGACCACGCTCCAGACCAGATCGCGCGGGCTTCTTGGTTGGGGCTTTGGCCATCGGTTCCACCTCTTTGGCCCCTTGAAGCAGGGTTCGCCCGGCGGGGCAACCCGGCGCCGCCCATCGTCGACAGTTCCATTGCGACAGTTCCATTGACGCCGGACCCCTCCGTGCCGTATTCGATGCATAGTATTCGTGGTGATTTGGCCGGCCGGCTTGCAGCCACGTAAAACAACTCGCTAAAGGGCCGTCCGCTCCGCCTGGCAACCTGATGCCGGCACGAAAGAGCGCCCGGCTCCGATAGCGGGCTGACCTTATATCCGGCCGTGATGTGTCGTCTCCACCCATGCTAGAGGGGCTGGGGACTGCGAGGGAGCTGTGCGATGAGCGATTCCAAGGGCAACGCCGGTCACGGCAAAAAGCGGCTCGCCAACCCGGCCAACTGGTCGGCGGAAACGGGCCTCGTGCATGGCGGCACGTTACGCTCGCAGTTCGCCGAGACCTCTGAGGCGCTGTTCCTCACGCAAGGCTATGTCTACGACAGCCCCGAGCAGGCCGAGGAACGCTTCAAGACCGAATCGGGCGGCTTCATCTATTCCCGTTATGCCAACCCCACCGTCGCCATGTTCGAAGATCGCATGAAGCTCCTCGAAGGCGCGGAAGCGGCGCGCGCCACGGCGTCAGGCATGGCAGCCGTTTCGGCGTCGCTGATGTGCTTCCTAAAGGCTGGCGATCACGTCGTGGCGGCGCGAGCGCTGTTCGGCTCCTGCCTGTACGTGGTCCAGGATCTGCTGCCGAAATTCGGCGTGCAATCGACGCTCGTGGATGGCCGCGACATCGAGGCCTGGAAAAAAGCTGTGCGACCGAACACCAAAGCCTTTTTCTTCGAGACGCCCTCCAACCCGTGCCTGGACCTCGTCGACATCAAGGCTGTGTCCGAGATCGCGCACGATGCCGGCGCGCTGGTCGTCGTCGATAACGTGTTCGCGACGCCGATGCTGCAAAAGCCGTTGCAACTCGGCGCCGACGTGGTCGTCTATTCCGCGACCAAGCATATCGATGGCCAGGGTCGCGTGCTCGGCGGCATCGTGCTTGGCTCGGCCAAATACGTGAATGATCACCTGCATCCTTTCTATAAGCACACAGGCGGCGCCATCAGCCCGTTCAACGCCTGGGTGATGCTGAAGGGCCTGGAGACGCTGGGCATTCGCGTGCGCGCGCAAACCGAGGCCGCGGGCCGCATCGCCGACCACTTGGCCGCGCAGAAAGCCAAAGGCGTCACCCGCGTGATCTATCCCGGCCGCGAGGATCACCCGCAACGGGCGCTGGCGAAGCGGCAGATGACGGGCGGCTCGACGCTCGTTTCGTTTGAGTTCGCGGGCGGCAAAGAGGCGGCGTTCAGGTTTCTCAACGGCCTCGCCATCATCCGGCTCTCGAACAACCTGGGCGACGCGAAAAGCCTGATCACCCACCCGGCGACGACCACGCATCAGCGCTTGAAGCCCGAGGTGCGCGCCGAACTCGGCATTTCCGATGGCCTGGTGCGGCTCTCGGTCGGCCTCGAGGCGCCGGAGGACCTGATCGCCGACATTGACCACGGGATTGCAGCGCTTAAAGTATGAGTGGTGTCTAGCTTCGGTATGAACGGTGTCTGGCTTCAGCCTGAAACCTATTAGGCTCGCATCTGGCGCGTCAGCGATGTGCGCGGTGCGCGGTGCCAGGCTAAAGTCTGGCACCGCATTTGCTCCGCAGTTTCTACTAGGTTGTTTCGCAGAAGGTGCCGCTCGCATGTATGAAACGGTCACCCTGGGCATCCGCGTGCGCGTCACGCCGGCCTATGTGGAAGAGCAGTCGCAGCCGGACGAGGGCTATTATTTCTGGTCCTACACCGTCGACATCACCAACGACGGGCCGGTGACGGCGCAACTCAAGACGCGTGAATGGCTGATCACCGACGCTAATGGCAAAAAGGAAACCGTGCGCGGTCCTGGCGTTGTCGGCCAGACACCGGTCTTGGAACCGGGGCAGGCGTTCACGTACACGTCGGGTTGCCCGTTGACGACACCCTCCGGCATTATGGTCGGCAGCTACCAGATGCAACTGCCGGACGGCAAAATGTTGAACGTGGCCATCCCTGCGTTCTCGCTCGACAGCCCGACCGTGAGGCGCAGCGTGAATTGACGGGCGTGCTCAGGAGCAATCGGGAGATGATCATGGGACGACTGACGCAATTTGCGCGCCATCTGGTGGCAGCCACAGTACTGCTTGGCGCGTCGCTCGCAACGGCCGAGGCCGCCGAGGTTCGCGTCATGATTTCAGGTGGACTGAGCTCGGCCTACAAGAAGCTCGTGCCGGAGTTCGAGAAGGCAACCGGTCACAAGGTGCTGACGGCCTACGGGCCTTCCATGGGCACGACTGAGAATGCAATCCCGGTCCGCCTCGCGCGGGGGGAGCCGGTGGACGTATTGATCATGGTCGGCTACGCGCTCGGCCAGTTGGTCGAGCAAGGCAAGGTGATACCCGCTAGCCGCGTCGACATGGTGAACTCGCCGATCGGCGTCGCGGTGAAAAGCGGATCGCCGAAGCCCGATATCGCCACACCCGAAGCTCTGAGCAAGGCATTGATCGCCGCAAAGTCGGTTGTCTATTCCGATAGCGCCAGCGGCGTCTATGTCCAAAACGAAATGTTCAAGAAACTTGGCATCGAAGAGCAGATGAAGGGCAAGGCGCGCATGGTTCCAGCGGAGCCCGTCGCCGAGGTCGTTGCGCGCGGGGAAGCAGAGATCGGCTTCCAGCAAATGAGCGAGTTGATGGCGGTGCACGGCGTCGATGTCGTTGGCGTCATTCCTGATGCCGTGCAGAAGATCACCGTGTTTTCAGCCGGCGTGTCGGCGACATCCAAAGAACCGGACGCGGGCAAGGCTCTGATCCAATTTCTGATGGCGCCCGCCAATGCGCCGGTTATCGTCAAAAGCGGGCTCTTTCCGATCGCGTTTGGCGCGAAGAAGTAGACGGCGGGAACTTCGAAATCGCAACATAAGGGACCGGATGCCGGCCCCTCCGAACGGGAGATGACCACACATGGCTAAAAAAGAACTCGACGCCGACGTCATCGTCGTTGGTGCGGGCAATGCGGCCTGCTCGGCGGCCATGGCGGCCCGCGATAGCGGCGCCCGCGTCATCATGCTGGAGGCAGCGCCCAAAGAAGAACGCGGCGGCAACTCCACCTATACGGCCGGCGCGCTGCGCCTCGTTTACACGGGTCCCGACGACGTCAAGACGCTGGTCGATCTCTCCGACGCCGAGATCGAGGCGCGCGACTTCGGCACCTACACCGAGGAGCAGTACTTCGAAGACATGTACCGGATGACGCGCTATCGCACGGACCCCGAGCTGTGCGATATTCTCGTCAAGAATTCCACGCCGGCCTGGCAGTGGTGGCGCAAGCACGGCGTCAAGTTCCAGACCAGTGAAGGCCGCCAGGCCTTTAAGGTTGACGGCAAGTTCAAGTTCTGGGGCGGGCTCTGTGTCGAGACCTGGGGCGGTGGCCACGGCCTGATCGACACCGAACACGAGATCTGCGCCAAGAACGGCGTCGACATTCGCTACGAGACCGCCGGCCACGCGCTGATCACCGACGATGACGGCAATGTCATCGGCGTCAAGGCG
Source organism: Hyphomicrobiales bacterium (assembly GCA_025353015.1). GTDB lineage: Bacteria > Pseudomonadota > Alphaproteobacteria > Rhizobiales > Hyphomicrobiaceae. The sequence goes on from JANXRM010000156.1 coordinate 4,890, forward strand.
CGCAAGAAGGGCAAGATCACCGATCTCAGCTGCGGCGCGGTCGTGCTTGCGTGCGGCGGCTTTGAATCGAACGCCGAGATGCGCTGCCGCTACATGGGCCCCGGCTGGGAATTGGCGAAGGTGCGCGGCACGCGCTTCAATACGGGGGGCGGCATCAACATGGCGCTCGCCATCGGCGCCATTCCGCACGGCCACTGGTCGTCGGGCCATGCCGTTGCCTGGGACTTCAATGCGCCACCGTTCGGCGACCTGACCGTCGGCGACAACTTCCAGAAGCACAGCTATCCGCTCGGCATCATGGTCAACGCCACGGGGAAGCGCTTCGTCGACGAGGGCTTCGATTTCCGCAACTACACCTATGCCAAGTACGGCCACGTGGTGAAGGACCAGCCCGACATGATGGCGTGGCAGATCTTCGACAAGAAGGTGCTGCACATGCTGCGCGGCGAATACCGCATCAAACGCATGACCAAAGTATCAGCCGATACGCTGGAGGGTTTGGTCGAGAAGCTCGAGGGCGTCGATGCCAAGGCCTGTTTGGCCGAGCTCAAAGCCTACAACGCCGCCGTCATGACGGACGTGCCATTTAACCCCGCGATCAAGGACGGCCGCGGCACCAACGGTCTTGCTGTTGCCAAGTCGAACTGGGCCAACGTGCTGGATACGCCGCCCTACGAGGCCTATCAGGTCGGCTGCGGCCTGACGTTCACGTTCGGCGGTCTGAAGATCAGCTCCGGCTGTGAGGTCGAGCACACGGACGGCCATTCGATCCCCGGCCTCTATGCGGCGGGCGAGTTGGTCGGCGGGCTCTTCTACCACAACTATCCCGGCGGTACGGGCCTCACGTCCGGCGCCGTCTTCGGCAAAATCGCCGGCGAGGGGGCGGGTGGCTATGCGCTGGGCCAGGGCCAGCGGAAGGCTTGATCCCGGCGGCGCTACGATGATTGCCTGACGGGCGGCCGCTTTTTTTTCGGGAGGCGGACGCTTGTCATCTTTGCTTTGTGGCTGCGAAGTTTCTTTACACGCGGGCGCGCCGGCCCTATTTCGGCTCGCTCAACGGGAGTCGCGGCCGGCGCTCCCTGTTTTGGTGCCGAATGGCATGCTCCGTCGCGGGGGTCATATGAGATGGTCAAACTGGACACGTTCGCCAACGCCAACGCGCTGATCGCGGCGCGCAAGCCCGAGCAGCCCGTCGTCGGCTTCCGCCCGCATGCGGCCGGATTAGCCGCGCGCTGGTTCCTGGCGAACTTTCCCGGCGACGTCGCCTACGCCTACAAGGCCAACAGCTCGGTCTTTCTGCTTGGCGCCCTTTACGGCGCGGGCATCCGCCATTTCGACGTCGCCTCGCTGCCGGAAATCGAGGACGCGAAGACGATTCCCGACGCGACCTTCCACTTCATGCACCCGGTGAAATCCCGGCACGCGATTCGTCGCGCCTTCGGGCTTGGCTGCCGTTCGTTCGCGCTCGACAGTGAAGCCGAGCTGAAAAAGATCCTGGACGAAACCAGCAACGCCAAGGATCTGCTGCTCTGGGTTCGGGTTGCAGTGCCGGCCAAGAACAGCCGCATTCCGCTCGAGCGCAAGTTTGGCATCGTCGGCGCGCAGGCGGCACGGCTGCTGGTCAAGACGCGGCAGGTCGCCAAGGAAATCGGCATCACGTTTCACGTTGGTTCGCAGACGGTGACGCCCGAGGCCTATGCCATTGCGCTCGGCGAGGTGAAGGCGCTGATCGTCAAGGCCGGCGTCGTCGTCGACCGGATCGATGTCGGCGGCGGTTTCCCGTCGCGCTATTCCAACGAGATGCCCTCGCCGCTCTCCGAGTTCATGGCTGTGATACGTCATGGGATCGAGGCGCTGCCGGTGGCTGACCGCTGCCGCGTCATGTGCGAGCCCGGCCGCGCGCTGGTGGCCGAAGCCGAAAGCCTGATCGTGCGTGTCGATGCCCGACGCGGTGGCGATCTCTTCATCAACGACGGCAGCTACGGCATGCTGTTCGATGCGGCACATCTGGGCTTCGTATTCCCGATCCGCATTATCGGCCGCGACGTCCGGGACCCGCACGTGCTGGCGCCGTTCGAGCTGTGGGGCCCGACCTGCGATTCCATCGATCATATGAAGGGCCCGTTCTTGTTGCCCGACAGCGTGCGTGAGGGCGATTTCCTGGAGATCGGCAATACCGGCGCCTACGCCCGCGCCATCGCTGGCCACTTCAACGGTTACGGCCACTACGACGAGGTGATCCTGCAGGACGAGCCGATGTTCACCATGTACGGCGAAGTCGCGTTGGCGGTGGCAGGCGAGTAGGGCGGTCGGCGTGCGTTGGCATTTCGGGTGTCATCCTCGGGACAAGCCCGAGAATGACAATGGATAGGTTTGTTGCCCTATGAAAAAATCCGGAAAACTCACCTATCTCCCCGGCGAAGCAAGCTTCCTCGATCCCGTGCGGCTCGACGCGGATACGCCGGACAAGGCGAAAGCCGTCGTCATTCCGTTCGGGCTGGAGGCGTCCGTCTCTTACGGCGGTGGCACGGCGAAGGGGCCACAAGCCATCCTCGACGCCAGCCATCAGCTCGAACTCTACGACGAGGAACTCGGGCGCGAGCCCTACCTCGACTTTGGCATTGCCGCCGTCGTCCAGCCGAGGATCCCCAAGCGCGTTGACAAGGCGCTGGACATGCTGGCCGCGACCGTCGGTGCGGTGCTGGACGCGGGCAAGCTGCCGTTCGTGCTCGGTGGTGAGCATTCGTTGACGGCGGGCGCCATCCGCCCGTTCGCCGAGCGCTTCAAGGACCTCGTTGTCCTGCAGTTCGACGCCCACGCGGACCTTCGCGACGGCTACATGGGCGAGCATTTTTCGCACGCCGCTGCCATGCGCCGTGTCCTCGATCACGAGCATGTCCGCATGGTGCAGGTGGGCATCCGCGCCTTCTGCCAGGCAGAAGCTGACTTTTACAATGCCAATCGCGACCGGATCGACATGCACCTCGGCCTCGATCAGGCGCGCTGGGACATGGAAAAGATCCTGAAGCCGCTGCAGGGTCGGCCGGTCTACATCACTGTTGATATCGACGCGCTCGACGGCGCCATCATGCCGGCCACGGGCACGCCGACGCCTGGCGGCATGACTTATCTGCAACTCTTGGCCTACATCCGCCGCGCCTGTGAGATTGGGCGGGTCGTCGGCATGGATCTGGTCGAGTTCGCACCCATCAAAGGCTTCCATGCCTATGATTTCACCGCGGCCCAATTGGCGGCAAAAATGCTGAACTACGCCATGAGCGGCACGAAGCCGCGATAGGTTTACGTGCGGCCCGGACGTCGGCGTGGTGATGCTCATTATTGTGCTATTTTGTTGGATCGCCTCTGCTGTGACCACGGCGCCACAGCCCCCCGTGGCATGCCTCGGCTATGACTGCTTTTGTGGCGCGCCGGACCGCAAATCATGTACCTCGGTAGGCGGAATTTGCGACAATAATTGCCGCGGGAGTTCGCTTGTCTCCTCCTCGAAATCGATTTCCGCGGCCGTGGCTGACGAGCTGGCGGGCGATGGCTGGCCTCTTTGCCATTGTCAGCACGTTGTTGGCCGCTCCGGGTGCCCAGGCGTCTGGGCGGGGGCGCTTCGTCGAGGTCACGGCGAAAGGTCAGGGCGTCGTCAGGCTTTACGTCGAGGAGAGCGGCCAGGGCGATCCCGTCGTGCTGCTGCATGGTCTGGGGGCCAGCACCTACGAATGGCGTTTTATCGTCCCAGCCTTGGCGCGCCGGCATCGTGTCCTTAACGTGGATCTCAAAGGCTTTGGACGTTCCGACAAGCCGGAAGACGGCCGTTACGGCCCGATCGATCAGGCGGCCTTGGTGAAAGCGTTCCTGCACCGCGAGGGCCTCACGGGCGTGACGCTGATTGGCCATTCACTTGGTGGCGGGGTTGCCCTGGCCACGACGCTCGATCTCAACCGCACGGACAGCTCGGCGATCAAGCGGTTGGTCCTGATCGACAGCGCGGCCTATCCGCAGCCGTTGACGGGAGCCTTGGAGCTTCTGCGCGACCCGATCATTGGTCCCGTCGGCTTGGCTATTTTGCTGCCGGAAACCATTGCCGCGCTGGCGCTGACGAGTGATGGCAGCATGAGTTCCGCTACTCTGCAAGATATCCGGGCCTATGCGCGCCCGCTCTATGATGCCGGTGGAAAGGAAGCGTTGATTGCTACGGTGCAACAGATTGTGCCACCGAACGCCGCGCAGTTGACACGGGCCTACCCGAGCATCCAGCAGCCGGCCCTGCTGATTTGGTGCCGGAAGGACGATGTTGTTCCACTGGCGATCGGCGAACGCTTGGCGCGGGCTCTGCCCAATGCCAGCCTGCATGTTCTCGACGTCTGCACGCACGTTCCCATCGAGGAGGAGCCGCGGAAAACATCGGGGCTCATCACAAGGTTTCTGGCCCGTCACTGAGGTACCTCCCGCATTGGCGATGGTGTGCTAAGGATGGCGGCACTCATCCAGCCGGCCAGGGACCCGCCATGACCATACGACCACCCAAAGATTGTGCCGACCTCTCGCATGTGCGCGTCGAGATCGACCGTTGCGACACGGCACTCGTCGAGATGATCGCCGAGCGGTTCAGTTATGTCGAACGCGCCTGGCAGATCAAGCTCGGCCTGAAGCAGGAAGCCAACGTGCCCTGGCGCAACCAGCAGGTGATCGACAAGGTGCGCGCCAAGGCCGAGGCCAAGGGCGTGCCGCCGGACCTGTGCGAAGCGCTTTGGCGGCAGATGATCGGCTGGTTCATCCAGTATGAAGAAGAAAAACTGCGCGACGAGTTGGAAGCGGGGAACAAGACCGAAGGGAAAGGTTGAGCGTGGCCGTCCCCCCTGAAGTGCTGGATATCCTACTGCTGGCGCTGTTCAATCCGGCGACACTGGTGGCGGGCTATTGGTTCGGTCGCAACGCCGATCAGCTGCAGAAGATTGTCGTCGGTGCGTTTGCAGCTGGGATTGCGGGCACGATCTTCGCGTGGGGCGTGATGCGGTTCGGCCAGACCACGGGTACGCCGAAGCTGCTGTCCGGGATTTTCGTCGTGTCCGCGATTGCGGGACTCGGCTGGGCGAGCCTGGGGTTTTGGGTGCGCAAGAACCGGGCAAAAGAGTAAGCCCGGCCGGTGATGCAACCGGTTACGGCAAAAATCCCTTGGTGAGCGACAGCGCCTGCCGGCCACGCTCGCGCCCCTTGGCATTGACGATCGCCATGGCCCAGGCGATGTCGGTGCCGGCTTCCTCGGATGATTTTGTGCGGATTTCGGCCAGCAATGTTTCGCCGGCCGCGAGTTCGAGTGGTTCGAGGGCTGGGAAATACAACTGCTCCCAGTGCGTTGCTTCCGCCAGCGGACTCGTTGTCAATGCGAGATCGGCCCCGAGCGCCGCGGTCCACCAGATCGCTAGGCCATAGACTGTCGTCGCCGATTTCATTTGCCATTGCGCGTCGCCTTTGCGGGCCATGCGGTTGGGCTGGCTGAAATCAGCGAAGTCCCAGCGGACAGCGCTTTTGCCTTTGTCCAGCAACTCGGCTGGTTTGAGGGTGCGGATGTAGACGTTGTTGAGGCTCATGACGCGGGCGGGCGCAAAGTCGAGGCCGTAGCCGACGCGGTCCCAGACGGTGAGTTCGTCGCGCAAGCGCGGTGCGGTGACGGGGGCTGCGAACTGCGCAACGTTGCCCGGGATGAGGACGCCACCGGGCTTCATGTGCCGCGTCCGCGCATCGTTCATCGTTTCGACCAGGAACTCCTCAAGCGCGAAATTGCCGAGCGTTTCGGTGACGACGATATCGCCACGCGGCGGATCGATGATCTCGGTCGAGCGGCCGGGAATGAGTTCGATGTTGCGCAGCTTGTTCAGCGTCTTCAGCCGTTCGGCCACCGCGCCGATCTCGTTCATCTCGTAGGCATAGACCTTCTTGGCGCCAAGCTTGGCGGCGAGGAACGCCAGCAGCCCCGTCCCCGTGCCGATATCGACGACGACGCTCTGGCCCTTCACAATGACGCGTTCCAACGCCTGATGAAAGGCTGCAACGCGGACGCGGTCGCCGACGAGCGTGCGGTGATATTCGATCTTCATGGCGGCGGCGGTGTCCTGGCTGCTGGCGTAGTCGCTGGTTCGCACCGGTCATAAGCAGGTTTGCCGCAGCAGTCCAATGATGGTCGCAGAAGTGCTTGCTACGCCAATTGCGGTTGCGTGCGTGGCGTCAGGCAGACAAGATGCGCGCCATTCCACTCCCGGAGTTCCCATGCATCTCAGCGACACCCGTATTCTCACGACCCACGTCGGCAGCTTGCCGCGGCCGCCCGAGTTGACGCGGGCTTATGCCCTGCGCGCGCGCGGCGAAAACGTCGATGAGAAAACAATCGCCGACGCCGGCGCCAAGGCGGTGCCCTGGGTGATCGGGCAGCAATTGGCAGCCGGCATCGACGTCATCAACAACGGCGAGCAGCAGCGCGAATCCTTCGTGCTTTATCTGCGCCGCCGGTTGAGCGGACTTGGCGGGCAAGGCTCGCGGCAGGGCTTTGCTGATCTCGAAGCCTACCCGAAATACAAGGAGAACCTGGCGCGGCAGGTCCAGGCCCGCGGCGAGGCCGTCAGCAACCGCGACAGCCTGCCGAAGTGCATCGGCGAAATCCGCTATCAGGGGCAGGCTGAGCTCGAGACCGAGTGCCAGACCTTCAAGACCGCGCTGGCGGACGTCGTAGGTCGCTATGTCGAGCCGTTCTTTACAGCACCTTCGCCGGGCATCCTTGCGTCCATCGTGCGCAACGAGCATTACGCGACGTTCGATGCTTATCTGGCCGCGATCGGTGCAGCCGTCGCCATCGAGTACCGCGAGATCGTGCGCCAAGGCTTCGTCCTGCAACTCGACTGCCCGGATCTGGCGCTGGAGCGGCACGGCCTGTTCCAGTCGAAACCGCTCTCGGAGTTTCTGGGCTTCGTCGAGAAGGTAATCGACACGATCAACACGTCCATTGCGGGCTTGCCGCGCGACCGGATACGGCTGCATGTCTGCTGGGGCAATTACGAAGGCCCGCACGATCGCGATGTGCCGCTCGAGGACATCTGGCCCATCCTGCAGCGTGCCAATGTCGGTGGCTTCGTGCTACCGCTCGCCAATCCGCGCCATGCCCATGAGGTGCGCGTGTTCGAGAAGCGGCCGCTGGCGGACGATCAGATCCTGGCGGCCGGCGTCATCGATACGCTGACGAACTTCGTCGAGCATCCGGAAGTGGTGGCGGACCGGTTGGTGCGCGTCGCGCAAGCAGTTGGCGATCCCTGGCGCGTGCTGGCTGCCACCGACTGCGGCTTCGACACGTCGGCCGGCATGGGGCGCGTCGCCGAGGACGTGGTCTGGGCCAAGCTCAAGGCGATGTCCGATGGCGCCGCGCTCGCCTCCAAGCGGCTCTTCAAGGCGTAACCGCGAATTGGAATGGGGGGCTTGCCATGTGCCTATGGTGTTTCGCGCGGTCGGAGCAACTCGGCGAGGACACGCAGCCAAGAACCGACTGGTTCACGACGGGTGATCGCGATGGCCCCACTGTCACAGGTGATGCCGCTGCGTCATCGCTATCCGCATCCGCCGCTAACGCTGCCGATGTGCCTGAGCCAACAGCCCTGGCAGCTGAAGCTTTGCCGGGGCCAACCGGCACGCCAGGGAACCGAACTTGAGGATCGCCTGATAACCAGATGATGATCCTGACACTTTGACCCTCATTCGCCAATATCGCGGAGAGGCCACGGGAGATGCTTGATGTCGAAACCCCGCCAGATGACTATGATCGCTTTCATGCAGGCGCAGAACTGCTCGAACTACGTCGGCTCCTGGCGCCATCCGGCCTCGCAGAGCGATTTCCTGACGCCGCAGTATTTCCAGCGCATGGCGCGGACGCTCGAGGACGGAAAATTCCACCTCGCCTTCTTCGACGACCGCCTCGCTATGCCCGACCGCTACAAGAACGATCACGTCGAGTCGGTCGAGGGTGGCGTGCGCGTGGTCAAATTGGACGTCATCACGATCATGACCGTCATGGGGTTAGCCACCTCGAAGCTCGGCATCGGCGGCACCGGCTCGACCACCTATTTCGAGCCGTTTCACATCGCCCGCGCCTGGGCCACCCTCGACCACATGATCGGCGGCCGTGCGGCCTGGAACGTGGTCACATCCGTCAACGACGGTGAGGCGCTGAATTTCGGCCGCGACGAGCATCTGGAGCACGACCTGCGCTATGACCGCGCCGACGAGTTTCTGAATGTGGTGCTCGGCCACTGGGACACCTGGGAGGACGGCGCGCTGATCGTCGACAAGGCATCGGGTCGTTTTGCCGACGGCAAGAAAGTCCATCGTCTCGATCACCAGGGCCAGTTCTTCAAGTCGCGCGGACCCTTCACCGTGCCGCGGACGCCGCAAGGCCGCCCGGTCATCATCCAGGCTGGACAATCCGGCCGCGGCAAAAAGTTCGCGGCCCGTTGGGGTGAGCTGATTTTCGCGTCCTATAAGGATCTCGCGTCCGCCAAGGCGAACTACATCGAGGTCAAGGCCGCCATTGCCGCCGAGGGGCGTGATCCCGACAAGGTTTCGATCGCGCCAGCCTGCTATGCCTTCGTCGGCGAAACCCGCACCATCGCCGAAGAAAAATTCGCCCTCGCCGACAGCCTGGCGCGGCCAATCGATACGCTGTCGCTCTTGTCGGAAGCGATCAACTTCGACTTCGGCTCGAAGGGCATGGACGACGCCTTCACCGATGCCGAGATGGCGGCCTTGTCGGGTATGCACGGCATGCGCGACCGAGTCATCGAGGGCGCGGGCACGAAGAACCCGACGGTGCGCGATTTCGTCGAATATTCCGGGCGCGGACGCTTGCGCGAGCAGCCGATCTTCAAGGGCACGCCCGAGGACGTCGCGGATCAGATGGAGCAGTGGTTTGTGGAACGCGGCTGCGACGGCTTCGTGCTTGGCACAACCGTGATGCCCGGCGGCTACGAGGACTTCGTGCGCCTCGTGGTGCCGGAACTGCAACGCCGCGGCCTCTACCACAAGGACTATCGCGGCACCACGCTCAGGGAAAACCTTGGGCTGGAGCGCGCCGAAATCGGCGACTGGCAGAAGTAAGTTTGGTTTGTCCGCCGCCTACCGCTTCAACACCGCGATCGCGCCGGCAATCAACCGGCGTGCCGGTGCCGGCATAGTCTCGACGACCGACTTTAGTTTCCGGCGCATGCCGAGATATACAGTCGCATAGGCGCGCCCGCCCGTCGTCAAAGCCAGTGCGTGGTCATTGATGGCAATGGTGCCGTCGGCAAATTCCATCTTGTACTCGTGCCGGGGGGCCAGCAGGTCCAGGCGCTGGATTTTGTTGCGGCCACAGTCGCCAAGTGCATGCTCGAGCAGCAGGCCGCCGACGCCCAGCTTCTCGAACTTGGAACCATAGACGGCGACGTGGAGAAAGCTCTGGCCCTTGCATTCGAGCAGGATCTGCATCGCCGCGATCTCGTTTGCAGAGCGGAGCGCCAGCACCTTGCAGCTCATGCCCTCGTGCGTACCGCCCGCCACATCCGCGAAGAACGCGCGGAACCGGTCATCGGCCATGGCCAGCGAGATCCGGTCGCGCGAGCGCAGCCATGCGCGCTTCAGCAGGACGGCGTAGTCGGCGAGATGTGCGGCGTCGCGGTCGCCAGAATGCTGTTCAAACGCGACGGTGCCGCGTTCGCCCAGGCGACGCATATGGCGGCGACGGTTCTTGCGGCCTTTGGCCGGAAGGCCTGCTTCGTAGGCTGCCAAATCGGCCGCGCGCGTGAAATCGAGGTAGGGGGCTTCTTCGGTGGCGGTTATTGCCGCGCCGAGCTGCATCAGTAAAGGCGCAATCGTGGCATCGGCGCGAACTTTGCGCAGCTTAGCCAGATCCGCCCGCGTTGCCCTGACGGCAAAATCCCAGGCCGCCGCGAGCGTCGAAACGTCGGTTGCTTCGGGCATCGCCAGCACGTCGCCGTATTGCGAGACCGGTTCGCCCATCCATGAGAGCTGTCTGAGGCCCGCCACGCGTTCAACGACCATCGGCAGCACGAGAACGAGCCGCCCTCGATGGCGACCTGTGACGATTGCGAGGTTCGGCCCCCGGCGGAAACGGCTTTGCATCAGATAGTGCTGGCTCCACGCCCAGTTCCAGGCGAACGTCTGAAAAACGTGTTCCGGACGTCCGGCGTGCGCAAACAAATCGTTCCATTCCTCGCGAAGGGCGGACAGCTCGCCGGCCGTCGATACAAGGCGGAAACACAATGCTGCCGGCGGGGTTATTGCAATGGCTGGCGCTTCGGCCTTATTGGACGAAATCGTCGATGCCAAATCCGGCGCGATGTCCGGCGGCAAGTCTGACCGCATTGATACGTGCGCGTCATCTCCGGCGAGATGCATGTCAGAACGACGCAAAACGAAATCGGACATCAGTTGCAATCCTTGGCCCTGGGGCGATCCCAGCGAAAGAAAGCAAGGCATGTGCCAGCCTGCGACGCTTCCGGGCGCACCCATCAAAGACGCGCTGACCTTGGCAGGACACAGCTAAGGACGCGTTAAGGACACCCATGACGATACGTGCGCCGATTCCATCGCGGGACTTGCTGAACGGACGTGTCGTCCGCGGGCTATGGCGCTGCACGTATCGCCATGGGAACGCTAAGCGGCGGCAATGATCTCGACCAGCCCGAGCACGGTCAGGAGGCCTGCCGCAAGCCAGAGCAGGCCGCGGCCGCGTTTCGAAGGGGCCGATCGTCCCAGGATCAGCAGTCCGCCGAGACAGGCGGCAACGCAGAGGTTGATCGCCGTCGTCCCGTAAAGACCGAGGCTCTTGCCCGGTACATAGTGCGCTTCCAGGGCTGATGCGAGACCAAGGCCGACAAGTGTCGCCCCGAGCAGGCGCGGCCAGAATGCCTCATCGGCCGGCGGCAGGCCCAATGCGCGTGCCAATGTTTTCGGTGCGATCAGCAACATCAATCCCGCCGACAATTTCAGCGCGATCTCGATGGCCGCCAGATACAGCAGGAGGTTGGCTGGCACAGTCATGCCTCGAGGGTTGGGTGTCTGTCGTAGAATGCTGATCGGGGCATCAAGCGCTCAGGTTGGCCGGTTCCGGCGGCGTGCGGCCGAGGATACTGTCTGAGGCCTTCTCCGCGATCATCATCGTGGCCGCGTTGAGGTTCGCCGACAGCATGGTCGGCATGATCGACGCGTCGATCACGCGCAGGCCGTCGAGGCCATGCACGCGCAACTGATCATCGACGACGGCAAGGGGGTCCGTGCGCGGGCCCATGCGGCAACTGCCGGCCGGGTGGAACGTGGTCGTGCCCCGCTCTTTGGCTGCACCCAGCAACTCGTCATCGGACTGGACCTTGGGACCAGGAAAATCCTCATGCGCGTAGTAGGGCTCGAGCGGCTTTGACGCGAGCAGGCGACGCGCCAACCGCATGCCCGCCAGCAGCACGCGGCGATCGCTTTCCTCCGCCAGGTAGTTCGGCTGAATGATCGGTGCCTGGAATGGGTCTGCTGACCCGATGTGCACGTATCCCCGGCTGTCTGGCCGCTGCTGCCAGGAGGCGACGGTCATGCCGGGTTCGCGCTCGAGTTCGCCTTGCACGCCCTCCCGGTAACTCGCCGGCGTGAACGTCAGCTGCAGATCGGAATTGGCGACATCGGGGTGCGAGCGCCAGAAGCAGTAAACCAGCGTCGGCGATTGGGCGAGAATGCCCTTCCGCGCGAACGTCCACTTGGCGACCTCGGAGACGAGCTTCAGGCCGCGCACCCGCTCGTTGATGGTCTCGATGTTCTTGACGCGGGCAACGAAGCGGGGGGCGTAATGATCCTTGAGGTTTTCGCCGACGCCGGCCAGCGCATGCCTGATCTCGATGCCATGCTGGCGCAGAAGGTCCGCCGGCCCGATGCCGGACAACTGCAGCAACTGCGGTGAATTATAAGTGCCGCCCGACAGGATCACTTCCTTGGCCGCGCGGACTTCGCCCGCAGCGCCGCCGCGCCCACCCTTGGCGTAGCGAACACCGGTTGCCCGCTTGCCGTCCAGCACGACCTGCGTGGCGTGGACGTTGGTGCGCACGGTCAGATTTGGGCGGCTCATGACGGGATGCAGGAACGCGCGCGCCGCGCTCATCCGCCGCCCTTTGGAGATCGTGCGCTGGGAATAGGCGACGCCTTCCTGGGTCTGACCGTTGTAGTCGGGATTGCGCGGGATGCCCAAGCTCTCGGCGCCGGCGATAAAGGCCTCGCACAGGGGATGGATCCAGTCGATGTCGGTGACGGTCAGGCTCCCGTCGCGGCCGCGAAATTTTGGGTCACCCGCGCCGACCCGGTTTTCCAGCCGGCGGAAATAGGGCAGCACGTCGGCATAGCCCCAGCCGCGGTTGCCGAATTGCGACCAGGTGTCGTAGTCCATGCGCTGGCCGCGATTATAGACGTGGCCGTTGATCGACGAGGAGCCGCCAAGCGTCTTGCCGCGGGGCGCGTGAATGCGCCGCCCGCCCGTATAGTCGCCGGGCTCCATGCTGTAGAGCCAGTTCACCTTGGGGTGGTAGAATGTCTTGATGAATCCGGCGGGGATATGGATCCAGGGCAGCCAGTCGGAGGGGCCTGCTTCCAAGACGCAAACCGTGTTGCGGCTATCGGCCGACAGGCGGTTGGCCAGCACGCAGCCGGCTGAGCCCGCGCCGACGATGACGTAGTCGAAGGTCTCCAAGGCGCTCTCCCAAGGTTGCCCCAAAACGTGCCGTGCGTCGGGCTGGGCCAAAGTTTTCTGCGCCAGCATACCCATGGGCATAGCCATGGCGCAGCCGGGATTGCCGAGGCCGGGCGGCGACCGACGCCTACGACGCTGCCAGATGGTAATGTCCGGACAGGCGATGCCACACCGGCCCCGTCGAGGCAAGAGGCAGGATGCGCGGCCCCCTGTTTGCTTGGGCCCTGAGGCTTGCATGGCCCATGTTTTCGGCCCGCGGCATTTTTCAGGCCAGCAATCGGCATGCGGCGCGATAGGGCGTGACGTGCTCGATCAAAACGTTCACCAATCCGGCGGCCTTGCCTGGCGGTTCCATAAGGCGCGCTTGCGCGGCATGCTCACTTGCCCTATCTGTCGTGCATCCCCTGGGGACGCAGGCTGGCAACCGTGCCGGTTCGCGTGTCCCAAGTCCGTCCCTCCCGGATATTCGCCGGGTCGCAAGGGCCGGAAAAACGGTTCGGAGCGTAGCGCAGCCTGGTTAGCGCACCAGTCTGGGGGACTGGGGGTCGGAGGTTCAAATCCTCTCGCTCCGACCAATAAAATCAAGGACTTAGACGAAGCGCTACCCACCCTCAAAACCCTCTGGGTAGCACATGGGTAGCAGAATCGCTGGGCTGGGATGTGGCAAACGAGCGGCGGGGTAGCAAACTTTCCCTCCTGGCCGGCCTGCATCGGCATCAATGGCTCCGGCAGCATCGCCGTCGGAGCCCTGCTTTTCCGGTCTCGCGGTCACGCGCTGAACAGCTCCAGCTGCCGCCACTTGAACTCGGCCTTCGCCCAGGCCTTCGTTCGAGCCTCCCGCTCGACCCAGGCGATGAAGAACGCCACGGGTCGGCTGTGCTTGGCGAGCAGGTCCTCGTCCAGGAAGTGCGAGAGATAGCCCGTGCTGGTGATCGGCACCGGCGCGCCCTTCGGCTTCACGACGATCAGCTCGAGGTGCGTCCAGCCCTTCGAGATGTAGTCCGGCGTGTGCGTGATCCGGCAGGTGACGTCGCGCCAGACCAGCTTGTGCGTCGTCTTGGTGGTGGTGAGCCGCTTCGTGGTGGCCTTCGCCTTCGCCGCCCCCTTGCTCGCCGCTGTCGTCCTTGCCGCTCTCGTTCCGTCCGCCTTCAACGGCACTGCCTTCTGCTTCGTCAGGACGTTCGTTCCT
>JANXRM010000161.1 GCA_025353015.1 Hyphomicrobiales bacterium
CCTACTACCGCATCAAGGACTACGTCGCGATCATGCGGAAGATTTTCGCGCGCGAGGCGCCGGTCTCGCACGACGGGCCGGAGATCAAGCTGCCTTACACGGGCGAAGGCGCGCTCGGCGTCGGCAAGCCGCTGAAATCGATCCTGCATATGAATCCGAAGATTCCCATCTATCTCGGCACCGGCAACGAGGCGACCGTCAAGCTCACGGCCGAGATCGCGGATGGCTGGTTGCCGCTCGGCCTCGTGCCGGGGTCGATGAAGGAATATCAGCCGTGGCTCGAGGAAGGTTTCCGCCGCGCCGGTAACGGCAAGGGCATGGCCAATTTCGAGATCCAGGTCGGCGCACATGTGGAGGTCAACACCGACGTCAAGGCGGCGTTGGCGAAGCTGAAGCCCGATGTGGCGCTCTACGTCGGCGGGATGGGGCACAAGGACAAGAACTATCACAAGGACATCATGATCCGGCGTGGCTTCAAGGAGGCGGCGGACCGCATCCAGGAGCTTTATCTCGCGCACCGCAAAGATGAAGCTATTGCCGCGGTGCCGGACGAATGGGTCGATCTCAAATCGCTTGTCGGTCCGCCGGCGCGTATCAAGCAGCGGTATCGCGCCTGGGAAGACATGGGTGTGACGGGCTTGACGGTGCGCGCCAAGTCTCCCGATGCGGTCGAAGTGATGGCGGAGGCGGCGCGACTCAATCCGCGCGGGCCGGTCGCGAAGGAGCAGGCCTGATGAGCTTCGAGAAACCCTATCAGGGCTTGCGTGTCGTCGACCTCAGCCAAGGCGTTGCCGGTCCCTATTGTGCGATGCTGCTGGCACGGCATGGCGCCAGCGTCATCAAGGTCGAACCGCAGGAAGGCGATTGGTCGCGCAGCATCAGTCCATTGCACGGCGGCAATACGGCGTATTCGGTCGCGGCCAACGTCGGCAAGCGGAGCATCGCCGTCGATCTCAAGACCGAGGCGGGGCGCGCGGCCATCGAGCGCTTGCTGCCGGCCGCGGACGTATTCCTGGAAGGCTTCCGGCCGGGTGTCATCGACCGGCTGGGGTTCTCCTATGACCGGTTGAAGGCGATCAATCCGCGGCTCATCTACGTTTCGATTTCGGGCTTCGGCCAGATTGGGCCTTACCGCGAGAAGCCGGCGATGGACCCGATCCTGCAGGCATTCACCGGCTTCATGTCTGAGAACAAGGGCCCCGATGCCGTGCCGCATCGCACACCGACGATCATCGTCGACATGTCGACGGCGCTTTTTGCGCAGCAAGCGGTCGCGGCGGCGCTTTATGCCCGTGCGAATGGCGCGCCTGGGCGGCGCATCGACGCCAGCCTGATGGAGGCTGCGGCCAATCTGCAAGCAATCCGCATGATGGGCTCCTACCGCGACGGCGATCTCAAGGCGGCGACCGCGCCGAGCGGCACATATCAAGGCAACGACGGCCGCTGGCTGCAGATTGGCGCACTCAAGAACCACGAGTTCAAAGGCACCTGCAAAGTGTTGGGTTTTCCGGAACTAGCCGACGATCCACGCTTTGCCGATCATACCGGGCGGGTGGCGCACGCGGCCTATCTGACGGGCCGCGTTGCCGAGGTCATCAAGACGAAGACTGCTGCGGCGTGGCGCGACACGTTCACGGCGGCGGGCCTGCAGAACGAGTTGTTGCAGAGCTATCGCGAATTTGTCACGCATCCGCATACCGAAGCGACGGGCTTGATCGAGTGGACGGTGCAGCCGGGCTCCGATCAGCCCTGGGCGACACCAAATATTCCGGGCGCGCCGCGCCTGGAGCCGGGAACGCCGGAAGCGCTATGCCCGGGGCTGGGTCAGCACACGCGTGAAATTCTCGGCGAGCTCGGGTATCAAGACGCAGACATCGAGACGATGATCGGCGCGAAGGCGGTATTTGTTTAGATGATATCATTCGTTGATCCCGTCCGCCTCACGGCAGATCTCATCCGCTGTCCGTCGGTCACGCCGGAGGAAGGTGGCGCGCTGGGGCTGCTGGAAGGCATTCTCTCGCCCGCCGGGTTCGAATGTCACCGTCTGGTGATGTCGGAGGCTGGTACGCCTGACGTGGACAATCTCTACGCGCGTTTCGGGCGCGGGCAGCCGCATCTGTGCTTCGCCGGGCATACCGACGTCGTGCCAGTCGGGAACGCGCTTGCCTGGTCGCGGCCGCCATTCGGCGCCGAGATCCACGACGGCGTCCTCTACGGCCGCGGTGCTGTCGATATGAAGGGTGCGATCGCGTGCTTCGTCGTTGCCGCGCTTCGGTTCATCGAAAGAAACAAATTGCGCCCCGATTTCTCGATCAGCTTTCTGATCACGGGCGATGAGGAAGGTCCGTCCATCAATGGCACTATGAAGGTCCTCGATTGGATGGCCGATCGAGGCGAAGTGATGGATGCGGCCATCGTCGGCGAGCCGTCTAATCCCCGTGCGCTTGGCGACGAGATCAAGATCGGCCGCCGCGGATCACTCAACGGCGAAATCGTTGTGCTCGGCAAACAAGGGCATGTCGCCTATCCGCTGTTGGCCGAGAATCCCGTACCGAAGCTGGCGCGGATCATCGATCGCCTTTCTGCCGTGCCTTTGGACGAGGGAACACCGGATTTCCAGCCTTCATTGTTGCAGGTGACGGCGCTTTCGACACCGACCAACGGCACCAACATCACGCCAGCGGAAGCGCGGGCGAAGTTCAACATCCGGTATAACGATCTATGGCGGCGGCCGAAGCTCGAGGCGTGGGTGCGCGAGCGGTGCGCGATTTTTGCGGCTGAACTCGATGCGCGGCACACGGTGTCGTTCTGGGGCACAGGCGACGTGTTCCTGGCGAAGCCTGGGCCGCTGGTATCAACGATGCGCGAGGCCGTCCAAGCGGTCACCGGCCGCGATCCCGCGCTGACCACGGGCGGCGGCACATCGGACGCTCGGTTCATCCAGGCCTTTTGTCCCGTCATCGAGTTCGGCCTTGTCAACGAAACGATCCACGCCGTCGACGAGCGGGTTCCCGTTGCCGATCTCCTGGCGCTGACACGCGTCTACGAGCGCTTCCTGGACGGATACTTCCGAGGCGCGTGATCGACAGCGGATTTATGCTGTCGCCGCTTTTTCCAGATGCTCGTAAATCTTCGGGTAGACGTCGCTGGCGGCATTCTTGCCGAAGATGCAATCGATGTGCCCGTAGTTCGGGATCAAATGACGCTCGTAGAGCCGGCCACCATTGCGCGCGATCAGCTTGTCCATGGTGCGCGCCGTGCTTTCCGGCAGGAAACAGCCATTTTTCGCGCCATGGATGAAGCAGATCGGGAAGGCCATGCGATCCAGATGCGGCATGTAGGCATCCTCGCCGTCCTTATCGACGAGAACGGTTTTCCGGGCGAGCCGCGCCAATTGTTTGAAGGCATCGATATTGGCTTCACCGAACATTTCGGCCAGGCCGGAATCGAACGTCAGCGCGTTGAGCTGGTCAAGTTCGTAGAGCTGCCCGTAAAGTGCCGTGATACGGTTCGACGTGGCGTTGCGCGAGCGGACATCGCGCTTGAACGGAACAGCGAAGCGGATCAGCGTGTCGATGGCGTTGTTTGCAAATCCCTGTTCGGTCGTTGCGCGGGCATTGACGAAACCTACATCGAGACGGTCGAGCAATGCGGGTAAACGCAAGTAGGCCAGCAGCCGCTGCGGAAAAAAGGGGACGAGCACGTCGGCGGCGATCTGCGAAATGACAGCAGAACGGACGCCCGTGAGATAGCCACCGAGCAACGCCATCACGAAGGTCGTGGAGCCGAAACAGTGCGCCATCACCTGGACCGTGGGGGCGCCGCTTTCCTGCCGGATTAGGTCGACGGCAGGCTGATAGTCGTAGCGGGCGCAATCGTCGGCCGTCCAGCGGTCCTTGGCATAGGGCAGATCTATGCTGGCGCGGAAGTCCAAGAGCCAGCAATCATAGCCCCGCTCGCACAGGTATTCGAGCAGGTTGGTGTCGATGGTGTCGATGGAATAGATCTGGCTCGAGACGCCAAGGCCGTGTGTGAACAACAACGGGCCTTTCGTGCTTGCGCCGTCCCGATTGTAACGCGTCAGGCGCAATGTTTTGCCGTCGAGCGTCTGGAATGTGTGCACGCGCGGCGCACCGGCGCGCAGACCGCGCTTCTTGCGGATGCGGGTCGGATTGAAACGCTTCAACGGCGCGAAGATGTTGCCGTAGACATCGTAAAGCGTGCCCGCGAACAGGGCGCCGAACTTCACGACGGCATGCTGGCGTTCGACCATCGAGGCGCCGCCGAAGCCGTGCAGCGATCGCAACTGCCGTGAGAAATCCATAGGTTCGATCACCAGAACGCCGCGTGCCGATTTGCCTGTGTTGCCCGTTTCGATCAGGTCGACGAACAGCGTTGTCGTGTCGATCAGAAGGTCGGCGGGGCGCAGATCATCGTGGACGTTCTTGTGACCGCGGAACGCGTAGCTGCGGCCGTCTCGCGCCGTCAGCTGCATCTGGTATTCGAACAGCCGCGTTTCGACGGCGTCGGCGGATTTTCGCATCAATCGAAAAACGCCATGGCCGATGTCCAACGGCTCGGGCGAAAGCATCGGGCAGATGGCGATGCCGGTCAGCGCGCCTTCGTGGCCGGCGTCAAGGATGAAACGATCGATATCGTCGATGCGCACCGTGACGGTGAACGCGAAGGTCGTGCCGAACGTCCGCCCAACGGTTTCAGCGGCGCGATAGTCGGCATTGGCGCGGTCCGAAATGTAACCCACCATGCGCTCGGTGAACTCGACACCGGTGCTTTCGAGCTGGGTTGGAGATAGCGCGGTTGCTGCTGCTGGCGCTGTCGAAGCGGATGTCGCGGCCGTTGGTGCCGCCGCCCCAGCATTTGACGTAGTCATCGTTTCGATTGCGGCGCTCGCGACGGCCTTGGCGGTCTCGAGTTTTTTGCCTATGACCGATGCCTCCGCCGCGACGATGGCGCCGAGCCTTTCGGCACCGCCCGTCAGATCCGCGAATGCGATGCCCGACTTGATGGTCCGGAACAAGCCCTTGGCGAGTGCCTTCGGATCTGACGGCGCTATGAAATGGATGACAGGCTTGCCGGAACTCTTCGTCACGTCGAGTGTGCGGTTGATGTCGGCAGCAATGTGAATCATGGCGCGCTCGGCTACTGCCGAAATCGTGATCAAGGGATTGACGCCGAGCGGGCGCGGCATCACGGCGCCGTCGACGACATAGAGCCCCTGGTGGACGGCATCGGCCGATGCGCCAGGTGTCGCATCGAAAACGCGGCATTTGTGGTCGACGACACCGTGCGCGCTGTCCTGGCCCATGCCGCAACCACCAAGCGGATGAACGGTCACCAGCGATTGGCCGAGAAACGTGTTCTGGATGGGATTGCGGATATAGGTGGCGGAGTTCGTGGCAGACGCTTCAAGCAGCTTGTCTTCGATGTGCTTGTAGACGGGTTGGCGTGCCGCATCAGGCCAATGGACGCTGGCACGATCGTCGTCGAGTTTGATGGAGCCGCCGGCACTGTCGTGGGCCATGACCAGAAACGTCGAGGTGTTGTGCATGGCGCCACGGTAGGCGCCGAGCAACCAACTATCCGCGCGACGGATGGACTGCTGGAAATCGTCGAGCATTCCGCTCGATGTGTCCTTGCCGAACAACTTGCCGCCGGCGTTGAAGATGCCGGGCAGAATTTCGGCCAGGCCGGACGGGAGGACGCCTTCCTCGATGATCATGCCGTCTTCGAGCGGTCCGGGCCCACGCAAATCGAGGGCGCCGGCAATGCACGGCCCCGGGGCTGAGACGTTGGATTTTGCCGGTTCGCCGATGCCAATGGCGTTGACCTCCTTTTCACCGTTCCAGGCGAAGGCCAGGACGTCGCCGTTGCCGGTGAAGCTTTCACCGGTCCGGTCCGAAACGGCCAAGCCCTGTTCACGCGAGCGCAGCAGGATTTCCGTCGACCCGAGACTGCCGGCAGCGATGATGACGATATCCGCCGAGACTGATCGTTCGGGTGATTTGAAATGGTCGCGGCGCTGGCTGGTGACTGTGTAGAAGACCCGCCATCCGTCCGGCTCCTTGCGCACGTGGCGCACGGTCGCGTCCGTGAAGATTTCGGCGCCATGGTTAGTGGCGTCCGGCAGATACGTCATCTGCACGGTGGTCTTTGCGCCAACGTTGCAGCCCGAGCAGCAGTCACCGCAATCTGTACACGCAGGTTGGTGGACGCCGGCAGCGTTGGTGCCGGCCGCGAAGGCGACATTGATCGGCGGGCGACTGAGGGGTATGTCAAGTCGCTTTGCGACATCCGCCATGCGGTCGAGCTTCGGCAG
>JANXRM010000176.1 GCA_025353015.1 Hyphomicrobiales bacterium
GCAGCCCATCCCGGCACGACCGACGAGGACATGCTGCAGTTGGCGCTGTGGCTGAAGAAAAACCGCTATCGCGCCGATCAGGTGCAGACGTTCCTGCCGTCCCCCATGGCGCTGGCGACCGCCATGTACCACTCCGGCAAGAACCCGCTGAAGGCTGTCCGGCGCGGCGCGTCCGAAGACGTTCCGGCGATCAAGGGCTTGCGGCAACGGCGCCTGCACAAGGCGTTCCTGCGCTACCATGATCCCGAGAACTGGCCGCTGTTGCGTGAGGCCTTGAAAGCCATGGGCCGCGCCGACTTGATCGGATCGGGCCAGCACCAGCTGATACCATCGGTGCAGCCCGCCGGTTCCGCCGGCACGGGCGTTGCGAAGTCAGCAGCGCCTGCACGGCCGACATCCCGCCCGCTCGGCGGCAAGTTCACGACCAAGGGCGTGCCGATGACGAAGCCCGCGCGTCCGCCGAAGCGCAAGCCCAACCGGTAGTCGGGAATTGGGGCAACACGCGCCCTGCTGATCGAAGTGTTCTCGCAGCGCACGCAGTCATCGCGACGCGCCCGCCGCCCGACCTCGGCTATTCTGTGGCGGCCCTGTGGCACATCCCACGCGAAGTCTGAACGGTCCGTCATTCTTTGGCCGTGCTGGCGACATGAACGGCCGGTAACCCCTGATGCTGGAACAGCCTTTCGGCCCTGAGGGCGCGAGGCAATAGAGGCTGACGTCACGTCGGGGCACGCGGAACTGGCCGCCGGGAACACTACGGCCAGCGCGGGACTCCGGTGGTGGACAAGACAACCGGGTCAAACATGGCGTTCAAATCCGACACTGGCAATTCCGAGACGGGCAAATCCGAGAGCGGCAAAGACCAAGCCTCCACCGGCGGCGGCCGCGTGGCGTCGCGGAACGTGGATCTGTCCTGGGACAACGCCGACGATCGCGAGGTCAAAGCCAAGCGCGACTGGAAGCGCTTCTTCCTGGTTCTCGGCCTTGGCGGTCTCTCCTGGGTTGCGACCTACGTCGGCATGCTCGAGCTGGTCGAAGCCAACATGGGCGACCTGCCGCTGATCCATAAGCTTATCATCGGCTTTTCTGTCGCCATGCTGATGGTGATGGTGGTCTGGCTGCTCGACCAGATGTTCTCCGACATCGGCTGGTTCTCGCGCCTGTTGTTCGGTTCGGGCTACGTTTTCCTGACGATCATCTCGATCGGCTTCGGCTTCGGCTTCTATTGGAAGGTGCTGGAGAGCCGGTCGGAAGCCTCGCGCTCGGCCGAATCCGCAGTTGGACAGGTACAGAACTCACTGCACGCCGCCATGACGCGGCTCGAACAGCTGCAAGGCACGCTCGACAGCCTGACGGCAATCTCAACGCAGAAATCCGATACCGAGCGGCAGGCCGGCACCTCATGCCCGAATTCCAAACCCGGCGACGGTCCGCGCCGCAAAATGCGCGACGACGACGCCAGCCGCTTCAAGTTTGCAGCTGACTTCGTCAAGGGGCGCGTCGGCACCGTGAAAACGGATATCGCCGAGCTCAACGGCGACCTCGCCAAGATCACCAGCGACGACAAATCCACGGTCGATACCAAAAGTGGCACCCGCAACGAGTTCATGCGCACGCTTGGCCGCAAGCTCGATATGACGGTCGTCGGTTTCAATGCCTTCCGCACCGATCCGCAATTGAAGCAGATCCGCATGGATCTGAACGAGCGCGCCGATAAGGTGACGTTTGTCGACACCAAGGGCGGCACCTACACTTGTCCCGATGGCCAGTTGACGACCGCGCTCAAGGGTGTCGTGCGCGCCATCGACGAACTGCCGTCGCTGGAGAAGCCGAAGATTGCGACCGTCGAAGGCTCCGAAGCGGTCATCGAGGCGTTCCGCCGGCTGACCGCCACGTTCTACGGTGCGCTGTCGTTCAAGATGCCGCCCTCGCCCGAGGAACTGCGCGAGTTGCAGAAGAAAGCCGTGCAATCGGCTGAGGCGACGCCTGCGGCACAGGCCAAGCTGACCGCCATGGCCGAGCAGGCTGGCCTCTCCAAGCGGGACTACGTGCCACTGGCCATCGCCATGTTCGTCGATCTCTGCCTGCTGCTGGTCTCCATGAAGAAGGCGACGGGCCGCCTCAACGGGCTGCTGCCGAAGATGCGGGCTGCCGAACGCGGGCCGGTCATCCAGATCCTGTCGCGCTTCAACGAGATCCACCACGACAAGGAGATCCGCGAGAACTTCGAGTTGTTCCGCCACGTCGTGTTTGATTTCCATGGTGACTACTACGCGGCGGTGCCGTTGAATGCGCCCTATCGCCCGAACTTGCGTAATGGCCGCCAGGGCCAGGGCTATGGCGTGTCGGACGCCGAGCAGCTGATCCAGGAAGCGCATTTGCTCGCCAATCTCTTCGCGAGCTTCGAGAAGGAAAAGATCTTCACCCGGGTGCACAGCCCCTTGCTTGGCACCAAGACCATCCAGAAGCGCCTGCGTCGCCAGGGCAGCAAGTTTGCAAACTCGGAAGCCTTCCGCATCTACCGGTTCAAGGATGGCGCCTGGTCGGACATCATTCTGGGCGCTGTCATGGGGGCTGCCCGCCGCGTCGAGGCCGATCAACGCCGCCGCCGCGTCGAGGAAGATATGTTCCGCGACACTCAACCGAGCCTCAACCCGCAAGGCCATCCCGGCGAGATGCCCGGCGTTGCGGCGCACGCGGCCGCCAGCGCCATGGCGGCGGCCAATCGCGGCCGGCCGGGCTATTCCATTGGTGCGCGTGGCGGCAGCGCCGGTCCGGATATGAACGGCGGTCTGAACGGCGCACCAAGTTACCCGTATGTCGTCGGCGGAAACGGAGCCGCGGCTTCGCGCCCTTCCTCGGCGACCGCGAGTTACCCAGCGCCGCCGTTCGGTGAGACAACTGGTTTTGCGACCGCGCAAGAGAGAGTGCAGCGCGCCATGCTCCAGCCAGAACAGTTTGGCCAGCCGGGTTGGTTTCCCCAGCCCGCGCCTCGGCGTGAGCCGGGCAACGCTACCAACACAATTGGCGGCGACACGACTGGGACCAGCGCATCTGCGGGCAGCATTGGCGCCGCCACCGGCTATTCCATGGCACACCAACCCGCGCCGTGGCCGCGGCCCGGCGACACCCCGGCAGCCGAAGTGCCCATGCGCAATCGTTTTGCACCCAACGGCACGCAGCAAACGCTTGAGGGCGCCTCCACCCCCGGCCCGTCGAGTGCGACTGCTGCCATCCCGACCGGCGAGAATGTCGTTCTGCATCCAGCCATGATCCGGCCGGCAACGCAGAAGCCGCAGTTGGCGCCGGAGCGCACGTCCCCCGAGCGCACGTCCCTCGACACCGCACGGGGCGAGAGTGCTCCGGTCACAGTCTTGGAACCAGTCGCCAAGGCAGCCGACCCGATGGTGAAGGTCGAGGCTGTTCGCGAGACCGTGACCTATACGCTGCCGGCCAGCGAAGCAGCCCTGCCACAATCGTTGTTCCGGAGCGCGACAGCGAGCCGGGTCGAATCGGTGATGGATGTAAAAGCCGACGTCGTCGAGCTGATTACGGCGACGGCTCAGCCCCAGCCGGTATCCGAGCGGAATCAGGCTCTCCCGCCGCCGCTGCCGGTCGTAAAGCCGGATGCCGAGACGTCAGCGGTGATCTCGCTGCCGGAAGCCTCGGCCGAGCTGGCAGCACGCGCCGAGCGTACCGCCTGGGAGCAAGCCCGTTTCGCTGGTTTTGAAGACGACCAGACCGCTGCCCTTGATCATGTGACAGTCGAAGCCGACGATTTCCGCTCGATGGCCATGCGGCTCGCACCGGAAAAACGCGAAGGCTAAAACGGGCAGCAAACAGCGCGAAGATTGAGGCAGCGCCTCTCCGTTCCGTTCGTTCCAGAAAATCAAATGCCCCGGATCGTCTCAGGATGACCCGGGGCATAAACTTTTTTTAACCCTGATGTTGCCTAATAGGGATGCAACAAGCGTGGGCGGCCACCCGCACGAGAAGGAACTAAACATGCGATTGAAGTCCCCCCCCCGGAACGAGACGACCCAGCGGGAGGAGCGCGAGCAGCAGCTCCGAGACTTCATCACCTCGAACCTCGATCAGCTGACCGAAGGCCCGGCCGCGATGCTGTTGATCGCCCGCGCGCCGGACAGCTTGCCGGCCCGTGTGATCTTCGAGCTGTCGTCTGCACTGGCAAAACGCAATCTCGGCGCACAGATCGCGTTTACCGGGGCGGCCGTTGCAACCGACGGCGATGCCTGGCGGATGCAGTTCGATCCGGCGTTTGCCCACGAGATCCGCGTTTTGCACGACCCGCGGTATCTGGACGGCCACGAGCAGCTCGTGCTCGGCGGGCGTTCGCTCTGGTTTGGCGACTGCATGCGCCGCGAGCCCGAGAAACGCGACGCGTTCGCAAGCTTTGTCGACGATAACGAGGCAGCTTCAGCTCGATCGCGGGCGACGTTCAACCGGATCTGGGCCGCAGCAAAACCGATTTACGCCCATGGCCAAGCCCCGGCCGTCGTCACGCCAACAGTCGAAGCCGTGCCGATACAGACCGCAACGGTTGCAGAGGGCGTGCCGCCCGCCAGCGTCGACACACTGGAAGCCTGGCAGGTTTCGACGCGCCATTGACGGGCGCACAGGCCGCTAATAATCCTTGAAAGGCCGGTCCCTGGACCGGCCTTTTGTCGATCGCCTAAGCAAAACGGCCGCTCTGAGGCGGCCGTTTCGAAATTCCGTGTCTTCGGGGGCCTCAAACCTCGATCAAAGCCTTGATCAAAAGTCTGGCCCGTCTGACGACCGCGGCGCCGTGCGGCTGCGTTCCGGCTGCGGCTCAGAGCCCATCGCCAGCCATACGGCCGAACTTGCGGCTGATGTCGCGTTCCATGTTGTCGGTCAGCCGGCCACCGTTCATGGCTATATAGCGCTCGACGGCGCTCTCGGCTTGACGGCGGCGCGAAGAGGCAAAGGCCTCCAGCATGCGCGTCCAGACGGACGGGCCCTTGACGGCGGGCGCCTTAGTGATCGTCGCGTCGATCGTTGCATCGTCATAAAGTGCGAGGTCACGTGCCATGCTCAATCTCCTAGCTTGTTTTTGTAGCTCCTCAACGAGCGCTTTTCAGTGCCGCGGGGCTTGTTCAGAAGGTAAGAGATCTCGCATCTGCGAACAAGACGGCATAGCCTGGTTCCGGCATGCGTTTTTTGCATGTCTCGGATTAGTTATTTGTTAATACTGCAAAAAATCCGGTCTTCTTGCCGATTTTTGCGGCAAGCGGCCCGTGTCCGTCACACAATTGATGCACTGCGATGGAGCAACCGATCAGACTTGGGAAAACGGGCCCGGCGCATGGCGCCGAGCCCGGTCAATGATCACGATCGTCGCCAGCCCAATGCTGGCGTTCGGGGTCAGCGGAGCTTATCCGCCTTGGCTTCGCGTAGCTTGCCGCCCGATTCCGCCAACTGGCGCAGCAACTCGGACGGCTTCCAGCGCGCGCCGTACCGCTGGTGCCAGACGGCGATCTGATTGTAGATCTCGCGGGCACCGATCGTGTCGCCCCAGTACATGACCCCGCCGCGATAGCGCGGAAAGCCGAAGCCGTGCAGCCACATCACGTCGATGTCGCTGGCGCGGATGGCCTTGCCTTCTTCCAGGATCTTGCAGCACTCGTTGATGGAGCCAAACAGCAGCCGCTTCAGGATCTCGTCGTCGGTGAACGTCCGCTGCTGGATCTTGAGCTTCTCGGCCGTCGCCTTGATCAGGGTTTCCAGCGCCGGGTCCACGTGCGGAGTGCGGTCCCCCTTCTCATAGCGATACCAGCCAGCACCGGTTTTCTGCCCGAGCCGGCCCGCCTCGACGATGGCGTCCGTGATCGGCAGGCCGCGGTAGTTCGGACTGGCGGCCGCACGGCGCTTGCGCGTGTCGTAGGAGACGTCCAGCCCCGACATGTCGTTGACCTTGAACGGGCCCACCGGGTAGCCGAAGCCCTCCATCACCTTGTCGATCTGCTGCGGCAAGGCGCCTTCCTCGATCATCAACCCCTGCTCCAGGTTGAAGGGAATGCGGCTACGGTTGGCGACGAAGCCGTCGCAGTTGCCGGCATAGCCGCTGACCTTGTTGATGTCACGGCCAAGCTTCATGGCCGCGGCCAGCGTCTCCGGCGCCGTTTTGGAGGCGTTGACCACCTCGAACAACTTCATGACGTTGGCTGGCACGAAGTAGTGCGTTCCCGCCACCTTCTCGGGCCGCGTGGTCACGGCCGCGATTTCGTCGATGTCGAGCGCTGACGTGTTGGTCAACAGCAGCGCTTCCGGCTTCATGACCTTATCGAGTTGGCGGAAGACGTCCTTCTTCACGTCCATGCGCTCGAACACGGCCTCGATCACGGCATCGCAGTCGCCGATGTCTTCCATTTTTTCGATTGGCGTGATCAGGCCGAACCGCGTGTCCATCTCGGCCTGGGTGAGCGAGCCGCGCTTGACGCTGGTCTCGTAGTTGGCCTTGATGCGCGCCAAGCCCTTAGCCAGCACCTCAGGGTTGGCATCGACCAGCTTAACCGGCAGCCCCGCGTCGGAAAAGCTCATGGCGATGCCGCCACCCATGGTGCCCGCGCCGACCACGGCGATGGTCTTGATCTCGGGCAGCTTCAGGTCTTTCGGCATGCCCGGCACGCGGTTGATCTCGCGCTCGGCGAAGAAGGCGTAGCGCAGCGCCTTGGCCTCGTCGCTGTTCTCGAGCTCGCCGAAGAGCCGCCGCTCGGTCGCGACGCCCTCGTCGAACGGCTGCGTGCAGGCTGCTTCCACGGCCTGGATGCATTTCTCGGGCGCCGGCTGGCCGCGCATTTTGCGCGCGTAGGCCTTGCGGGCAGCGTCGAACATGCCGGGATCAGACTTGGCCTCCGCGAGCTTCTCCGACCTGTCGCGCACGCGCGGCAACGGGCGCTTTTCCGCGATGCCCTTCGCCCAGGCGATCGCCTCCTTGCGTAAATCCTTGCCCGGAATGATGTCGTCGATGATGCCGAGTGCTTTCGCCTCGGCGGCGGGCACATGGCGGCCGGATACGATCATCTCGAGCGCGAGCTTCGGGCCGATCAGGCGCGGCAACCGTTGCGTACCGCCGCCGCCGGGAAGAATGCCGATCTGCACTTCCGGCAGGCCGACCTTGGCCGAGGGTACCGCAATCCGGTAATGGCAGCCGAGCGCATTCTCGAGGCCACCACCCAGCGCATAGCCATGGATCGCTGCAACGATCGGTTTATTGCCCTGATCCATGACGTCGTACGTACGTTTGGCGGGCGTGGCGCGCGGCTTGCCGAACCCGCGGATATCAGCGCCGGCGATGAATGTCCGCCCGGCGCCCATCAGCACCATGGCTTTTACTTTGGGGTCGGCTTCCCCCTTTTCCAGCGCGGCGATGATACCGTCCGAGACGCCCGGTCCCAACGCGTTCACAGGCGGATAGTCGACGGTGATGACACCGATGCCATCCTCGACATCGAACCGGACGACGGTTGCTTCGCTCATGCCGGTGTTCGCTTCGCTCATGGGGGCGCTCTCCTCGCAGGCTTGTTTGCGTGTTGGAATATGGATTCGCCCGCATGGTAACCACCGCCAAGCTGATGTCACGGGGAGAATGCGGGGGGAAACCCGGACGCACTACGAACGCCCGAAATCTACGGCTGTCGTGTTCCCGCCGCAGACCAGGACACCGACGTTTTCACCTGGGGCCGGCACATAATTTCGCGCGATCAAAGCAGCGAGGGCCGCCGCGCCACCCGGCTCGGCAACCAGGCGCAACCGGTCCCAGAGCATGGCCTGAGCCGCGCGGATCGCATCGTCGGTGACGAGCGCCACGTGATCGACGCGCGCCTGCGCAATCGGGAACATCAACTGGCCAACCTGACGCGGCGCAAGTGAATCAGCCGCGATCCCGCCCTGCGGTGCGTCGACCGGACGGCCGGCAGCCAAGGCCATGTGCAAGGACGGTGCGCCATCGGACTCGACCGCAACGATCTTGATGCGGCCGTCAACGGCTGCCGCGATGCCGCCGATGAGCCCGCCACCGCCGACGGCCACCAGCAGCGTCTGCAGTGCCGGAGCCTGCTCCTCAATCTCGAGACCGAGCGTGCCCTGGCCAAGCAACGTCGCGGGCTGATCGTAGGCGTGGATCGAGCGTGCGCCGCTGGCGCGGCAATAGTCGTCGCAGCGCGACAGAGCATCGGCATAGGTATCGCCTGCGACCACGAGTTCGGCGCCATAGTCCCGGATGCGCTGAATCTTGGCCGGCGACGAGATCGTCGGCACGAAAATGCGGGCCTTGTGCCCGAGAGCCCGCGCGGCGAAGGCGACGGCTGCACCATGATTGCCGCCCGATGCCGCAGCAATTCCAGCGGCAGGGACGTCCACCAGCAACAAACTCGCGAAAGCTCCGCGCGCTTTGAACGAACCGGAATGCTGCAAGAGTTCGAGTTTCAAGGCGAGCGGCGCAGCAGACAGCCCAAATTCGGCGGCATCAATATGGATCATCGGCGTCCGGCGGATGTGCTGCGAAATCCGGCTCTGCACGTCGCGAATGGCGCCTCGCGTGATGTCTGGAGCGAACAGAGAGGCGATCATGGCGCAGTCCTATTTTTCTGCCGTCCGGCTGGCGACGAGCGGCATCCGGGTTGCCAGCCGGGCGGCGTCGGCCAGCAAGCCTTCGATGAGATCGCGCACTGGCACCACATCACGAATGAGGCCTGCGATCTGGCCCGCCGCCGACTGCCGCCGGTCGGCCTTGTCGTCGGCATTGCGCGATGCCCTGACGCGGCGCTTGAGTTCGGTCACTTCGGCAGCGTCTGCGTTCCGCAGCAGCGCCTCTTCATAGGCAACATTTTCGGCGGTCTTGATGCAGCGGACCGGCGCGCCGGTCATGGCGCGCGTGACGATCGTGTCCGTTTCGCGCATCGCCAGAAGTTGCGCCTTGCCCCAGGCGTTCATGTCGGACTCGACGGTCGCCATGAAGCGCGTTCCCATCTGCACGCCAACCGCGCCCAACGCGAACGCCGCCAATATTCCACGCGCATCCCCGATACCGCCCGCCGCGATGACGGGGATTTTGACCGCGTCCACGACCTGCGGCACCAAAGGCAACGTCGCGACCATGCCGACATGGCCGCCGGCTTCCGATCCCGAGGCGACGACGGCATCGACCCCCTCGGCTTCCATGCGGCGCGCATGCTCGACGGTCGGGATAACCGAGACGACCCTGATCCCAGCGTCTTTGAGCCGTCGCACGATTTGCTCGCCGGGATCGGCGCGGCCGGTCGTGACAACAGGCACGCCGAGTTCGATGCAGGTCGCGGCCGCGCGCTCGGCGATGCCGCGTCCCATGGGCATAATGTTGACACCGAACGGCTTGACCGTGCGCTCACGCACCGCCGCGATATCGGCCCTGAGTTTCTGGTCTGTGCCACCGAATGTCGGCAACACGCCGAGCCCGCCGGCTTCGCTGACGGCCGCCACCAATTCGACGCCGCCGCCGCCTTGCATGGCGCCTTGCAACACGGGGTATCTAATGCCGAGTAGATCGCAGACGACGGTGTGAAACATGCTGTGGTTCCCGAGGCGCGCCCCGCGCGGCAACGTGCCTAAACCTTTTTGACGAACTCGGTTTTCAGCACGAGCCCCTTGACCTTGTCCGAGCGGCCCTCGATCGCGCCTTCGTCCGACGTCAGCCGGATCCCCTTGACGACGATGCCGCGCTTCAGTGTGACCGAGGAGCCTTTCACCTTGAGATCCTTGATCAGTTGCACGCTGTCGCCGTCAGCGAGCTTGGTGCCGTGGCAGTCCTTGGTGTCCATCGTTTGGGTTCCTCCAATTTCGAATGTCATGCCCTGATCGACCAGATTGGCGCGGTGTAGGGATCAGGCATAAAGACCCAGCTCGTCGTCTTTCGCGAAGGGCGCGAACAGGGCCGTCACCATGGCAGGCGTCACATCCTGGAGACGCGGTGGGTTCCATTTCGGCGCCTTGTCCTTGTCGACCAGCAGCGCGCGCACGCCCTCTGGAAATTCGCCGTGCTCGAAAAGCCGCGTGCACAGGCGATATTCGACGTTAAGGGCTGCCTCCAGCCATGGCAATTGCCGCGCCTGGCGGATGGCTGACAGCGTGGTCTTCAAGGCCAGTGGCGATTTCTGCAGCAGGTCAGCGCGGGTCTTCATCGCCCAGGCGTCCGTCGTCGTCTGCAAGGCATCGAGTATTGCCTCGACCGTTGGGCCCGCAAAGAATTTGTCAATTTGCGGCTTCAGCGCCATCAGCGGCGATGCGGGCACCGGATGCTCGTCGGCAAGGGCATCGACGATTTCGTCCACGGAACGGCCGTTGGGAGCCACCAACTCCGCCTTCAACCCGGCCAGCGCTGCCGATGGGCAGAACGTGCCCGCAAATCCGGCCTGGATAGCATCGGTCCCGCTCATGCGGGCGCCCGTCAGGCCGAGATAGACGCCGAGCGCGCCGGCCGCATGGCCGAGCAACCAGGTGCCGCCGACGTCTGGGATGAGGCCGATGCCCGTCTCCGGCATGGCGAGCATCGACCGCTCGGTGACGATGCGATGTTGCGCATGCCCTGAAAGGCCGATGCCGCCGCCTATGACGATGCCGTCCTGAATGGCGACGAAGGGTTTCGGATAACGATGGATTGCCGCGTTGAGATGATATTCCTCGCGCCAGAACGTGCGCGCCAGCGCCGAGCCCGCAGCCCGGCTGTCATAGAGCGAGAGCACATCGCCGCCCGCACACAGCGCCTTATCCCCCGCGCCGTCGAGGATCACGACCTTGACCGCCGGATCGAGTTTCCAGGCGTCGAGCGCGTTGGCGATCGCGCGCACCATGCCGAGCGTCAGCGCATTGAGCGCCTTCGGCCGGTTCAAGGTGATGCGGCCGGCGCGGCCTTCGACGCGGATCAGGGTTTCGGAATCGGTCGTGTTGGAGGAGGCGATGGATTCGGTCATGGGAACTCGGCGGTCAGGTTTGAACGTCTCGATAACGCTCCGACCTTAGCGCCTGCCGTTCAGAACCGGTAGCCGTAGCGTACGCCGATGGCGTCGAGGCCCTCGTTGTAATCCTGCGTATACCCATTCGAGATGTGCTCGAAATAGAGCGAAATACTGCTGTGGCCATCCCAGCGCCAGCCGAGCTCGGCGGGGAAATGGAAAAGAACGCGCGAGCCCAGCGCCTTGCGATCGCGTTCTGTCGGGCCGATCGTGCCGTCGTGGACGGCCGCGCCGGCGCCGAGTGAAAAGAAAATTCCGGCAGGCGATTCGATTTCCCAACGTGCGTCCGCATAGGCCTTGGACGTAAAGCCGCGCGTGTTGGCGGTGATGCCGAACGCCGGGCGCAGGCTCCCCCAAAGCACATCAACATGCGGTCCGAGTTGGACTTCAAAATTCACATCGGTCCAGTGCGGCTCCAGGCTGAACCGGCTCCAGAGGTTGCCTGGATCGTGATAGAGGCCACCGATCTTCACCTCGCGAACGAAGGGATCATCGGCGCGCACCGGCACGCCGCCAAAGCCAACGGCAACGGCGAGAACGCCAGCCAAAAGTGCACGGATGACAGCATTGCTCATCAATCAAATCCGGATCGTTCATCCAAAAGCAACGGCCGCGAACGTGATCCCGTTCGCGGCCGCAAACAACGCAAAAATAGATGCAGTGTCAGGTGGTACTCAGTGGGCCACTTTGCCCGCGCCGATGACGTAGATGCAGATGAACAGGAACAGCCACACCACGTCCACGAAGTGCCAGTACCAGGCAGCCGCCTCGAACCCGAAATGCTGTTTCGGCGAGAAGTGTCCCTTCATTGCCCGGATCAGGCAGACCAAAAGGAAAATTGTCCCGATCAGCACGTGGGCGCCGTGGAACCCGGTCGCCATGAAGAACGTCGAGCCGTAGAGGTGGTTTGCAAACGTGAAGCCCGCATGCCCGTACTCGTAGGCTTGGCAAATCGTGAACGTTGCACCCAGGATAACGGTCAGTAGCAGACCCCAGATCAGGCCCTTCCGGTTGTTCTCGAGCAGCGCGTGGTGCGCCCATGTAACCGTCGTGCCTGACAGCAACAGGATCAGTGTGTTGACCAGCGGCAGGCCCCAGGGATCGAACGTCTGCTTGAAGGTGACGTTGTCGGCCGTCGCCTTGGGCGGCCAGACGCCTCCGAACAACGTGTTGCGCTCGACCATGCCGATCAGATTTTTGCCTTGCGTGACCACCCCGTCGAGGCTCGTGACCGGCATCGCCTCCACGGCGGCTGGAAACAGCGAGGCGTCGAAATAGGCCCAGAACCACGCCACGAAGAACATGATCTCCGAAGCGATAAACATGATCATGCCGTAACGCAGGTGCAGCCGGACGACGGGCGTGTGATCGCCAGCGTGCGCTTCATGGATGACGTCCCGCCACCACATGAACATCGTCAAAAGAACGAGCCCCATGCCAGCCGCGAAGGTCCACGGACCACGCATGCCGAGCAGCGCTGGCGAACCAGCGGCTGCGGTCTTCATCCAGACGATGGCGCCGACCGCCATGATGAACGCCGCGATCGAGCCGACCAACGGCCAGGGGCTCGGGTTTACCAAGTGATAGTCGTGATGTTTAGCGTGACCGTCGGCCATGTCCCGTCTCCATTTCCCGTCTCGTTCCGGCTCTCCCTGAGGGAACCGTGATTGTTTGCGAACTCACGTTCCAACACGTCGTTACAGATCAACGCGTCGTCACAGAGCAGCTGAACCTGCTTGGGTTCACCTGAGAACTGCTCCTGCTGCCGGTTGCGTGCCGGCGGCCTTCGTCTTCGGATGCTCCACTGGATAGAACGTGTAGGACAGCGTGATCTGGTTGATCGATGCGCAGTCCTGATCGTTGACGATGGCGGGATCGACGAAGAAACTCACGGGCATCTCCACCGTCTCGCCGGGCTCCAGGCGCTGCTCGGTGAAGCAAAAACACTGGATCTTGTTGAAGAAGCCGCCCGCCTGATCCGGCGTGACGTTGAAGGTCGCGGTGCCGGTGACAGCTTTATCGGAGCGATTGTGGACCTTGTAGAAGGCCAGCGCATTCTCGCCGATCTTGACGTCGACCGTCGGCGTTACGGCCTGGAAGTCCCAGGCGAGGCCCGGTCCGACATTGGCGTCGAAGCGCACGGTCATGATGCGGTCCAGGACTTTGGGTGAGGGCCGCTCGGCGCGTTGCGTCGTGCCGGCAAAGCCGGTCATCTGGCAGAAGAGCCGGTAGATCGGCACCGACGCATAGGCAAGGCCCACCATGCCCACAACGACCGCCACGCAAACCAGGGCCACGCGTTGATTGCGCGCCGCGCTGAGCGTTTGCATTTGGTTTTCGCGACCACTGTTGCTCACGCCATCACCTCACAACGCCCGGTTGGCGACGTTACCGCCGAGGCGGACGATGGTCGCGATATAGAACAGGAAAACCAAGGCGCCGAGAGCCAATCCAATAGCGATGGACCGCGAGCGTTGCCGCCGTTGCAGTTCCGTGAGCGCCAGCGTCGCCGGATCGGGGCGGACATAGGCGAGCGCCAGGCAGCCACCAATGCAGGCGAGCGACGTTCCAATGGCGAGCCAGCCCGGCGCTCCAAACATCCGCAACAAAAACCCGGCCACGAAGCCGAGCAGCGTACCGCCGGCCAGAAATCCGTTGCGATGTGCGTCGAATGACGACGCGAGATAACCATCTTTCGAGGCGTCGTGCTGTGCACCTGGGCGAGCCGCTGGCATGTCGGAAGGCGCGCTCATGCGAGCACCCGCGCGACAAGTTTCTCCGCAAGGATCACCGCGAACAGCGCGAAGAGATAGAAGATCGAGAAGCCGAACAATTGCCGGCAGGCCTTATCCGAGGTTTCACCCTCCGGAGCGCGGCGGATCTTGATGGCCAGTGCCATGAAAACGGCGCCGAGCGTGGTCGACGCGATCGCATAGGCGATACCACCGAGGCCCGTCAGCACCGGCGCCACGGCCAGCGGCACCAGGATGGCGCTGTAGATGACGATCTGGCGCTTGGTTTCGGCGGCGCCGGCGACAACCGGCAGCATCGGCACGCCGACGCGCTCGTAGTCCTTCGATTTGAGCAGCGCCAGTGCCCAGAAATGCGGCGGCGTCCACATGAAGATGATGAGGAACAGCAGGATGCTGTCGAAGCTGACCGAACCGGTCACAGCAGCCCAGCCGATCATCGGTGGGAAGGCGCCGGCTGCGCCGCCGATGACGATGTTCTGCGGCGTCGTCCGCTTGAGCCACATCGTATAGACGACGACGTAAAACGCGATCGTCAGCGCCAGCAGCCCAGCGGCCAGCCAATTGACGATGATGCCGAGGGTCAGCACCGAGCCGATGCTGAGGACCATCCCGAAGGTTTGAGCTTCGCCGGCGGTGATTCGGCCGGCCGGAATCGGCCTGGATTGTGTACGTGTCATCTGCGCATCGATGTCGGCGTCCCACCACATATTGAGAGCACCTGAAGCGCCAGCTCCGATCGCGATGGCGATGATGGCGAAGGCGCCCAGAAACGGGTGCAAGTGGCCGGGGGCAGCAACGAGACCGGTCAGCGCAGTGAACACCACCAACGACATGACGCGCGGCTTCAACAGCTGCACGAAATCGCCAAAGCCCGGCTCGGCCACGTCGTCAAATTCGGACCGTATCTCGGTCATATTGGTTGCTACCCTTCAAGGATGAAG
>JANXRM010000178.1 GCA_025353015.1 Hyphomicrobiales bacterium
TCAAGGGCTGATACGGAGCGCAAGCTCCGTTCGGCACGCGACCCAACATCCCACGACGGAGCAAGCTTCGTTGGGTCGCGCAAGGGCTTGACCCAACCTACATTTGGCCACTCACGACTGCCCCCTGCACTTTTCTGGAGCCCCCGATGTCCGACGCCGTCACGTTTGAAAACAAGGGCGACGGCATCGTCGTCGTCACGCTCAACGACCCGAAAACGCGCAACGCGCTGACCGATCCGCTGATCGACGGCATTGTCGACGCCTGCCGCCGCATCAACGCCGACATGAGCGTCTCGTGCATGATCCTGACCGGCGCCGGCGAGGGGTTTTCGTCCGGCGGCAACGTCAAGGAAATGCGCGACAAGAAGGGTCTTTTCGGCGGCCAGCCGGTGGATATGCGCCGCGCTTACCAGCATGGCATCCACAAGATCCCGAAGGCGCTCTACGACCTGGAAGTGCCCTCGATCTGCGCGGTCAACGGCGCGGCCATTGGTGCTGGTTGCGACACCACATTGATGTGCGACATTCGCATTGCTGGCCGCCGCGCCCAGTTCGCCGAGAGCTTCCTGCGCGTCGGCCTTGTTTCGGGCGACGGCGGCGCCTGGTTCCTGCCGCGCGTCGTCGGCCTCTCGCGCGCCTACGAGATGACGCTGACCGGCGACGTCATCGACGCAGAAAAGGCCGAAAAGTGGGGCATCGTCTCCAAGGTCGTCGACGACGACAAGTTGATGGACGAGGCCATGGCGCTGGCGCGGCGCATCACGGCGTTCCCGCCGCATTCGGTGCGGCTCAACAAACGGCTGCTGCGCGAAAGCCAGGGCGTGAGCTTGCCGGTCGCACTGGAGATGGCGTCGGCTATGCAGGCGCTTGTGCAATCGACCGAGGATCAGCAAGAAGCGGTGAATGCCATGCTCGACAAGCGGAAGCCGAAGTTCAAGGGGAAGTGAAGCGCTCAAGCCCGCTGCAGGTGTTTGCAGCGGGATGATGCTTGTCGCCATTGGCTGGTCTTGCCGGTTGGCCGTGAACGCCCGGTGGTGCGTGAGCCGGCGCAGGCCCCGGACGATGTGTGCCGCAGCGGGCAGGGAAGGAAGCCCTTCCCCCGCGACGAAATCCGCATAAGATATCGGACATTGAATCGACCGCTGCAATCGAAGCCGCCGCACGAGACGGTGGCAACCGACGCGAGGAGACTGCCCGATGACCGTTTCGATCCGCCAGATCCATCCTGTGTTCGCCGGTGAAGTCTCCGGCGCTGACCTCACGAAACCGCTTTCCCCACAGCAGGTGGCCGCCATCGAGGCCGGCATGGACCGCTATGCGGTGCTGGTGTTTCGCGACCAGAAGATCGACGACGACCAGCAGATGGCGTTCACGGTCAACTTCGGCGCTATCGAGAACGCCCAGGGCGGCAACATCACGAAGGCGCACGAATTTCGCCTGAAACAGGGCATGGTCGACGTTTCGAACTTGGACAAGGACGGCAAGCCGCTCGCGCGCGACGACCGCCGCCGCATGTTCAATCTCGGCAATCGGCTTTGGCATTCCGACAGCTCGTTCCGCGCCATTCCCGCCAAGTATTCACTGCTCTCGGGCCGCATCGTCGCCAAGGAAGGCGGCGACACCGAGTTCGCCGACATGCGCGTCGCCTACGACACGCTCGACGAGGCCACGCGCAAAATCTGCGACGGCCTCATCTGCGAACATTCGCTGATCTATTCGCGCGGCTCCATGGGCTTCGACCAATTGAGCGAGGACGAGACGAAGATGTTCAAGCCTGTCCGCCAGAGCCTGGTGCGCACGCATCCGGTGACCGGCCGGCGCTCGCTTTACTTGTCTTCGCACATCGGCACCATCGTCGGCTGGCCGATGCCCGAAGCGCGCGATTTCATTCGCGATCTCGTCGAGCACGCGGCGCAGCGCCCCTACGTCTACGCCCACAAATGGCGGACGTGCGACCTCGTCATCTGGGATAACCGGCAGACGATGCACCGCGTCCGCCGCTTCGACGAGAGTGTCCCCCGCGACATGCGCCGCACGACCGTCGCCGGTGACGCGCCGACGACGCAGCAGGCGGCGGCGTGAGGGGGGGGCGGGCCAGGGAGAGATGGCAGCCTCGGAGGGGGCGAGACGAGGTGGCGGCGCCGATAGAATGAAGGCGAAGCGATAGACGCGGAGCGGCCGAAGTGCTGGCCGGCCCAACGCGCGCCTCCGCAACCAGCCCCCTCTGTTCGTTGACATAGGCACGCCAGTAGTGGGCGCCGGTCAGGCTGAACTTGTGCGCTGGCTGGGCGAGCCGGAGCGTCGGTTCGGTGTCGCGCATCCCCCCGTCGAGGTCGCCTGCTTTGATGCGTGCGATACCACGTCGAAATGAGCGTCTGCTACTTGAGGATCGAGATCGAGCGCCTGGCCCGCATCTTTGCCGGCCTCATCGAGGTTGTTGCTATCGAGGCGGCTCCACCCGCGATTGCGCAAGGCTGTGGCTCGATCGGCATTCGACAGCGTACGATCCGCGAGTATCCGCGTGCATCCTGAAATGGAGACCTTCGGATCGGCATGTGCGCAGTATTCCCAGTCGGCATTGCTGGCAGCGTGGGCAGCGCAAACCCAAGTCACCAGAACGCCAATCATCCCCGCGCGCAAATACGCAAATACATAGAGCAACCTGACTTACGGACTGCTGGACATAGTAAATCTTGGGCAATGCTCCCGGCCCATGCGACCATTGACAGAACACGCTTGCAGCTTCGCGCCTCCAACTCGCACGCGTCGTCGCTGTTTGCAGTCTGCGTGACGTAGCCGGGCGTCGGGAAACGGCACACCGAAGTCACTGTCGACTTGGCTGTCGACTTCCCAGTGGACGAAGGCGTTGTAAGACCGCATTCTCATGCTCGATAAAAAACACGCTTGCAATCGCGCGCGCTCATCCCGGCCGCAATCTTGGCCGTGCCCGCACACGGAGACCAACGCATGAAATTCGGTATCAGCACGCAGTCGCGCGGCGTTTATACGACCCGCGAGGCCTTTCTGGCGGTCGCGAAAGCCGCGGAGCGGGCAGGCTTTGATTTCATGGCCGTCAATGATCACATCATCGTGCCAGCCAAGCTCGGCACGCACTACCCGTACACGGCCGGCGGCGTCTGGTCGGCGTCCGAGCACGGCCATTGCTTCGATCAGCTGGCGACGCTGGCCTTCATCGCCGGCTGCACGGAAAAGCTGCGTCTGCTGACATCTGTCATGGTGGTGCCGCACCGGCCCGTCATCCAGACGGCTAAGATGTTAGCTACCATCGACGTGCTCTCGAACGGGCGGCTGATCCTGGGCGTTGGCGCGGGATGGATGGAGGAGGAATTCAAGCTGCTTGGCGCTCCGTTCGAGGATCGCGGCCGGGCAACGGACGAATATATCGAGGCCTTCAAGGAGCTTTGGACGAAGGATCGCCCTGCCTACAAAGGCAAACACGTGTCGTTCGACAATCTGATTTTTGCGCCAAGGCCCATCCAGAAGCCGAACCCGCCGATCTGGGTTGGTGGCGAGAGCCCCGCCGCGTTGCGCCGCACCGTCAAGCTCGGCGACGCCTGGTTCCCGGGCAACAACAACCAGAAAAAGCCGCTCGACACGCCGGCACGGTTTCAGGCGGGTATTGCGGAGCTGCACAAGGTCGCCGAACATGCCAAGCGCGATCCGAAGTCGATCGGCATCTCGCTGATCGCGCAGGCGCCCTTTGGCTGGACGCCTGAGAAAGTGCAGGACGGCTCCGCCCGCCGCATGTTCACAGGGACCTCCAACGAGATGGCCGATGATGCCGTGGCGCTGTCAAAGGTCGGCGTCACGCATGCAGCACTGCGGCTCGGCGGCGAAACGTTGACGGAGGCACTCGAGCGCATCGAACGCTTCGGCGCCGAGGTGATCGCCAAAGCGAAGGCGTGACCTCCAGGCGCGGCCTCGGTGCGCTCCCGAGCCGCTATTTTTTCTTGCCGATGCCGGCGGCGCGGAGGGCGGCGTCGATGATGCGGTGCACCTCGCCGCTCAGCGGGGGAAATTGCCGGCGGCCGGTCGCGGTGCTGTTGAGAACGCCGGCCTCGCGCAAGATGTCGAACACGGAACCCGCTGCGGCCGGCCGCTCTTGCAAATTCTGCTTGGCAGCGAGGTCTGCGATGCCGTCGCACTCACGGGATGCAGCCGTCGTCGCCGATGGCTTTGCAACCCAGGCCTCGGCCGTCAGTCCCATGAAATCGAGAATGGCGCGTGACGACGAAATACCGACGTCGAAGGCGTAGGGTCCTGGCTGGCCGCAGCCCTGGGCACCTCCCGACGCGATGGCGACGCCGTGACCCATACCCTCGACGGTGTGCGCCTCGACGACGGCCTCGCCGCGGCTATTGCGCCAGATTCGCGTGCGCAGCGTGCCGACGCGGCTGTCGACATCAGGCGCCTCGCGGAGACCGTGCAGGTTCAGCGCCTGCAGGACACTCGCTTCAGCGTTGATGGGGTTGACGACGGTATCGCCCATCCCGTGCCAGACCGCCAGCCGCGGCCAGGGACCATTGTGGCTGGAGGCGGATCGCGCCAATTCGCCCCACTGCTCCGCCGTTCGGCTGCGCCCGCGCGACATGGCGCTCAACGCCTCAGAGACGTTGCCAGCGCTGCCGTGCGGAAGGCCTGCCTCGATGGCGCCGGCTGCAAACACATCGGGGTAGGCGGCGAGCAAGCTCGACGCCATGGCGCCGCCCGCGGACAAACCCGTGACGAAGATGCGGTTTTTGTCGATTCTGCAGTGGGCGACGACATGGTCGATCATGTGCCGGATCGAGAGGGCTTCGCCGCTGTCGCGGCTGGCATCGCTGCTCGAGAACCAACTGAAGCAACCGTTCGGGTTGTTCCTGGACTGCTGCTGCGGAAATAGCACGGCAAAACCGTACCGCGCCGCCAGGCCAGACCAGCCGGAGCCAGCGTCGTAGGTCGCGGCGGTTTGCGTGCAGCCATGCAGGCAGACGACGAGCGGACGCCCGGCCGGTAGGGCTTCCGGGACGTGCGAGAACATTCGCAATTGCCCGGGATTGCTGCCGAAGTCTGTGGTTTCGGCCAGAGTCGTGGCCGGACCGCCGAACGCGGCGTCCAGCCCGGGACCTGCCGCCTTGGCGAGCGCTGCCTTCAGTTCCGTGCGCATCGACGCAAGTTTGGCCAGGTTGTCTCTGAGACCAGTCATGTCGCCCCCTTATATTGCATCGCAACATATAATGCTGCGACGCCACATAAGCAAGGCCTCGACGGAACGGTGTTCACTGTGGGGCACCTTACTCGAATAAGTCAGGGCGTTGATCTTGCGCTGTCTGGATAATGGCGCGGATAAGCACGTGATCTGATGCTTCCGTGCAGAAAATGTAGTGCGCTTGAAAACGATAGCGACGGTAGCGAGCTTGCAATTCGTCAGCCGACCGCCCGATGCGGGGGTAAGCTGCTATCAACTCGAAACTGGTTTGAAAGCCCGTGATGTAGGCGTCGGCCTGATACGTGCCGAACTTGCCTGCCGTGAATTCTTCGATTTCCAGCAATCGCGCCGCCGGGCGCGGCGAAATTTACAGGCGGCCATGCCGGATCAACCGCCTACTTGCTGCTCACCAAGGCGGCGGGCTTTGATCTTGTCCCAGATGTCGGCCATGCTGTGCGGGCCAGCATGGCAGGCGTCAGGATGGGTGACTTCAAGCCGGAGCCGTCGCAGCTGCTCGTCGCGTAGCAAAGCCTTCCAT
>JANXRM010000183.1 GCA_025353015.1 Hyphomicrobiales bacterium
CTCGACGGAGCGCTACACGCACGTAGCGACCAATCTGATCGCACGAACGAGGAGCCCACTCGACGATCTTGCCGTCAAGCTGAGTCTGGATCCCGAGTGACGTGGCGCCAGCCCGCCCGGAGCTGGAGGTGGCGGACATCTTCCGCCGCCACGGCGAGGCGTACCGCAGTGCCAATGCCGGGCATCTGAGCCACTCCCAGCTGCGCGTCATGGGAGCCATCGAAGCGTGTCGCACAGCCGTGCTCGGCGGCCATGTCGAGCGCTGCCAGGACTGCGCCCATACGCGCAACGCCTACAATAGTTGTCGCAACCGGCATTGCCCCAAGTGCCTGGGATCGGCGGCACGCGACTGGCTGGCCGCGCGGCAGGCCGATTTGCTCGATGTCGCGTACTTCCACGTCGTGTTCACTCTGCCGGCCCCGGTCGCAGCCATCGCCTATCACAACAAAGCCGCCGTCTACGCCATGCTGTTCGAGGCGGCACAGCAGACGCTCAAGACGATCGCGGCCGACACTCGCCGTCGCCGCGCCTGCCACGGCTCAGCTTGCACTGCCGAGCACCATGGACGCGGCAAAGGCGTCCATGAAACAAGCCGGGCGGGACGCCAAAATTGCGGCTGGCGAAGCGCGCGACGCGACCCGATTGGCGCTCAAAGCCGCCCAAAAAGCTGTAGCCGACGGTTCGCAAGCGTCCTTGGACGCGGCCCACAAGATGGCGGTCGCCGCCGAAGCGGCCAGCGTCAATGCGGAGGAACGTATCATCGCCGCAAACAAGCAACTGGCCGCGACGGCAGACAAGTACATGCTCAAGGCTGAGACGACCGCCAGACAGGCTGTGCTGTCAGCAAAGGAGGCGACACTCCGCACGAAAGACGCGGCCGAAATCGTTGTGAAATCAGATGTCGCTGCGATGAGGAAGGCCGCAATAGACGCCAGACAGGCACTATCAAAGGCCTCAGATGCAGCGGGTGCATCATTCCGCGCGGCAGCTGATGCAGCGAAAAGGACGTGGGAAAAAGAAATGACGAAGACATCGAACCGTTCCTGAGGGTCGAGGTTCGGAGAGACGGCGATGAATAGACGTCAAATCGCCATCAACGGCGGAGCGCTGGCCGTCGGCGCTACTGCCGCGGCGTACCTTGGGCTTAAGGGTATCGGCGCCATGGACGACTACACCAGAACCGTAGCGGAACCCCGTGCCACTTTGCAGCGGGCCCCAGAGGCACGCGATTTCGTGCGCTATGCGACGCTCGCCGCGAACAGCCATAACACCCAGCCCTGGCGATTTCGCATACGTGAGAAGCAAATCGAAATCAGTCCTGACAGCTCTCGCCGACTGCCAGTCGTTGATGCTGACGATCACCACATGTTTGCGAGCCTCGGCTGTGCAGCCACGAATTTGGAACTGGCAGCCGCGGCACGTGGGCAAGCGGGCGAATTGACGTTCAATGCTGCGAACGGCGGGTCCATACAGTTCGCATATGGTGCCACTGCGGAGGAACGATCCGCGTTGTTCGCCGCTATTCCGAAACGCCAATCGACGCGCGCCGACTACGATGGACGCCCTATCAGCCACGCCGACCTACAGACCCTTGTCGCTGCGGGCACGAGATCCGGCGTAGATTTGGTCATGGTCACCGACAGGCAGATGATGGATCGCATTCGCGAACTCGTCGTGGCCGGCAACAGCGCGCAGATGAGCGACCCGGTGTTCATGCGCGAACTAAAACAGTGGCTACGCTTCAACGCGCGCGATGCGCTTCAATCCGGCGACGGCTTGTTCAGCGCATTGAGCGGCAATGCAACACTGCCGGCCTGGATCGGGCGGCCGATGTTTGACTATTTCGTCAGCGCAAAGGGCGAGAACGAAAAGTACGCGCGCCAGATTGCGGCATCTGCCGGCATTGCCGTTTTCGTCGGCCAGAAGGAAGACCCTGAACACTGGGTCCTGGCCGGCCGCGCGTGCCAGCGGTTTGCGTTGCAGGCCACGGCTCTCGGTCTCAAACATGCTTTCATCAATCAGCCCGTCGAGGTCACGCTCTTGCGGCCGGAACTGGCAGCGCTGGTCGGCCTCCCAGGCCGCCGGCCGGACATCGTGATGCGCTTCGGCTATGGCCCGGAACTGCCATTCTCGGCGCGCAGGCCGGTTGAAGCGGTTATCGCGACATGATGGCAATCGCAAAAAGGCATCCGTTTCAGGTGTCGATTGGCGGCTGGCATCATGTTTCTGTCGTCGCTGTTTGTGGCGAACTCCGATGCTGCGACGTTTCCCAACGAAACCAGACGTCGACCAGTTCTTGCAGCAAGCGATGACTGACGGTGCGGTGCCCGGAATGGCGCTTGCGGTCATCAGCGACGGTAAGGAGTCACTCGCCAAGGGCTACGGCGTGACAGGTGATGGCACTACATCCACAGAGTTTGATCTCGGGCAAAAACCGCACTGCCGTCGCGCGGGTCGGCGATAGCGATGGCTACAGCCCGCAAAACGGCAATTCACCTCACAGTGGTATCGCCAAATGTTCAAAACCGACCAGCACAACCAGACCCGCCTGCCTGCAGCCGTGTACGACCTTGCCATGCGGCTCGGCGTCAAGCCCGAGGGTCCCTCATCGAGCGTCAGGCTGACCCAGACAGGACGGATGTTGCGAAGCCTCGACGCCATGTCGTGGATGTCATTCTCTGCCATTCAAACAATATCGACGCACGAATGCGCTTTCGACTGGCGGGCGCGGTTCGGACCGTTCGGCATGATTTCAGTTCGCGATGCTGTTGAAGATGGTCAGGGCTGCCTCGACGTGCGGGCGCTCGGTTTCATTCCCATCTTGCGGACCAAGCACACGGCGACACTCACGCGCGGCGAACTGATGCGCTATCTGGCAGAGATCGCACTGGCTCCTGATGCTATTCTTCACAACACGGCACTGCGTTGGCGGGTTGATGCACCCGACAAGTTTGCCGTGAGCGCAGGCTCAGGTGAAACCGAA
>JANXRM010000195.1 GCA_025353015.1 Hyphomicrobiales bacterium
CTATCTCGACTATCTCAACAACAACCAGCCGCGCTTCATCGTGCCGCCGGGGAAGGACGCCGCCGAATGGTTCGTGGAATCGAAGTTCGGCGTCATCGGCACGCCTGATGACGCCATCGCCCTGATCGAGCGGCTCTATGCCAAGCAAGGTCAGTTCGGCGCCTTCCTGCAGCAGGTCCACAACTGGGCCAACTTCGAGGAAACGAAGAAATCGTATGAACTCTATCAGCGCTATGTGATGCCGCATTTCTCCGGCGACAACCGGCCGCGAATCGAGAGCTTCGACTGGTGCACGGAAAACCGTGACCTGTTGACCGAAAAGCGCTCGACGGCCGCGAAAAAGATGTTCGACAAGCACGAGGCCGAACAGACGGCCAAGAAAGCCAAGGCTCCCGTTGCAAGGCCCCAAAAAGGCAAGGAAGCCTGGTAGGATCAAGGCGACCTCGTTGCGGCGACGCGGTGCGGGAGCCATCCCCCGCCGCAACGGCCATCACTCAGGGCAGACAGGCCAACACCTGCCAGTCGCTCGGGAACTCACCTGTCGCTTTTTTCGAGTAGGCCAAGCGGCCATCCACAATAATCTCGAAGACGCCGCTGCCGGATCTTCTCAACGAAACCTCGACGTCAGGTTTCGACTTCACCAGGAGTTCGCGCGCCACACGGGCGCGTGGTTCGTAGCCTCACTGGCCGCAGTATTCGATTTCGATCTTCATTGGCCTTGTGACTCCCATTGCGTGGTGGAAGCTGCCAGTCTCGCCTAAGATCGGGACGGCAACAATGGATAGCTTTGAACGCCGCACACGCAATGTGCATCGCGCAAGTCATCCGCAAACAATCTTTTTTGAGAAGCTGGGAGGAAGGCTAAAATCATGGACGTAGGATTTCTCGGCGTCGGAAATATGGGCCAACCGATGGCCGGCAAGATACTCGATGCGGGCCACAGCCTCGTGATCTTCGACGTCAACGAAATGGCCATGCAGCCCTTGCTTGACCGTCAGGCGCGGCGGGCCGCATCGCCTAGGGAACTCGGCGACA
Organism: Hyphomicrobiales bacterium; assembly: GCA_025353015.1. Taxonomy (GTDB): domain Bacteria; phylum Pseudomonadota; class Alphaproteobacteria; order Rhizobiales; family Hyphomicrobiaceae. The sequence continues at coordinate 1,036 of JANXRM010000195.1, forward strand.
CCTGCGAGACGGTCTTCGTTTCGCTGCCGACGTTGAAGATCCTGCGCGATGCCGTGCTCGGCCCGGGTGGCCTCATCGAAGGCAAGCGGATCAAACTGCTGGTCAACACGTGCACGGTCGGCGTGCCGCTGGTCCAGGAGATGGAGGCGGCCTGCGCCAAGCGCGGCATCACGTTGGTGGATTGCCCCATCAGCGGCGGACCTGACGGCGCCCGCGCCGGCACATTGGCGCTGATGGTCTCGGGCGACGCGCAGGCCATCGAAACCGTGCGCCCCTTGGTGGCCAAGTGGGGCACGAAGTTCGTCGTTGCCGGTGACAGGCCGGGGGCGGCGCAAGTCCTGAAGCTTACGAACAACATCCTGTTCGCCGTCTCTCTGGTGGCGGCCTGCGAAGCGATGGTCATGGGGTCCAAGGGTGGCGTCAAACCCGACGTCATGCTCGACGCCATCAATGCCGGAACCGGCCGCAACCATGCGACGGCCTTTATTTTCCCAAAATCGGTGGTGACGGGCACGTTCGATTTCGGCGCCCAGTTGCACATCCTCGTCAAGGACGTGGATCTCGCGGTCGAACAGGGCGAAGCCTTGGGCGTGCCCATGTGGCTCTGCCAGACTGCACGCCTCATCTACAAGCACGCTTTGTTCGAGGGGCGCGGCAATGCCGACATCTCCCGGTTGATCGAATTCGTCGAGCGAGGCGCGGGCTTCGAGATGCCGCGCGCCAAGCCGACACACGCGCAAAAGTAACATTGCAAAAACGTCGAAGTTCCAACCGGAGCGCAGAACATGGGTACCCTCACTGGGTTGAAAGTCGTCGAGTTCGCAGGCATCGGCCCAGGTCCCTTCTGCGCCATGTTGTTGGCCGACATGGGCGCCGAGGTCATTCGCATCGATCGCGCGGCCAATGTTGGCAAAGAAACGCAACCGCCTGCCGTGCAAACGACCTTGCGCGGCCGGCGCAACATCGCCCTCGACCTGAAACATCCCGATGGCGTCGAGACCGCACTCGCTCTCTGCGGCAAGGCCGATATTCTGATCGAAGGTTTTCGTCCCGGGGTCATGGAGCGGCTTGGCCTTGGCCCGGACGCCGTCTTCAAGCCCAATCCCAGGATCATCTACGGCCGCATGACCGGCTGGGGCCAGGACGGCCCCATCGCGCACACGCCGGGGCACGACATCAACTACATCGCCCTCTCAGGCGTGCTGCACGCCATCGGCACCAAGGCGGGCGGCCCTGTACCGCCGTTGAACCTCATCGGTGACTATGGCGGTGGTGCGCTCTATCTCGCACTCGGAGCGCTGGCCGCCTATATCGAGGCACAAAGGTCCGGCAAAGGCCAGATCGTCGATGCCGCCATGCTCGAAGGTGCCGCTTCGCTCATGACGCCGGTCTTTGGGTCGCTGGCATCCGGGGCCTGGAGAGAGGAACGGCAATCGAACCGGCTCGATGGCGGCGCGCATCACTACAACGTCTATGAGACCAGCGATGGCCGCCACATCTGCATCGGTTCCAACGAGCCGCAATTCTACAAACTGATGCTGGAGACGGTTGGCCTCGGCACCGCCGACCTTCCGGCGCAGACCGACCGCACGCAATGGCCAGCCATGATCGCCCGGCTTGCCGCCATCTTCAAAACCAAGACTCGCGACGAATGGACCGCGCTCATGGAGCAGAAAGAAATCTGCTATGCGCCGGTGCTCAGCATGAGCGAGGCGCCGGCGCATCCCCAGAACGTGGCGCGCAAGACATTCGTGGAGGTGGCGGGCGTGATGCAACCAGCACCGGCGCCACGTTTTTCGCGCACGGACAGCGCAATTACCGGCGCTCCGGCCTATGCTGGCGAGCACAGCGCCGCCATCCTCGCCGATTGGGGCATCGACAAGGTGCGCGTTGCTGGACTTTTGAAGAACGGCGCGGTCAAGCAGCGTTGAGACGACGTTACATCGGCGCACAAGGCCGCGTTAGCGCTTCGCCTTCGCGATGTCCGCCCGCGCTGCCGCGCGCTTCTGGATCTCGGCGCGATAGGGGCTCGCTGGATAGGTACCGAGAATGCGTATCTCTGAGGAAAAGAACGATAGCTCCTCAAGCGCCAGGCGCACCGAACGGTCCTCGGGGTGGCCCTCGATGTCGGCATAGAACATGGTCGCCACGAACTCGCCGTTGACCTGATAGCTCTCGAGCTTGGTCATGTTGACGCCATTGGTGGCAAAGCCGCCCATGGCCTTGTAGAGCGCCGCCGGCACGTTGCGGACGTTGAAGATGAACGTCGTCACCACCGGGCCATTACCGGCCGGCGCATCGTCGCGTTCCGGCGACAGGATGACGAAGCGCGTGGTGTTGTGCTTCTCGTCCTCCACGTCCTCGGCCAGGATGTCGAGCCCGTAGATGTCGGCGGCCAGACGCGGCGCCAAGGCGGCGCGCGTCCTGTCGCCCCACTCTGCGACCTGGCGCGCCGAGCCCGCCGTATCGGCGGCCACGTGCGCCTTCAGCCCATGCTTCCTGATGATCTTGCGGCACTGCCCGAGGGCGTGGACGTGACTGTAGACATCGGTGATGTCTTGCAGTTTGGCGCCTTTCAGCGCCATCAACTGGAAGCGAATGGGCAGAAAATGCTCGCCGATGATGGAGAGACCTGAATCCGGCAGCAGATGATGGATATCAGCCACACGGCCTGCCAGCGAATTCTCGATCGGGATCATGGCGTAGCGCGCTTCTCCCGATTTGACCGCGGCCAGCGCGTCTTCAAAGGTTGCACAGCCCATGGGTTCGAAGTCCGGGAACATTTGATCGGACGCGATATGCGAATTGGCGCCGGGCTCTCCCTGGTAGGAAATCCGCATCCGGCTGCGCGCAACCGCTGAGGTGGCCGGCGAGGTACGGCCCCGCTTTCCAGCAACAGGCGGCAGCACCGCCTTGGACTTACGGTCGGTCATCTTCGGAACAATCTTTTGATGGGTTCAGCGTGCCTGACGGGTTCAGCGCACGGCCAATTCACGGCGCGCCCGTTCGAGATCGGCCGGAGTATCGACACCGAGCGGAACCGTGTCAACGAGACCGACATCGATGCGCATGCCGTCTTCGATGGCGCGGAGTTGCTCCAACCGTTCGCGCAGCTCCAACGTTGACGGCTTCAGCGAGATGAAGCGCTCAAGCGAATTGCGCCGGTACGCGTACATGCCGATGTGGTGGTAAAGCGGGCCATCGCCATGGGGTGCGGTGGCCCGCGTGAAATACAGCGCCCGGAGCCGGTTCGGACCTATCGGCGTCCCCACGACCTTGACGACATTGGGGTTGGTGCGCTCCTCTGGATTGGTGATTTCGCAAGCGATAGTGGCGATGTGGACGCCCTTCACTTGCAACGGCTCCAAGCAGGCGCGCACCAAACGCGGCTCCAACGTCGGCAAGTCGCCCTGCACATTAATGACGATGTCGCGCTCGCCGTCCGGGTCCACCTTGCTGACGGCCTCGAAAACTCGGTCGGAGCCGGATACGTGATCGGCCCGGGTCAAGATCGCTTCCCCCCCCGCCTTCCGGATCGCCGCGACGATCTCCTGGGTATCGGTTGCAACCACCACACGCCCAACCTCCGCTGCCATGGCCCGGCGCCAAACGTGAACGATCATCGGCTCGCCCGCGATATCGAGCATGGGTTTGCCGGGCAGGCGTTGTGCCTGCATGCGGGCGGGAATGACGATCAGGGCGTTGGTCATCAAGTTCCTCTCGCGGGCGCCGTCCCGGGGCTTTCGGGAGGCATCCGAGGGTGACAATTGGTCTCGGGTGAACCTCCTAGAACACGAGGCCGTTCTGTTGCAAGCCTGAACCGCCAACATATAGTGATGCGTGGTTCCAGGATTACGGCGCGTCGGCGCTTGTGCGGTCCGGACATTTCCAGGGAGTTGCCCAGGAAAACCCGCGCATATGCGATCGAGGCCGACGGTACGCAAGCAGACTGCGCAAGCAGTTGATGGGGCAGCAGACGGGGACTTCAAACGAATGAACGCCTACGAATTCAACAAAATTGCGGGATGGGTGCTGTCGGCGTTCCTATCCATATTCGGCATGAAAGAACTCGGTGAAATCGCCAGTGCCTCGCACCATGGCGCTGAGAAGCCGGGATATACGCTTCCGGCGCCGAAAGTGAGCGCCAGCGGCGGCGCCCAGGTCGATGAAGGCTTCAAGTTTCCGGCCGTCGCGGCCTTGATGGCGAAAGCCTCGGTCGATAACGGCAAGGATGTCTTCAAGCAGTGCGCGACGTGCCACACGCCCGAGAAGGGCGGCGCCGTTAAGCAGGGGCCGAACCTTTACGGGATCGTCGGCCGCGATGTCGGCAAAGTGGCAGGCTTTGCCTATTCCCCCGCCATGATGGCAAAGGGCGGCAAGTGGGATTGGGCAGCGGTCGCGGCTTATCTCAATGATCCCAAAGGCAATGTCCCCGGCAATAAAATGGCGTTTGCAGGCGTGAAGGACAATGGCGATCTGGCCGACGTCCTGGTTTACCTCCGCACGCTTGCCGACAGCCCCGCGGCGCTGCCGGCCGCCAAGTAATTGGCATGTCGCGCCTGACGTATTACGTTGGGCGCCAATGATAATCCTGGTCGCGGATCACCCCATCGGATCCGCGACTTCCAACCGGCGAGATAAATTCTTGTCCTAGACGGCGAGTCAATATCTGGCCAAGCGGACGCATTTTGCGGCTAGCAGCTTTCAGCATGGGCGGGCTCGCCAACACAACGGCTTTTTTTGCTGCGCTGCGGCATGGCCAAGAATTAACTTGGCTCCAGGGCCGAGAGTTCTCATGCTCTATGGGGCAGGTGGCGCAAGCCACACGTCCGTTTCCTTGTCCCCGAGCACCACAGCGGAGCCCGATGCGTCAGACCTTCGCGACACTTCGTGTCGTTGTGATCAGCTCACTGTGCGCAGCGGCTTTTTTTGCCCCCGCAACGGCTGAACCGGATGCACCACGGCGTCACGCGATCTCGAAACTCGGCGACGCCAGGTTTGCCGCTGATTTCAAACACTTCGATTGGGTTGATCCGGCTGCACCTAAGGGCGGGCTTGTCCGGCTGGCTGCGACCGGCAGCTTCGACAATCTGAACCCTTATACGATCAAGGGATCTCCCGCGCCAGCCCTCGGCCTGATCGACGCAACCTTGTTCGCGCCGAGCCTCGACGAACCAGCAACCGCCTACGCATTCATTGCCGAGTGGGTGTCCTACCCAGCGGATTACGCATCCGCGACCTTCGGGTTGCGCGCCTCAGCCCGGTTCGCCGATGGTAGCCTCATCACACCCGAGGACGTCGTTTTCTCCTTCGAGGAACAGAAGCGCGCGAGCCCTTCGATCGCCATCTACTACCGCGATGTCACGGCCGTCGAGAAGACGGGCGAGCGGCAAGTCACCGTCCGCTTCGCAAAGGCTGGCAATCGCGACCTGCCGTATCTCGTCAGCCTGCTCAGCATCATCCCTAAAGCCTACTGGCACGCCAAAAACGGTTCCGGTGAGCCGCGCGATCTCGCCAATACGACGCTTGAGCCCCCCTTGAGTGCCGGCCCCTATCGGATCAAGACCGTCGATGCCGGACGCTCGATCACCTATGAACGGGTGAAAGACTGGTGGGCCAAGGACCTGCCCGTTAACCTCGGCCAGTACAATTTCGACGAAATCCGCTACACGATGTATCGCGACGATCTCCCCCAGTTCGAAGGGCTCAAGGCCGGCGACATCGACCTCACCGAGGAAAACAGCTCAAAACGTTGGGCGACCGGCTACGATACGCCGGCTGTCCGCGATGGCCGCCTGAAGAAAGTCGTGCTCGAAAGGAAAACAGTTGCGGACTTGCAGGGCTTTGTCCTCAACGTCCGCCGCGCCAAGTTTGCAGATCTCAGGGTTCGGCGCGCGTTCGCCCTCGCCTATGACTTCGAGAGCGCCAACGCGAGCCTCTTCTATGGGCTCTACAAGCGCATCAACAGCGTCTTTGAAAACTCGGAGCTGGCGCAACAGGGGCTGCCGACGGGCCGGGAACTGGCTATCCTGGAGCACCACCGCGACAAGCTCCCGCCCGAGGTCTTCACGACCCCCTACAAGGCACCCGTCAATGCCAACGGCGACGATGTCAGGCGCAATTTGCGCGAAGCCGCGCGCCTGTTGGCCGAGGCGGGATGGAAACTCGACAAGGGGCAACTCCGCCATACCGTTTCCGGCGAGGCTCTGACCGCCGAGTTCCTAAACTACGACACTCAGTTCGACCGGATCGTGCTGCCCTACAAGCAGAACCTCGAGAAGCTCGGCGTGCGCATCGACATCCGGATCGTCGATGCCACGCTCTATGAGAAGCGCGTCAAGACGTTCGACTTCGATATGATCACCGATGCGAACGTCATGAGCTACGCACCGGGTAACGAATTGCGCGAGTTCTGGGGCTCGGCGGCGGCCTCCAAAGAAGCGAGCCGCAACCGCGCGGGCATTCAAAACCCCGCCGTCGACGCGATCATCGAGGATGTGATTTACGCGCGTGACCGGCCGGAGTTGATCGCGGCGGCGCGCGCGCTCGACCGGGTCATTCTGTGGAACCAGTACATCATTCCGCAGTGGTACAATCCAACTGCGTGGGTTGCCTATTGGAACAAGTTCGGCCGCCCCACGAAACATCCCTCACAAGATCCCGGCGTGCTGACCACGTGGTGGTACGACGCGTCTGCCGCAGCCAAACTCGAGGCCTCCCATGCGCGCAAATAAGCCTCTGAATGCCATGCATCGCGCTCGGGGCGACAGCACCTTCTGGGCATTGGCGATCAGTCTTTTATTCTGCCTTGCCGGTCACCCCGCGACAGCAACTCAGGCAGGTGAGATCCGGCACCACGCGCTGTCGCTCGTCGGCACGCCGAAATACGGGCCTGATTTCAAGCATTTCGATTGGGTCGATCCGAGCGCGCCCAAAGGCGGCAGCATTCGCGTTCGCGGCATCGGCACGTTCGATACGTTGAATCGCTTCGCAGCCAAAGGTATGCCCGCACTCGGCGTCGAGCACATCTATGACCGGTTGCTGACGCCATCGCTGGATGAACCGCTCACCGAGTACGGCCTGATCGCAGCCTGGGTCTCCCATCCCGCGGATTACTCGAGCGCCACCTTCGGCCTGCGCCCCGAGGCCCGGTTTCACGATGGAAAACCCATCACGCCAGAAGATGTGGTCTTCACGCTGGACGCCATCAAGAAGGCTAGTCCGCGCTACGCGCTCTATTATCAGAACGTCATCAAGGCGGAGAAAGCCGGTCCGCACGAAGTCACCTTCACCTTCGACGCCAAAGGAAACCGTGAGTTGCCTCAGATCGTTGGCAGTATGCCGGTCCTGCCAAAGCACTTCTGGACCGGCGAGGACGAGCATAATCAGCAGCGCGATCTAACCCGCGGAACCATGGAGATCCCGCTCGGGTCCGGGCCCTATCGCATCAAAACCGTCGATGCTGGCCGCACCGTCGTCTACGAACGGGTGCCGGACTGGTGGGCCAAGGATCTGCCCGTCGCACGGGGCCAATGGAATTTCGCCGATGTGACCTTCGTCTACTACCGCGACCGGACACCCGCGTTCGAGGGCTTCAAAACGGGCGAGACGGATTTCTGGCCTGAGAGCAGCGCCAAAGGTTGGGCGACCGGCTACGAGATCGATCCGGTGAAGGCTGGGCACATCAAGCGGCACGAGATCGAGACACGCGACATCGCGTCGATGCAGGGATTTGCCTTCAATCTCAGGCGCAAAATCTTCGCCGACGCCCGCACCCGGCACGCCTTCAACCTCGCTTTCAATTTCGAGCAGGCGAACAAGAACATGTTTTTCGACCAGTATACCCGGGTCGGCAGTTATTTCGATAACTCGGAGTTGGCGGCAAAAGGCTTGCCGGAGGGACGTGAACTCGCGATTCTTGAAAAGGTGCGCAGCAAGGTGCCAGCCGAGGTTTTCACCAGTGAATGGAAGAACCCGCTCAACGCCGCGCCGGACGATTTTCGGCGCCACATGTCGACGGCTGCCAAGCTGCTGGCTGACGCCGGCTGGAGCGTCAAAAATGGCGTCCTGACGAACGCTGACGGCGACAAGCTCACCGTCGAATTCCTGCTGGTGCAGCCGGATTTCGAGCGTCTTGTGCTCACCTACAAGGCGGATCTCGAAAAACTCGGCATGAAGGTCGATGTGCGCACCGTCGACAGCGCGCAATACCACCGGCGCGTCGATGGCTTCGACTTCGATATCGTCGTCGGCCGCTTTGCGCAGTCGCTGTCGCCGGGCAACGAGCAACGCGATTTCTGGGGTTCGGCGGCGGCCGATCGCGAGGGCACGCTCAACATCGTGGGCATAAAGAACTCCGCCATCGACAGCCTGATCGAGACGCTGATTTTTGCGCCTGACCGGGTCGAGCTTGTGGCCGCCACCCGTGCACTCGACCGTGTGCTTTTGTGGAACCACTACGTCGTGCCCCAGTTCTATGCGCCACGCGATCGCGTCGCCTACTGGGACAAATATGGGCACCCGAAAAAATTGCCCGAGCGCACCAACGTTATGACATCGTTCATGCAGGTCTGGTGGCACGATGACGCGCGAGCACAAAAGCTCGCGCAGACCCGCCGCTGAGGCCGGAGTCGATGGCACTTGCCTCCGGGCCGGCGCAGTCCATCATCGGCCGCAATAGGATCGAGCTAAATGCGCACACGCCTCCTTGTCTTGCCGACGAACATCGCTCGCTTCCTTGCTTGCACGCTGGCTATCGCAACGCTCACAGCGCCTGTGTCGGCCGCCCCACGACACGGGCTTTCCACATTCGGCGAACTCAAATACAAGCCCGACTTCAAGGCCTTCGACTTCGTCAATCCCGACGCACCGAAGGGTGGGCGTATTACGCTCGTCGGGCCTTCGTCGGTGCGCACCTTCGACAGCTTCAATGGTTTCCTCCTCAAAGGTGACGCGGCACAAGGTTTGGGGCTGCTCTACGATTCCCTGATGGCCGGAGCGGGAGACGAGCCGGATTCCGCCTATGGTCTCGTGGCCGAATCCGCCGATGTTGCGGCCGATCGCATGAGCGTCATCTTCAAGCTGCATTCCGCCGCTCGCTTTTCCAACGGCACCCCTGTCACGGCTGATGATGTCGTCTTCTCGTTCAATGTGTTGAAAGAAAAGGGTCATCCGCGTTACGCCATCACCATGCGCGATATCGTCAAGGCGGAAGCGCTCGACAAGCAGCGGGTGCGGTTCTCGTTCCAGGGGACACTGATCCGCGACCTCCCGCTGACGGCGGCAGGCTTACCTGTCCTGCCCAAGGCCTACTACGACACGCAGCCGTTCGATGAGACGTCGCTGAAGGTGCCGGTCGGTTCCGGGCCCTATACAATCGGCGACTTCAAGCAGGGCGCCTACATCGTTTACAAGCGGCGCTCGGACTACTGGGCCAAAGATCTCCCCATCAACAGGGGCCGCTATAACTTCGATGAGATCAAATTCGAATATTTTCGCGATCGTACGGCCGAACTGGAAAGCCTGAAGGCGGGCGCCTACGATTTGCGCGAGGAATTCACGGCCAAGGATTGGACGACGGCTTACGACATCGCCGCCGTCAAGGATGGCCGCCTCATTCGCCTGACGCTGCCGGACGAGCGGCCCTCGGGTGCCCAGGGCTTTTTTGCCAACATGCGGCGCGACAAGTTCAAGGACGTGCGGGTTCGCCGGGCTCTGGATCTCGCATTCGACTACGAATGGATGAACAAGAACCTGTTCTATGGCCTCTACACGCGCACCGAGAGCTATTTCGAGAACTCGGACATGAAGGCCAAGGGCACGCCGACGCCGGACGAGCTGGCCTTGCTCGAACCGCACCGAGCGAAGCTGCCGCCCGAGGTTTTCGGCGAGGTTTACCGCCCTCCCATGTCCGACGGGTCCGGCTCGGATCGGAAAAACCTGCGCGAGGCTCAACGGCTCCTGGCCGAGGCCGGTTGGAGGCTCGATCCCGCCAAGGGCGCGGAGCCCGTTGTGCGCAACGCCAAGGGCGAGACGTTGGACATCGAATTCCTGAACTATGAGCCGGCGTTCGAACGGATCCTCTCGCCTTACATCCGCAACCTGGCCGCCATCGGCATCAAGCCCACCATCCGCAACGTCGATCCCGCGCAGTACCAAAGGCGCGTTAAATCCTACGACTTCGACGTCATCTCCTCGCGCTTTTCCATGAGCCTGACGCCGGGGATCGAATTGAAGAACTACTGGTCGAGCGAGGCCGCGGAC
>JANXRM010000245.1 GCA_025353015.1 Hyphomicrobiales bacterium
CAGCCGCGAACCGAGCCGTGCCACATAGGACGAAACCACAGGCATGACGTGCACGTTGAGGATCGTCGTCATCGAGCGTTCGTATTCGCGGAAGACGGCGAGGACATCCGAAGAGACCGAGACAAGGGCAGTAGGATGCTCCCGCGCGATGATCTCCGCAGCGCGCCGCTCATGCGCCGCATTGGCATAGCTATGAAGGAAAACCACCGCGATGGCGTTGATGCCGGCGTCGCGGATGGCGCGCGCGGCAACTGCAACAGCCGCCTCGTCGAGCGACGCTAGCTCCGTGCCGTCAGGGTCTATGCGCCCGCTGATCTCATAAATCTGAGCCGGGCGGACAGGCCGCTTCGGCTTGACCCAGCTGAACAAGCTCGCGCGCCGCGGCACCTCCTGGCGGCCGATCTCGAGCACGTACCGGAAACCCGCGGTCGTGAGCAGTGCTGCCGGCGCGCCTTTGCCTTCGAGAATGAGGTTGGTGGCAACCGTGGTGCCGTGCAGGACGCGGCCGATCTCGCCTGCCGCCACACCCGCGATCGGTCGCACGGCTTCGATTCCGGCGGCAAAACCGATGGATGGATCGTGCGGTGTCGATGGCGTCTTGACAGTCGAAAGGCGTCCCGTCGCCGGATCGAGCGCGATCACGTCGGTGAACGTCCCGCCGGTGTCGATGCCGACGACAATGCGGCCTGACGTCTCTATTGGGGTACCGTTGCCTGCCATCAGTCGAGCACCGCTTGATAGCCGCCGCGATGAAAAAGTGCGGTTTCCGGCCGTTTAGCGCGTTTTTTGGCCGTGGCAGCGGTATCAACCGTCTGGCCGTCCGGGCGCAATACGACGCCGTAGTCGCGCTCCGCGCTTCGAACGCTGACGAAGCCGTTGATCACATCATCGAGCACACGCTCGGGCTCTCGATCGAAGGGATGGCCTGAGCCGCCGCCGCCGCCCGTTTCGATGCGCAGGATATCGCCGCGCCGGACGATATTGCCATCGCTCAGCGGCTTGATGACCCGTTCTCCAGGCTGGCCGGGATTGACGACACACCGTCCGGAACCGGCCGCCATGCCACCGGCCACGCCCCAGGGTGGGTTATCGACACTGTCGATACGCATTGAAATCATAGCTTCGTCGGCCAACACCTCGACTTCGCGCACGAGACCGCAACCGCCACGCCAGCGTCCGGGGCCGCCCGTGTCGGGATTGATGGCGTAGGCGCGCACGCGCACCGGAAAAACGCTGTCGAGGAACTCGGACGGAAAATTCTCCTGGGCGACGAGATAGACGGCATCGTTGCCATCGGCCGTGGGTCTGGCGCCATAGCCGACGCCAAGGCCGTCCGATAAAAGGAACAGGCGACCGTCCGCGCCGGTGCCGCGCATGTACCAGATGACGTAGGCGCTGTGCGCGGCCATGGCGCGCCCGCCGGTCGCCACGTTGAGGAGTCCCAGGCAGGCCGCCATATTGCGCATCATGGTCACGCCGCGCATGCCCAGCGGCGCTGGAAAGCGCGGCTGCAGGATCGAACCCTCGCGCAGGATCACATCGTCGATAGCCCGTTCGGCGCCGGCATTGAGCATGATCTTGCTGCCGTCGAGCAGATAAGCACCGAACACCATGGCCGGCACCGCAGGGCTCATCAAAAAGTTGATCGGACCCGCGACTTGATCGTCGCTGGCGCTGGCGTCGAGCGTAGTGCGCTCGGCTGTCACGCTCAGGCGGTAGCGCAAACGGATCGGGCCGTGGCCATGCCCGTCGCTGTCGATCCGCTCGGTAAACGTGTGGTCGCCGTTGGGCACGAGCGCCCGCAGCCGCGCCCGCGTTTCGCGCTCGGTCTCGTCGATGAGGTGGCGGATCGCTGCGCACGCGGTGCTGCGGCCGAACCGCTCGAAGAGTTCCACCATGCGCCGGTCGCCCAGCCGGATCGCGGCCATGGAGGCGCGCATGTCGCCGCGTACCATCTCCGGAAAGCGCGAGTTGCGCACGAACAGGCGCAGCAAGGCCTCGTCCACAACCCCGTCGCGGGCCAGCCGTACCGGCGGCACGATGATGCCTTCCTGCCAGATGTCGACGCAGTCCGGCGACAGCGAGCCCGGCCGCATGCCGCCGATGTCGTTGAAATGCGCCCAGGACTGCGCGAAGCCCGAGAGCTGGCCATCGGCGAAAACCGGCGCCAGCAGCACTTGGTCGGGCGAATGCGAGACCGCGCCGTGAGAGGCATAGCAGTCGTTGAACCAGTAGATGTCGCCAGCCCGCATGCTCGCCAGCGGATAATGCTCTGTGACCGGCCCGACGACGTCGCCGAACACGGGCAGGTTCGAGCCGGCGATCAACAAGCCCGTCGCATCGAACAGTGCGGCGTAGAAATCCTTCTTTTCGCGAATGAACGGCGACATGGCCGTGCGCTCGATCAGGGCCTCCATCTCGCTCTGGATGGCGCGCAGCGCACCACGAATGATCTCCATCGTCACGGGATCTGGGGGCAGCTGCGATACGGCGGCCGCCGCCTTCGCGTTGGCTTGAAGTGTCGGCGTCACAAGCGGCATCGTCGGTTCCCCTCAGGAAGCGTGGCGAGCGTCGCAGAGGCCAGGACGCGACGCAAGATGGCGCGTGCGATGGCGCGTTGAATGGGTTGGGCTCCGCGGTGGTTGCTCGAATGTTGGCCACGTGCCGCAAATTTTGACCACCGGGGCTGCTTGCCGCGCGGGAGCATTTCTGGGCAGTATGGGTACCACGAACCGGCTGCTGGCCCTGCAATCCCATCGTTTTGCGGTGAGCGGGGCCCGCAATCGCCGCGTTATGAGGCCCCACGGAGGACTGCATGCCCATTCTGAGATTGCGCGGTACCACTGCCGTTGCGCGTCGCCTTGTCCTGGCTGGCTTTGCGAGTTTGGCGCTCCTTGGCAGCCTCGGGCAGACGGCGACGGCGCAAACCCGCTTCGTGTTCGCCAACGAGAGTGATTTCGACACGATGGACCCGCACGTAGCCTTCGACGTCGGCCGCATCGCCGTGCGCCTCAACGTCTACGACGGTCTGATGCGCTGGCAATCGAACCCGGCCAAGCTCGAACCGTGGATCGCTGAAAGCTATGCCATCTCGAAGGACGGCCTCACCTATACCTTCAAGCTGCGCAAGGGCGTCAAGTTCCACGACGGCAGCGAGGTCAAGGCTGCTGATTTCGTCTACTCGCTGGAGCGCATCCTGGCGCTCGGCAAGGGGGCTGCCTCCCTGTTCAAAACCATGATCGATCCCGGCAAGGCCAAGGCCGTGGACGATACCACCGTCGAGTTCACGCTGACGAAGCCGTCGGCGATCTTCCTTGCCATCGTGCCGGAGATTCACGTCGTTAATACCACCCTGGTCAAAAAGAACGAGGTCAACAACGATTGGGGCGCGGCCTGGATGTCCAAATCTTCGGCGGGCTCCGGCGCGTATAAGCTCACCCAATTCGACCCGGCCATCGGCTTTGTCGCTGCGCGCAACCCTGATCATTTCAAGGGCTGGGGACCGAAGTTCATCGATGAAATCGAGTTTCGCGGCGTCAAGGACACCAATACGCGGGTGCTCGGCCTGATGAAGGGCGACTTCAACGGCCTCGGCGGCTATCTGCAAGCCGACCAGCTGAAGCGCATCGAGGAGTCGGGCAAGGCCAAAGTGCATGAAGCGGAATCCATGCGCGTGATGATGATGCAGTTCAACACCACGCGCGCGCCACTCAACGACCCCGATGTCCGCCGCGCGTTGAACCAAGCCTTCGACTACGACGGCTTCAACAAGAACATTCTGGGCGGCCAGGTCGAGCGCAATCCGACGCCGTTGCCCAACACCATCTGGGGCAATCCGAAGGACATCAAAGGCTATGCGTTCGATATCGAGAAGGGCAAAGCCCTGTTGGCAAAAGCGTCGGCCAAGATCGATCGACCGCTGGAAATTCACTTTCTGACTGGTTTCGGGCAGAGCGAGCAGGCCGCCCAGCTCTTTCAGAATGGACTGCAGAAGATGGGCATCCAGTCGAAGGTGATCGGCACGCCCTGGCCGACCATCGTCGAGCGCTTCAGCAAGCCGGAAACCACGCCCGATATCTCAATCTACTGGATTTCGACCTATTACGCCGACCCGCACAACTGGATCGGCGAGATGTTCCATTCCTCGGGCGCGGGCACCTTCAAGAACGCGCACCACTACAAGAACCCCAAGGTCGACGCCCTCCTCGACAAGGCCGTGGAGGCGACCGACCAGGCCGTGCGCGCCAAGTACTATGAGGAGGCCGTGCGCATCGTCGTCGATGATGCACCGGGACTGTGGATCTACAATACGAAGTGGTACGGGCCCTACTCCAAGAACCTGGCCGGCGTCGTGTTCTGCCCGATCGGCAACGGCCTTGAAATGCGGACGGCCTACTACGAATGATGCCAGCCGCGCCAAGGCAAGACTGACGCCGGTTCAGCTGACGTCCTTCGACACGGGAGTACTGCCGACCCCATGCGTATTCTCGCCTTGGTTGCAAAGCGCCTGTTCTGGTTTGTGCCGACGGCGGCGGGCTTGATTGCGGTGGTCTTCTTTATCTCCCGCGTCATCCCGTCCGATCCCGTGGCCTTGATAGCAGGCGAAACTGCAAGCCGGGCGCAGATCGAGGTGCTGCGGACTAAACTCGGCCTCGACCGGCCGCTGCCGGTACAGCTCGTTGATTACTACCGCCAGCTGCTCAAGGGTGACCTTGGCACGAGCCTGTTCACGACGCGGCCCGTGGCCGACGATCTCTTCGCCCGCCTGCCGGCAACCATCGAACTGACGGTCGCCGCCATGTTGATCGCGGTCTCGATCGGCATCCCACTCGGCGTGATTTCCGCGACCCGCCGCAATTCGGGGATCGATCACGGCCTGCGCATTGCCTCGGTAGCGGGCTTGGCGATCGCGAGCTTCTGGCTGGCATTGATCCTGCAGTTGCTGTTCTCGATGAAACTCGGCGTGCTGCCTCTGCAGGGCCGCATCGCCGGTTTTCCGCCGAGGGCTGTGACCGGATTCATGACCATCGACGCACTGATTGCGGGCCGTGCCGACCGGTTCTGGAGCGCTCTCGCCCACCTGGCGTTGCCGGCCATTACGCTCGCGGTTCCGGCACTCGCAACGATCGTCCGTTTTACGCGGGCCGGCGTTCTCGACACGCTCGGCCGGCCGTTCGTCGACTACCAGCGCGCGACCGGAATCCCCAGGGCGCTGATCGTATGGAAGTATGTGCTGCGCAATGCGCTCACCTCGACCGTCACGCAGATCGGCCTGCTGTTCGGCATTCTGCTGGCCGGTGCCGTCGTCATCGAGACGGTATTCCAGTGGCCGGGGATTGGCACCTACGCCTTCGAGGCGATCCTGCATTCCGACTACGCGGCGGTCATGGGATTTACTGTTTATGCCGGCGGCATCTTCATGCTCGTCAATCTCCTGGTCGATGTTGTTCACGGGCTGATCGACCCGCGCGGAGGCACGGCATGAAAAGCGTCCCGACGACCCTGCGCCAGCTCATGCGCGATCGCTCGGCAGCGCTTGGGTTTTTCCTGGTCGTCCTCGTCGTGGTTGCGGCCATCCTGGCCCCCTGGATCTCGCCGCATCCGGAAGCCGTCTGGGACATGAACCCGGCCAACCGGCTGAAACCGCCAAGCAGGACTTGGTTGTTCGGCACCGACCGCATGGGTGCCGACATCTTCAGCCGGGTGCTGTTTGGTGCCCGCATCACGCTGATGATCGCTTTGGTGGCGGTGGGCGCATCGCTGCTGATCGGCGTGCCGATCGGGTTGTGGGCGGGCTGGAGCGAATGGTGGATCGGCGAAGCGTTGATGCGTGTTTCCGACGTCTTCCTCGCCGTGCCGCAGATCGTTCTGGCCATTGCTATCGCCCAGACGCTCGGCCCCTCGATCGAGAACGTGATTCTGGCCTTGTCGGTCACCTACTGGCCGTGGTTCGCGCGGCTGGTCTATGCGGAAGTCCGGGCGTTGAAGCGTGAGACCTTCATCGAGGCCGCCATCGCCCTCGGCGTGCCGCCGCGCCGCATCGTGCTCCAGCATGTGCTGCCGAACGTCGCCTCGCCGATCATCGTGCGCGCTTCGATCGGCATGGGCTTCACGATCCTGACCGCGGCCTCGCTGGGTTTCCTCGGTCTCGGCGCGCCGCCACCCGCACCGGAGTGGGGCCGCATGATCTCGGAGTCCCGCGAGTTCCTCCCCGAAACTTGGTGGTACGCGCTGGCACCTGGCGTGGCCATCTTCATCGTCGTCATGGGCTTCAATCTTCTCGGCGACGGCCTGCGCGACGTGCTCGATCCCCGCCTCAGGCGCTCCCATGATCGCTGATCCCCTGCTCGCGATTTCCGATTTGGCGATCGCCTTTCGCACGGGCCATGGCGTTGCGCGCGTTCTCGACGGCGTCAATCTTTCCGTTGGCCGCGGCCGCATCATGGGCCTGGTCGGTGAGTCCGGATGCGGAAAGACCACGCTCGCCCGCGCCGTGCTTTCGGTCCTCGCGCCCAATGCGCTGATCGAAGGTGGCACGATCCATTTCGGCGGCCTCGATCTGCTGGCACTGCCACGCGCGCGTCTGGAAACCGAGGTGAAGGGGCGGCGCATTACCTTCGTGCCGCAAGATCCCTACGGCGCCTTCAATCCGCTGTTTCGAGTCGGCGACCAGATGATGGAGGTGATGAAGTGGAAGTCGCCGCGCCGGCAGCCGTATGAGAGAGGCTTCGGCCCGCTGCTGACGCGATTTCCGCGCGCACGCTACAAGACCGATCGCGAGGCGCTCATCGCGCTTTTGAATGAGGTGCAGATCCCCGATCCCGAGCGGGCGCTGGCAAAGCTTCCCGGCGCGTTCTCGGGCGGCCAGCGACAACGGCTGCTGATCGCCATGGCGCTGATGACCAATCCGGATCTGATCATCGCCGACGAGCCAACTACGGCGCTGGATGTTACGATCCAGGCGCAAATCCTGAAGCTCCTGAAACGGCTGGCACGGGAGCGTGGCGTGTCCATCCTGTTGACTACGCACGATCTCGGCACGGCCTATGAAATCTGCGACGAGGTGACGGTCATGTATGCGGGCCAAGACGTGGAAACGGCGCCGGTGGCCGCATTCTTCACGCATCCGCGCCATCCCTACACGGCCCGCCTGCTGGAAAGCCTGCCGAGCCCGAACCGCGAGATCAAGGAAATCGGTGGCGAGGTGCCGAGCCTGCTGGCGCCGCCGCAAGGCTGCCGGTTTCATCCCCGGTGCGAGCGTGCGTCGCCCGAGTGCACGGCAAGCCGTCCGGCCAAAAGTGGCACCGGGGGCCACATCGTGCGGTGCTTCCATCCGCTGACGATGGCCGCGGAGGTGGCGCCATGAGCGTGGACACGCAGCCGCTGCTGCGCGCGGAAGGTTTGCGGCGCCATTTTCCGGTCCGCAACGCCTTCGGCGTCACGACACATACGATCAAGGCCCTGGACGACGTCTCCTTCGACCTCCGGTCCGGTGAGACGCTCGGCATCGTGGGTGAATCCGGCTGCGGCAAGACCACGCTCGGCAAGATGCTAGCCGGCATCCACAAAGCCGACGCCGGCCGTATTCATCTCGAAGGCACCGACATCACCTCGCTCAGCGTCGAGGAACGCCGCCGCATCGCCCAGCGGCTGCAATACATCCACCAGGACCCCGGCAACGCGCTCGACCCGCGCTGGACGATCGGGCGCTCGCTGGACGAACCATTGGCGATCCACACGGCGCTGTCGCGGCCCGAACGCTTGGCGCGCGTCGGCAAGATCCTGGCCTCCGTCGGGCTGCCGGAGTCGCATCTGGATCTCTACCCGCACGAGATTTCGGGCGGCCAGCAGCGGCGTGTCGGCCTCGCCCGCATCTTGACGCTGCAGCCGCGGCTGGTCATCCTGGATGAGCCGACCTCCGGCCTCGACGTGTCCGTGCAGGCAACGATCCTCAAGCTGCTGCGCGCGTTGCAAGCTGAGTTCCAGCTGACGTATCTCTTCATCTCGCACGATCTGTCAGTTGTACAGATCATGTGCGACCGTATCGCCGTCATGTATCTCGGCCGTATCGTCGAGATCGCGCCGTCAGCCGAGCTGTTTGCGGTCCCGCGCCATCCCTATACGCGCTCGCTGCTGTCGGCCATTCCGCGGATCGGCGGCCGGCGGGTGACGGACACGTTTACGCTGGAGGGCGAGCCGGCGGACGCGAGCAACCTGCCGTCGGGCTGCCGGTTTCGCAGCCGGTGTCCGCAGGTGGCAGCCGTCTGCGCCAAACAGGACCCGGCACTTGGGCCAGGAGGCAGCGCGCATCAAGCGGCCTGTCATTTTGCGGGCGAAACGCCGGGAGGGGGCCATGTCTGAGGCGGCGGCATGGCGCATTCTGGTCACAGGCGCTGCGTCCGGGATCGGCCTCGCCATCGCGCGCCGCCTTTGTCGCGACAACGCCGAACTCGTCCTCTCCGACAAGGACGCCGCCGGGCTCGAATCGGCCGCGCGCATGCTGGCCGCGACCGGCGCCACGGTCGTGGCGCTTCCAGGCGATCTCTGCGATGCCGCCGTCATCGAGGGGATTGCGCAGGGCGCCGGCCCGCTCGACGGCCTCGTCAATTGCGCGGGCAGCTATCCGGTGACGCCGCTCATGGAACTCACGGCAGACGAGTGGGATCGGGTCCTGAACCTCAACCTGCGTGTGCCGTTTCTGCTGACCCGCGCGGTCGCAAGGGGCATGATTGCCGCCGGCAAAGGCGGCTCGATCGTCAACATTTCGTCGACGGCGAGCGTCCTGGCGCGCCCCGGCATCGCCCACTACGGCGCGTCCAAGGCGGGACTGAACCAGCTGACTCGTGTGCTCGCGATCGAACTGGCCCCGCACGGCATCCGCGTCAATGCAATCCTGCCGGGCGTCATCGAAACCGCAACCGTCGCCGCAGCGCTCACCACGCCTGCCGCGCGCGACGAGCTGGCAGCCAAGCAAGCGCGCATCCCCATGGGCCGGCTCGGAACGCCGGAGGAGATCGCCGAGATGGCGGCCTTCCTGTTGTCGCCGGCCGCTTCCTACTCGACGGGGAGTCTCTGCACCGCGGACGGTGGCTTCTCGCTCGGTATTGCGAAATACTGATGAACAGCAACACTCCTTTGCCCAGGCCAAGTCTGCAGCGCCCACAGCCGTGATGGAATCGGAATGACAGGCAACACGACATTATCGACGGGAGCCGTCAGCATCGGCATCGACATCGGCGGCACGTTCACCGATGTCGTCTGCGTCACGGCGGCCGAAACGCATATCCTGAAACTGCCGACGACGCGCGACGATCCGGGCCGCGCTGTGATGGCCGCGCTCGATCTGCTGCGCGAGCACTATGCTATCGCGCCTGCTTCGATCACGAGTTTCGTGCACGGCACGACCATCGCGACCAACGCCGTGCTCGAGCGCAAGGGTGCCCGTGTCGGCCTCGTCACCACGAAGGGATTTCGCGACATCCTGGAAATCGGTCGGCAGATCCGCCGCCAGATGTACGATCTCAACCTTCGCCCTGAAACGCCTGGCTGGCTCGCGCCGGGCGCGCGTCGCGTGGAAGTGACGGAGCGGATCGACGCTGATGGTAACGTTCTCGAGCCGCTCGATGCGGCCTCGCTGGCGGCCGCGATCGCAACGCTGGCTGCTGAAAAAGTGGAGGCCGTCGCCGTCGCGCTGCTGTTCTCGTTTCTGGCACCGGAGCACGAGCACCAAGTGCGGGCGGCGCTGGAAGCCGCTCTGCCCGGGGTGCCCGTCTCCATCTCGAGCGAGGTCGATCCTGTCTTCCGCGAGTACGAGCGCACTGTCGTCACAGCGTTCGACGCCTATGTGAAGCCGGTGGTCGCGCGTTATCTCTCAAACCTCGATAGCAATCTCGCCAAGGCCGGTGTGGCTGCACCCTTGCAGATCATGCAGTCTCGCGGTGGACTTGCCGGCGGCGAGATCGCGCGGCAGCGGCCCGTCCGGCTGTTTCTGTCAGGCCCCGCAGCGGGCGCCATCGGCGGCCGGACGGCCGGTCGCGACGCCGGGCTCGACAACCTCATCACCATCGACGTCGGCGGCACATCGAGCGACATCGCGTTGATCGACCAGGGCCGCGTGCTCGTGAAGTCCGAGACTGAAATCGCCGGATATCAGGTGCGCGTGCCGATGCTCGATGTCACGACGCTCGGCGCCGGTGGTGGGTCGCTGGCCTGGATCGATGGCGGTGGCGGCTTGCGCGTCGGGCCCCAGTCGGCCGGCGCTGATCCGGGTCCCGCCTGTTATGGCCGCGGTGGTCGCGAGCCGACCGTCACCGATGCCTCGATCGTGCTGGGACTTCTCGATCCCGCCTACTTCGCCGGCGGTACGATGACGCTCGACCCGGCGCTCGCGTGGCAAGCCATCGAAGAGCGCGTCGCGCGTCCGCTCGGGTTGAGCGTCGAGGCGGCAGCACTCGGCATTCATCGCATCGCCAATGCGCACATGGCCGACGGCATCCGCCTCGTGTCGATCAACCGCGGTTACGATCCCCGGGAGTTCGTGCTGGTACCGCTCGGCGGCGCGGGCGGCCTGCACGCCGTCCCACTGGCGTTGGAACTCAACATCAACCGCGTGCTGGTTCCGCGCTATCCCGGCGTCCTCGCTGCAGCTGGCCTGTTGGCAGCTCCGATCGAGCACGAGGTCTCAGGCGCCTTCCTCACGGCGATCGCCGACGCCAAGATCGCGGATCTGACAGATGCGCTCGCAGCCCTCGATCGGCGCGCCGATACCCTCATGCAGGCGGAGCGGATCCAGGGACTGCGCCGCGAACGGCTCACGCTCGCCGATGTCGGCTATATGGGGCAGAGCCACTATATCGAAGTCCCCATCGATCTCGCGGCAAGCGATGCACTCGGCAACCTTTACCGGGCCTTCGAATCCGCGCATCAGCGGCTCAACGGTCACAAGACCAATGCGCCCGCGAAAATCGTCAATCTCCGCGTCGTGCACCGGGCGCATCGTCCGCCCGTCTCCGTGGGCGCAAAACCGTCAGAAGGTCAAGGCCTCTCGCTGAAAGGGCGCCGGTCCGTTCTGTTCCCCGGCGAGACCGTGCGGATCGACGCGGCACTCCATGACCGGGCCCTCATCGCCGACGGCGAGCGACTTGTGGGCCCTGCCATCATCGAGCAGACGGATTCGACGACGCTGCTGCCTTCGGGCTGGTCCGCCGAGGTCACCGGCGGCGCCGCCCTCCTCATCTCACGGAGCCCGTCATGACCGGCCCAACACCCACGCACCGCAACGAGACTGCGGGCGACCGCTTCGATCCGATCACCCTCGAGGTGATCCGGCACCGGCTCGACAAGATCGCCGAGGAGATGCAGGCGACGCTTCTGAAGTCCTCGTGCTCGCCGATCGTAAAGGAAGGCCTCGACGCCTCGGCCAGCCTATTTACCCTCGATGGCACAACACTCGCGCAAGCCTGTGCCATCGCCATTCATCTGGGCACGTTGATCCCAGCAGTGGCCGCCATCATTGCCAAGTTCCCTGTCGACCAGATGCGCGAAGGCGACATCTACATTTTGAACGATCCCTATTGCGGCGGCACGCATCTGCCTGACTTCGCCATCGTCATGCCGATCTTTGCGGGCGCCGGACAAAATGCCCGACCGATTGCGCTGGCCGCCACCATGACCCACCATCAGGACGTGGGCGGCAAGACGGCAGGCTCCGTGCCGACGGATTCGACCGAGATCTATCAGGAGGGTATCCGCATTCCCCCCGTCGTCTGGGCCCGGGCTGGTGTCTTCGACGAGACGTTGACGGCCGTGTTGCGCCTGAACGTGCGCATTCCCGATATCTTCATCGGCGACCTTCACGCCCAGGTGGCCGCCTGCAAGATCGCCGCCGTTCGCCTCGGCGAGGCTGCCGAGAAGTTCGGACATAATGCACTGTTGGCGTCGTTCTCGGTCTTGCTCGATCGCGCGGAAGCAATGACGCGGGCCGCGCTGCAGAAGCTGCCTGCAGGCACCTATCGCGCCGTCGATTTTCTCGACAACGACGGCATCGACATCGATCGCCGTATCCGGATCGAGGTGGCCGTCACGATCAAGGATGGCATGATCCACTTCGATCTGACCGGCTCCAGCCCGCAGGTCAAAGGCCCGATCAACTGCGTGCCCTCGGGCAGTCTCGCCGCCGCCTGCTTCGCGGTGCGCGCCATCACCGATCCGGCGATCCCGAACAACGGCGGCTGCTTCCGGCCAATCACGCTGACACTGCCCGAAGGCACGATCGTCAATCCGCGCGCGCCGGCGCCGGTCAATGCGCGCACGGCCACGATCAAGCGCGTCACGAATACGATGCTGAAGGCGCTGGCGGGCGTGGCACCCGATCGCGTTCCGGCGCCCAATTCCGGCGAGCTTCTCGTCATGGCCTGGGGCGGCCAGCGTCGCGATGGCCGCATGTTCGTGACCGGCGAACTGCTGGCCGGCGGGGCCGGGGCCGGCAACGGCTTCGATGGCGTCGATGCGATCGAGACGGACGCGACCAACTGCATGAACCTGCCGGTCGAGGCGATGGAACTCGATGCGCCGATCCGCGTGCGCCGCTGGGAGCTGGTTGCGGGCTCGGGCGGCGACGGGCAGTTCCTCGGCGGTCGCGGCCAGCTCAAGGAGTACGAGGTGCTGGAGGATGTGGCTGGCACCATGTCCTACTCGCATCGGGGCGAGCGCCATTTCGTCGCCGCCGATGGATTGGCCGGCGGCAAGCCGGGCGGATTGGCGCGCTCCTGGATCACACGGGCAGATGGCCGCGAAGAAGAGATCCCCTCGAAGATCGTGACGCGACTGGGGCCGGGCGACCGCGTCGTCATCACGACCGCTGGCGGCGGCGGTTACGGCTCACCTGAAAGCCGCGATGCAGACGCCGTCCGTCGCGACATCGCCGATGGCAAGGTGCTTCCCGCGATCGTCGATCGGGCCAGCACCTCCAACTCTGGATCCTGAGCTTCGGGACCTGAAGAATTGCGCGCGTCAACCTGACCGGCAGACGCGCTGAGGCACAGGCGCGCTCACGGCTGTCCGGTTGGTTCTGGTGGACAAGAACCATGGCGTTGATTGAACTGTGATCGTAGTGTTTCCAGCCGAAGTGCAGCGGCGTTTGGCCGGGCTCCGTGCAGAAAGCGGACAGGGCGACGGCTCCTGCGGCCATCGCCAAAACAGCAGTCGTGCTTGTGCCTATGACAGTTTGCCACCAGATCAGGGTTTCGCCTGGTACGCCGCGATCCCGTCGCGCGGCGCAACCAGCAGGCCCGCGACCAGCGCACGGATCTCAGCCGGCGGCGCCACCGAGGCGCGTTTATCGAGATCGAAGAACACCATCACGACGCTGCCGGTTCCAGCACATGTGCTGCCCTGGAAGACGCCGTGGGCAAGCTCGAACGATTTGGAGCCGATGCGCGTCGCGATCGTGCCGATCTCGATGGTGCCGGGGTACTTTAGCTCATGCAGGTAGTCGAGTTTGGTCGACGCCAACACCATGTCCAGGTGACGACCGAACGTCTTGAGTTCCGGCGTGATCAGTTCGCAGCGCGCCTGCTCGAGAAAGATCGCCATCGCCGTGTTGTTGACGTGGCCGAGCGGGTCGAGATCGTTGTAGCGGACGGAAACGCTGTTCCAGGCCCGGAAAACGGCTCTACTTGTCAGGTCAACGTCAGACATTCCGGTTCCGATCCCATTTCTAACTCTCGGAGAAACATCAAATATTCCGTGGAGCGCAAAGACACCCGCGGCGGGCATGTTACACTGGTTCTCGGCGAAATGCCGTGTCGTGTCCCGGAGGTTTCGATGAAAAAGTTGTGCACCCTTGCCGCTTGTGCCGTTGTTGCTGTCTGCTTAGTAAGCGTGTCCGCCAATGCCGGCATGGCGCCCGGCCTCGGCGAAGCCGTGAAAGCGGTTGCTGATGAAAACAAAGCTGGCGTTGTCGAACAGGTTTACTATCGCCGTCACCGTCATCACCGCCGGCATTTTGCCGTCGTCGTGCCACGCTATTACGCGTATCGCCGCTATCGCTGAAGTGCGCGCCGTTGCTGGTGCGCGGCCAGTGCTGGTGCGCGAAAAGAGCTGGTGCGCGGCCAGTCCTGGTGCGCGGAAAGAGCCACGCCAATCCAAAGCGTGGGGTGCCAGGGCTTCAGCCTGCCCCCCGCGCACCGGTGATCCCCGATTGGGCGCGCCTCGATCGCGGGGCGAGGCCCAGCTTGGATCGCCCGCTTAGATGACCTCGTCAGTCTTGTCGTCGGTCTCGCCGAACCGGCGCAAAGTTGCGGGCTTGGTACCCGCGTAAAGTTTTTCCAGTCCGGGCGCGATCTTGGCGTTCTCCCGCTCGAACAGGGAGTTGCCCTCGAGATCGCATTCGACCAGGAACGGCCCGAAGTTTTCCACGTCCAGCACCCAGATCGCCTGGGCAATGCCGACTTCATCGAGCCAATGGGCAGCAACCACCTTCTTGATGCCACGGCCGAGAAGGGCCCCGGTGCCGTAGCCGACGGTGGTCAGATAGATCGCGCCGGCGGGCACGAAACTCTGCTTGTAGATGTCGCTGCTCATGCCGCCTTTGCCGATGATGACGTTGCAGCCGGACATGCCGAGCCAGCCGTCGATCCATTTGGCAAATCGGAAAGATGCCGTTGCTGTCACCGCGCCGACGGTCAGTTCGCCGTTGGGGCCGACGCTGGCTGCGGGCGAACAGTGAAAGCTCGCCGTGCCGATGTCGGACGGCACGTTGCAGCGTTCCTCGACGGCGCGCTTGTAGACGCCTTCGCGGGCAGTGTGAACACGGCCGGTCAGATAGACGACGGTGCCGATCTCGAGCTTGGCGAGATCATCGCGAGTTGCGGGCAGCGCCAGCTGGACTGTTTTGAGTTTGGACATGCCCAGTTGATATCACAGCACACCAGCCTTCGCGAGTGGTTGGCCACCGTTGCTCCGCTTTGCAGCCATTGGCCCCTCACTCGATTCCTGGTAATCAGGGTCAACGTTCGACCGGCCGCGCGTTGCGAGCGGTCCAGCCAGAGATCCCATCATGTTCACCCTCGCCGAGCTAGAAGCTGCAGCTGTGCTCGTTCATGCTCAAATGCCGGCAACGCCGGCCTATGCTTGGCCCTTACTCGGCCGCCGCGTCGGTGCCGAAGTCTGGGTCAAGCACGAGAACCATACGCCTGTCGGCGCCTTCAAGGTTCGCGGCGGTCTCGTCTACATGGACGCCTTGAAGCGTTCACATCCCGATGTTGCGGGCGTCATAACGGCCACGCGTGGGAATCACGGCCAGTCGATTGCGCGGGCGGCGGCGGCGGCTGGAATTTCGGCAACGATCATCGTGCCGCACGGCAATTCGGTGGAGAAGAATACCGCCATGCGCGGCTTCGGTGCCGAGTTGATCGAGCACGGCCAGGACTTCGACACCGCCCGGGACGAGGCGGCTCGGCTGGCTGCTGCCCGCAACCTTCACATGGTACCCTCGTTCCACACCGATCTGGTCAAGGGGGTGGCGACCTATGGTCTCGAGTTCTTCCGGCAAGCCCCCGGTCTCGACGCGGTGTATGTGCCTGTTGGCATGGGCTCGGGTGTTTGCGGGTTGATCATGGCCCGCGATCTGCTTGGCCTCGCGACCAAGATCATCGGCGTCGTTGCGGCCAACGCGCCGGCCTATGCGCTATCATTTAAGGCGGGGTATCCCGTGCCGACCAATTCGGCGCGGACTTTCGCGGATGGCGTGGCGGTGCGCGGGCCGCATCCGGACGCGGTCGCCATGATCTGCAAAGGTGCTGCCGACATCGTCGAGGTCAGCGAGGATGCCATTGCCGAGGCCATGCGTGTCTATTATGAGGACTGCCATACGTTGGCCGAGGGGGCCGGGGCTGCCCCCTTGGCAGCGCTCCTGCAGGCAGGCAAGGCGGGTTCGGCGAAGGCACGGCTGGGCGGAAAAATCGGCGTGATTCTCTCCGGCGGCAACATCGATCGGGCTGCGTTCGCCCAGGTTCTTACCGGCGCAACGCCCACCGTATAAGTTCGACCCGAACCTGTAACGACCATTTCAGCGCTGACCGCACGACGTGGTTTGCCTTTGAAGTTGTTGAAATAACTGGGTGTTCACGAGCGTCTGATGTACCAGACACATTGAAGCCTAAAAGACCTGACGCCCTGCACCACAGTTTTGTGTTGGGGAATGGTGGTCAAGCTGCCACTGAATTTGCTAACTAGTGTTCCTTAGTGGCCGCCAAACCCACGCACGGGAGGGCAGTCGCTGGAGAGCGGCTCTGTACTGGACGTCGGCAGACTGGATTACGGCACCATACGAACGGCCTTGACCGTTTTTGAGGATGGCACATGCGCAAGGCTTCGCTCGGGTTTGGGACTTCCGCCCGGCTTCTCTCCGCCGGTCTATTGGCCGCCGTTCTTATGGCCAGTGTGGTGCACGTTGGTTATGCCCGCTCGCCCGGGCAGCAGGACGGCAATGCCAGCCAGATCGACACGTCGCAACTTGGCCTCGGCAGCTACTTGGCGGGGCGAATCGCCCGCGGCCAGCACGATATGGCGGAAGCCTCCGATTTTTATCGCCGCGCCCTTGAGCGCGATCCGGGCAACGAGGCGCTGATCGAGCAAGCCTTGATGATGCAGTCGGCTGAGGGCCGGTTCGACACGGCGATTGCGCTGGCCAAGCAGCTCGCCGAAAAGCAGCCGTCGCATCGCATGGCCAAACTGGTTTTGGCGCTGTCGGAAGCGAAAGCCGGACAGTTCGGGCCAGCCAAGGAAAATTTTTCGGGTGCCGCGGTCGGCGTCATGGGAGACCTGACCAGCGCCTTAGCACAGGCGTGGACGATGGTGGGCCAGGGCGACGCTCAAGGCGCCATCGATCTGCTCGACCGTCTCAAACAGGCAGAATGGGCGCAGTTTTTCATCCGCTATCACAAGGCCTTGATCCAGGACGCCGCCGGCAAGACGCAGGATGCGCGGACTAGCTTCGAACGCATTTTCCGAACGGACTCGAAATCGCTGCGCGTGGCCCTCGCCTATGCGCAACACGCGTCCGCTGCAGGCGATCAGAAACTCGCGCGCTCGATCATGGACGACCACGTCAAGAAAAACGGTGGCACCGTGCATCCCATGGCACGGCTGGTGATCGATCGCCTGAAGGGCAACGACCCACTCGAGCGGCTGATCGAAAAGCCAGTGGATGGCCTCGCCGAAGTTTTCTACGGGCTCGGAGAGGCCTTGACGACGGAAGCCACGATGGCGAGTGTTGGTGCGATTTACCTGCAGATGTCGCTCTATCTCAAGCCCGCAACGCCATTTCCGTTGGCTGCACTGGCGAACTTCTACGAAACCATCCGCAAGTATGACGAAGCGATCGCGGCCTACGACACGATTCCTGCCGGCAGTCCGCTGCAGAGCGATATCGATATCCGCAAGGCCCTCAATCTCAATCAGCTCGAACGGATCGATGAAGCCAAGACGCTGCTGGATAGCGTCGCCAAGCGAAATCCGGGTGATCTAAAGCCGCTCGATGCACTGGGCACGATCATGCGCGGCCACAAGCGTTTCGATGAAGCCGTCGAGATCTACAACAAGGCTATCGCAATTATAGGCTCCAAGCCGGACAAGAAATATTGGACCTACTACTTCGCCCGCGGCACATCACTCGAGCGTTTGAAGCGCTGGCCACAGGCGGAAGCAGACCTGCAAAAAGCGATGCAATTGGCGCCGGATCAGCCGCAGATCCTCAACTATCTCGGTTACTCCTGGGTCGACCAGAACAAGAACCTGAAGCAGGGATTGGCGCTCATCGAAAAGGCCGTCAACCTCAAGCCTGACGACGGCTACATCGTGGATAGCCTCGGCTGGGCGCACTACCGCCTCGGAAATTACAAGGATGCCGCGCGCTATCTCGAGCGGGCGGTCGAGCTGCGGCCGGAAGATCCCGTGCTCAACGATCACCTCGGCGATGCGTTCTGGCGGGTCGGGCGCGAGGTAGAAGCGCGCTACCAGTGGGAGCAGGCGCTGACCTTGAAGCCAGAGCCCGAGGACGAAGACAAGATCAAGCGGAAGCTCGACAAGGGACTGGACGTACAGCCTGCAGCGCGCGTGACGCAAAAGGCTAAGGAAGCGCAGCGGACGGATGCCCCTCGCAAGCGGACCGACAACAAGACCGGAACGCGGCCGATCGTTCAGTAATATACGATGACGGGATTGACTGAAGCTGCGCCCGCCAAGGTCAACCTGTCCTTGGTGGTGCACGGGCGACGCCCCGACGGCTATCATGAGCTCGAAAGCATCGTTGCTTTTGCTGATGCTGGCGATCGCTGTGGTGATGTCGTGTGCCTTGAGCCCGGTGCAACCCCTGAACTCGTTATCGATGGACCCTTCCGGACCGCTCTCGACGGCGAGAACCTCGTTGAAAAGGCAGTGCGCCTCGCCAACGCGGCTTCGGGGGGCGGTCTGCGTTCCGGGCGTATTCACCTGACAAAAAATCTGCCTGTCGCAGCGGGGATCGGCGGCGGATCGGCGGACGCGGCTGCAGTATTGAGGCTTTTGCAGCGCGCAAATCCCGCGCTCGTGCAAGCATTGGATTGGACTGCCATCGCGCGCCAACTGGGGGCCGATGTGCCGGTTTGCCTGATCGGCCGCGCGGCGTTGTTGACGGGCGTCGGCGAGCAGGTGTCACCGATCACGACCTTGCCGGCGGCTGCAATCCTGCTGGCCAACCCAGGTCTGCCGCTGGCAACGGCCAGCGTGTTTCGTGCCCTTGCTGCGCCACCGCTGTCGCACACCCCGTCGGCGCCGAGCGCGCCGATCTTCCGCGACTTCGAACACCTGATCGCGGTGCTCGCTGCCTCGACCAACGATCTCAAGCCGGTGGCGCAGCGGCTCTGCCCGCCCATCGGCGATGTGCTTGCCTTTCTGCGGACCTTGCCCGGTGTGCACCTTGCTCGCATGTCCGGCAGCGGCCCCACGTGCTTTGCCCTGTTTGCGACATCAGGCGAGGCGGAAGCCGGGGCGCTCCATGTTCGCGCCGAACGTCCGCAATGGTGGACGGCTGCGGGCACATTGCGATAGGCGCTGCCGGGGATGGCCGCACAGCGCAACAGTGGTTGAAAAGCGCGTCTGACCAGAAAAATCGTGCGCGGACCTTCAAGCCCTTGATCGTCGAAAGAACAGCTGCTTAGTTGCCGACCATCGAGATTGAGAGAGCGCTTGATGGCATGGGCGAAAAAGATCTCGGTTGGTTTGGTCATAACACTAGCCGTACTTGCAACCCCCGGCTGCGCCGTCTATATGGCGGCCAATCAGCCATCTAAGAAAGACGTGAGCGTCTTGAAAGCAGGTAGTCCCAGATCAACGGTTATTGCCGAGCTGGGCGCACCCGTACACTCGAGTGAGCGGGCGGGTTTGAAGGTTGATGTTTATAATTTCGTTCAGGGCTATTCCGGTACGGAACGCGGAGCCCGGGCGGTTCTGCATGGGGCCGCGGACGTCCTGACATTTGGGCTATGGGAAGTCGTTGGCACGCCGATCGAAGGGGCAGCAAACGGCACGAAGGTGAGTGTAGAGGTCTCCTACGACAAGGAGGATCGAGTTTTGAAAGTCGTCCCGATCAAGGGCGGGGAGGAACTTGAGAAAAACTCTTGAGCTGGGATGTACCGCTATCGCTGAACCTGTGAAAATAGCCCTAATCGTCGCCGCCGCCGAGAATGGCGTGATCGGCCGTGTCGGGCAGTTGCCATGGCGCATGCCCTCGGATCTCAAGACGTTTCGCCGGCTCACGATGGGCAAGCCCATCATCATGGGACGAAAGACGTTTCAATCCATCGGCAAACCGCTGGATGGGCGCGATAACATCGTGGTCACCAGTGATCCCTCGTTTGCGCCACAGGGTGTTCTGCTCGCGGCAAGTCTCGATGCGGCCGTCGATCAAGCGCTTTCGCTGGCCGTGGCCCGGAGTGCCTCCGAAATCATGATCATCGGCGGTGCGCAGATCTATGCCCAGGGCATGGACCAAGCGGACCGAATCTATCTGACGCGCATCGCCGCCGCGCCTGATGGTGATGCATTTTTCAAGACTCCGGACCCAGCGCTCTGGCGCATCGCGGAGGAGGCACCCATTCCGCCCGATGCACGCGATGAGCATCGGGCGACGCTTGTTGTTTACGAGCGAAAATAGTCTCAGTCCCTGCCGCCGATTTTGACCGTGACGCCAAGCCGCCCGACCCAGAATGAGTCCGTCCACGTGGTCGATGCGAAATTGGTGACGGGATAGCTGTGGGACGTGGTGCCCAAGTCGACATAGAGCGCCTCGAGCCGCAAAGCCCAGGGCCCACGGTTCAACTCAGCACCCGCGCCGAGCGTGTAACCGAAGCCGGTTGTCGACGAGGATTGCTGGACGCCAGAGCTTGGCGCGCTGATGTCGTGGTCAAAACCACCGAGCGCAAGGCCGCCGGTCATGTAGATCATGAAGTCGTCTTCCGCGACACCGAGGCGGCCGCGAAGGGTGGTGTACCAGTTGCCCGCGCTTGAAAGCTGCGCGTTGGAGTAGGCGATTGTGGTCTTGGCGCCGCCGAAATTGACGTCGCCTTCGATGCCGTAGACAAACCCGCCGCACTGCCAGTTGTGCCCCGCCAGAACGCCCGCGGTAAAGGAATTGTGCGTCGTGCCGGTATGGGTGTCTGGTCCCGTCGCCGTCGTGTTGTCGCTGCTGGACCAATTCAGCCCTGCCGTGGCGCCGATGTATGATCCCGCGAACGGTCCGGAATGACAGTGGCGCGTCGTTTCGGCGCGAGTTGAGATGTCTTTTTCATAGGCTGGCCCGTCCGCGAGAGCAGGGACCATCGAGGCGAGGAACACCGCAGCGGTTGCGAGTTTTGCAGAGCAGGGAACCATGAGTCTCGATCCTTCTCGCCATGGCGACGGCCTGTACGGGCCGAATAGAATTCGTTCAACCGGTGACAGAGTCGCCTGGCCAGCGTCGAGTCGACGCTGCACTAGGCATGATGCGAAAACGGTTATATCCACAGATAATTTGCATGCCCGCGCTGTCTGCGCGTCCTGCCCTGCGGTGATCAACGCCGCGGACATTGGGCTTTTGATTTTTGGAATCTTCGTTAGTCGGCGTCTTTGATAATTCGAAATTATGGGATAATTCGAGATTATGGAAGTCTGGTGCGGCCGAGAGGACTCGAACCTCCACGCCTTGCGGCGCTAACCCCTCAAGCTAGTGCGTCTACCAATTCCGCCACGGCCGCAGATCGGAAACAAGTGTCATTCGCCGCTCGTTTAACAAAGTCGAGCTCGGTGAACAAGTCGTTGTTCGATGAGGAAGCTTGCGGGTAGCAGGTCTTCCGGGCAGAAGCAAGACGTATTGGGTTTCCAGCGTGAAAGGGACCGCGCGCGATGACGATATCCGGCTCGGTCAACGGTCCTGCGGTCGACTGGTTCGTCAGTGATACACCCGTCGCCTACGAGACCGCGCTCGGCGTGATGGATACCCGCGTCGCAGCGATCGCCGCCGGGACCGCCCACGAGCTTGTGTGGCTGCTGGAGCACCCGCCGCTCTATACGGCCGGCACCAGCGCCAAGACTCAAGATCTCGTGGCGCCAGACCGGTTTCCGGTGCACATGGCCGGCCGTGGCGGGCAATATACGTATCATGGCCCCGGTCAGCGGATCGCCTATGCGATGCTCGACGTCAAACGGCGGGGCGCCGATGTCAGGGCTTTTGTCGGCGGCCTCGAGGGCTGGCTGATCGATACGCTGGCCGAGTTCGGCGTGCGCGGTGAAGCCCGGCCCGATCGCGTCGGCGTCTGGGTGCGCCGCCCGCAAAAGGGGCCCGCTGCCGAGGACAAGATCGCAGCCATCGGTATTCGCCTCAGACGCTGGGTGAGCCTGCACGGCGTCAGCCTGAACGTGGAGCCGAACCTGGAGCATTTCTCAGGCATCGTGCCGTGCGGCATCACGGGCTACGGCGTGACCAGTCTTGCCGACCTCGGCCATATCGTCCGGATGGAGGAGGTGGACATGGCGCTGGCCGACACGTTTGCCCGCCGGTACGGGCCAATCCGGCGGGTTTCGACGGTAGCCGAGCTGCCGCAAAGCGTTTAGCGC
Source organism: Hyphomicrobiales bacterium (assembly GCA_025353015.1). Taxonomy (GTDB): domain Bacteria; phylum Pseudomonadota; class Alphaproteobacteria; order Rhizobiales; family Hyphomicrobiaceae. The sequence goes on from JANXRM010000245.1 coordinate 22,132, forward strand.
CCAGCTAATAATCCCGGCTTCCACTACAGACGGGAATTACTTCTTTTGCGGCGCAGCCGGGGCCGGAGCTGCTGGCGCCGTGCCAGTTCCACCAGGAGCCGTTTCTGCAGGCGCGTCGCCGCCCTCGTAATACAGGAAGCCTTCCTCGATGGAGACTGTCTCGGTGCCTTCGAGTTCGTACTCATCTTCTTCGCTGTCGTTGAGACGAACGATGCACCCGGCCTTGCAGACACCGTCGAGCTGTCCGCCGCCCTTGAGCGTGTGATCGGCTTTGGTCTTGCCCTCGTCCTCGATGACCGTGAGCTTGTGCTCCTTGTCATCGCGGTTCGTGATGGAAACCGCGGCGTTTGCGCCAGTACTGGTGAAAGTGCACGCGAAAGTGCTGGCAAACGCCAATGCCGACATCATGCCCGACGCAGCCAGTAGCCTCTGTCCCCGGTTCATGAAAAGAAGCTCCGCTCCAGTTTCGACTGTCTGCCAATTTGACGGTCTGCCAATTTGACGGCCTGCCAATAGGCGATCATTGCCACATAACGAGCCGATCTTCATAGTAGACGTTGCCGCATGGCAGCAACGCTTCATTGTCAGCCTTGCCACAGTGATGTGCATCCGAAACGCAAAAGTTTCCGCGGATGACGAACTTGTGTGGAAAAGGTGGAGGCCGTGGCCGTTTCGCCAGCCTCGACCATCAGTACCCCATCGCCATGCCGTCCTTGCGGCCGTCGGAGGCGCCAATCAGCGTGCCGTTGACGCGGTCGAACAGGATGATTTGGCCGCCGCCCCAGGGATCTGGCCGCCGCTGGACCGGGTGTCCCATCTGCTTCAAGCCGTTGCAGACGTCGTCGGGCACCGATTGCTCGGCCCAGAGTGTCTGGCCCTCGAAAAACACGCGCGGGCTGTCGAGGGTTTCCTGCGGGTCCATGCCGTAGTCGAGCATATTGGACATGACGTAGACATGGCCCATGGGCTGGAAGTTGGCGCCCATGACGCCGAACGACGCCCAGGGCTTGCCATCCTTCATTCCCATGGCCGGGATCAGCGTGTGCATTGGCCGCTTGCCTGGGGCAATGCAGTTGGGATGTTTCGGATCGAGTACGAAGCCCTGGCCGCGGTTCTGCAGCACGATGCCGGTTTTCTTGGTGACGAGGCTCGAGCCGAAACCGGAGAAGATCGAGTTGATGAACGAGACCACCATGCCGTTCTCGTCGGCGACGGTCATGTAGATAGTGTCGGTGCCGGCGGGCTTGGGAATAGCGCCGAGATCGGGTTTGCGAACCTTGCGGTCGATGCGGCGCACCAACTCGTCGGCAAAGGCGTCCGACAGCATATGCTCGACGGGCACCTTGGCCGCGACAGGATCGGCGACGAAGGTGTCGCGCATGGCGAAGACGAGCCGCACCGCCTCCATCATGACGTGGTAGCGCTCGACGCTGACGGCCGCGCCGATGGGCCCCAGGCGCTCGAGCATTTTCAGCAGCACCAGCGCCACGATGCCGTGGTTGTTCGGTGGTAACTCGAGCAGGTCGACGCCCTTATAGCGCACCGATATGGGATCGACGTAGGTGGCCTTTTGCGCGGCAAAATCGGCCATGGTGTGGAGGCCGCCGAGCGCGGTCAGCTCGTCCACCATGTCTTGCGCCACCTCGCCCGCATAAAAGCCCTCGCGGCCCTGCGCCGCGATCACCTTGAGCGTTTTGGCCAAGGCGGGGAATTTCATGATTTCGCCAGCCCGGGGGGCGCGTTTGTCTTTCAGCAGGTGCATGCGGGCACCGTCGTTGCCCGTATTGATCTTGTCGACCAGCGTCGCCCAGTCGAACGCCACCCGCGCGTGCACCGGAAAGCCCTGCTCAGCGTACTCAATGGCCGGCGCCAGAACATCCGCGAACGACTTCGAGCCGTGGTCCTTGAGCAGCATCGCCCAGCCGTCGATGGCGCCCGGCACCGTCACAGCGTGCGGCGTCTGCATGCCTATCTCTTCGATGCCCTTTTTCGCGTACCAGTCGGCCGTGGCCGCTTTCGGCGCGCGACCAGAGGCATTGAGCGCGATCGGCTTGGCACCGGGCTTCGAAATGATGGCGAAGCAATCGCCGCCGATGCCGGTCATGGCCGGCTCGACTACACACATCACGGCCGTCGCGCAGAGCGCTGCATCGACGGCGTTGCCGCCTTTGCGGAGCATTTCGACGGCCGCCAGCGTTGCCGCCGGATGCGATGTTGCGGCCATGGCTTTGCGGCCAATGACGGGCGAACGGCCGGGAAAGTGGAAATTGCGCATGGCTTGGAGCTCCGAAGGGCAGGATGTTTCAGGTTCTAGGTAGCAGGTTCCAGGGATCGCGGGAGGCAGCGTCCACAGCTTGCGCGCTGCAAACTGGAACCCAACTCCTGATACCTCACTGGTTTGGGAAATACTGCGGCGCTTCGCGGCGATCAAACATCCCGTAGTCCCGGGACAAGAGGCAGAGGTGCGCTGCACTGACGCAGGTATCGGCAGCGGCCTGTTGCACAAGTGCCAATCCGGTCTGGCGATCAGGCACGGCCGCGACCGAGGCATAGCTTGCCTCGGTGTAAACGCTGCGCCAAATCTCGCCGTTGGCCACGGGGAACGGCTTGTTCGTGGAGCGCACGACGACCATGAAGCGTTCTGGCTTTGCGGCGGGGTCGTTGTAAGCGATGCCAGCCGCGCATTCGGCGATCGAGGTATCCTCCGCCTTAACGGCGACGACGGCGCCGATCCGCAACCGGTAATCCTCGAAGACCGCCGTGCGTCCGGCAGTCTGGGCACCGTAGTGGCGGCCGTTGGCGCGCCAATGGGCCAAGCTCGCTTCGTCTCGCCACAGTTGGTGTGAGAGTAGGACCCGTGGCCGGATGAGGCTGCGGAAACGGTCGAGAAAAACAACGCCGCCGCTTTTCTCCAGTTCAGGCTTCAAACTGGCCGCGATCTCGAGATAGCGGTCGTCCTGGCCGGGTTTTGGGGTCACTTCGAAAAACAAGGCGATCATGGGCGGCTCCGATATGTGATTTCAGCCCCGCTTCGGGAGGCCGATCCAGCGGCCGGCACGTTCGGGGAGCGGCAGGTCGGCGGACTGGGCCTTGATCGCGTCGAGCTTGGTCCGCACGTCACTCGGCCACGGCGCGGTGCGACGGGTGGCCATGTCGATGTGCAGGAACATGAACTCCGCCGTTGCCGCAAGCCAGCTTTCGCCCGCCAAACCTTCACCAGCATGCAGCAACTCGCAGAACACGTGCAGGCGCTTGTCGTCGAGATCGACGATGCGCGAGGCGACCTGGACCTTTGCCGGTTGGATCAGCTCGCGCACGAAGCAGGTGTGGCACTCCACCGTCATGAACGAGAGGTTGCGTGTCGCGATGTAGTCGGGTCCGAGCCCCGCCGGCGCCAGCGCGTGGTCGAGGGCACGGTCGAACAGCACGCCGTAATAGGCCTGGTTGAGATGCCCGTTGTAGTCGACCCAAGCCGGCTCGAGGGCCATTTCGGGCGAGAGGATCAGCTGTGTGTGGTGTTTCATCGGCACCCGATGTGTTGTTGCTAGACCAAAACCGGCGCCGCCGCCTGGGCGCCGACGCGGAAAACGCGCCGGTAGCGCTCGATCTCGGTCTCGGGGCCGACGGCCTTGGTCGGGTTGTCGGAGAGTTTCACGGCCGGGCGGCCGTTGGCCGAGATCACTTTGCAGACGATCGAGAAGGGGTCCAGCCGGCCGTTGGCGCTCAGGCCGCGGAAATCGTTGGTGAGCAGCGTCCCCCAGCCGAAGCCGAGCCGGATGCGACCGTTGAACCTGTTATGCAACTCCTCGATGAGATCGACGTCGAGACCGTCGGAAAAGATCGCAAGCTTGCTGCGGGGATCCTGGCCGCGCTTCTGCCACCAGGCGATGACCTTCTCGCCGCCTTCGAGCGGATCGCCGGAATCGACGCGGATACCCGTCCAATTGGCGACCCAGTCCGGTGCGTTCTCGAGGAAGCCGTCGCTGCCGTAGGTGTCGGGCAAGATGACCCGGAGATTGCCATCGTAGTCCTGCTGCCAATCCGCGAGCACGGCATAGGGCGCCTCGGCCAGTTCGGCGTCGTTTCTGGCGAGCGCCGAATAGACCATCGGCAATTCGTGAGCGTTGGTGCCGATGGCTTCCACCTCCCGGCGCATGGCGATCAAGCAGTTCGATGTGCCGAGGAATCTCGGCCCAAGCCCCTCCTGCATCGCCTGCACGCACCAATCCTGCCACAGGAACCCGTGCCGGCGGCGCGTGCCGAAATCCGCGATGCGCAGGTCCGGCAGTTGCCGTAGGCGCTCGAGCTTCTCCCAGACCCGCGTCATGGCGCGAGCGTAGAGCACCTGCAGCTCGAATTTCGCCATGTCCTTGGTCACGGCGCGCGCGTGCAACTCCATGATGACGGCGAGTGCGGGAATCTCCCACATCGTGGTTTCGATCCAGGGGCCTTCGAAGGTCAGTTCGTACTGGTCGCCGCGCTCCTCGAGGTGGTAGGCCGGAAACCGGAAGCCCTCGAGCCAGGCGATGAACTCCGGGCTGAACATCTGCCGCTTGCCGTAGAACATGTTGCCGCGCAGCCAGGTCGACTCACCGCGCGAGAGCGACAGCGTGCGGATGTGATCGAGCTGCTCTTTCAGGGCGCCTTTGTCGACCATCTTGGCCAGCGGCACCGTGCGCGACCGGTTGATGATGCCGAAGGTTACGGTCGCATTCCGATGCCGGCGGAAAATCGTCTGCGCCATCAGCAATTTGTAGAAATCGGTGTCGAGCACCGAGCGCACGATCGGATCGATCTTCCAGTTGTGATTGTTGACGCGGCTGGCAATGTCGGTCATTTCGTGCCTGTTTGCAGGGACTTGGAGCGTGCCTCTTGTCCAAAGATGCGGCCCGGTCAACGATGTGAGGACCTTACAAGGGCACATCGCGATGTCAGGGGCAAGCAATGCCGTGTCTAATCCGGAAATCGCGGAACGTTGCAGAGGCCTCGGCGCGCTTCGCATCGCCTCAGTCGCTGGGAGAGCCGTCATGACCGCCACTGCGAACGCGGGCACGCCCGCCGAGATCATTCCGGCTAAACCGCGCTCGAGCTACGTGACGGTGCTCGGCCGCGAGATGCACGTCTCCGAATGGGGCCGGCCCGATGCGCCGCCGGTCATCCTTTGGCACGGGCTTGCACGCACGGGCCGCGATTTCGACGTGCTGGCCACGGCGCTTTCGGATCGCTACCTGTTGATCGCACCCGACACGGTTGGCCGCGGCTTGTCGGAATGGAGCACGAAACCCGACGAGGAGTATTGCCTCGCATTCTACGCCGAGACGGCGCGGGCGCTGCTGGACAGCCTGGGATTGAGTAAGGTCGACTGGGTGGGGACCTCAATGGGCGGATCGCTCGGCATCCGCGCCGCGGCCACCACGTTGCAGGGCCGCATGGGCCGTCTGGTCATCAACGACATCGGCCCGACGTTTCCCGAGGCGCCGTTCGAGCGGATCAAGGCCTATATCGACAAACCTCCCGAATTCGCGACGGTGCGTGAAATGGAGGCCTATTTCCAGACCATCTACCAGCCGTTCGGCTGGCATAGTCCCGCGCAATGGCGGCATCTGGTCGAAACATCGCTGCGGCGGTTGCCGAACGGGCGCCTGACCACCCACTACGATCCGGCCATCGTGCGCCAGATGTTTGCCCACCCCCGGGACTACGAGCAATGGGAGCATTACGACCGTCTCGTGTTGCCGACATTGGTGCTGCGCGGGGTGTCGTCCGACCTGCTGTTGCCCGACATCGCCCGCGAGATGGCTGGGCGTGGGCCAAAGCCTCGCATCGTCGAAATTCCGGGCTGCGGTCATGCCCCGGCGCTGAATGTCGCAAGCCAGATCGGCCTCATCCGTGATTTTCTGGCCGCGTGATAGAACGACTGGACTTGATGGCCATGGGAGTTCCTCTGTGAACCGCGCACGTGCCGTATTGACGTCGCTAGCAGCGCTTTTGCTGCCCATTATCGTGGCCGCGGGCGCTGTGGCCCAGGATTTTCCCACGAAACCGATCCGGATCATCGTGCCCTGGGCGCCCGGCGGCAACGTCGATATAACGGCCCGAACCATTGCGCCAGGCCTCGGCGAGGCGCTGGGCACCAGCGTCATCGTGGAAAACAAGCCGGGCGCGGGTGGCACACTCGGCACGGCGCAGGTGGCCAAGTCGGCACCCGATGGCTACACGCTGACCGTCGGTTCGACCGCCGCCGTGACGATCGCGCCCTCGGTCTACAAGGGCGTCGACTACGACCCGATCAAGGATCTCGTTGCTATCGGCCCGATCAACAATTCAGCCCTGGTTCTGACGGCGTCGCCAAAGCTGCCAGTCTCGAATTACAAGGAGTTCATCGCTGAAGCCACCAAGCGCGGCGGTCAGCTCAGCGTCGGCACTCCGGGCTTGGGATCGACCAACCATCTGACGATTGCGCTGGTCGAGGATCTGGCCGGCATCAAGATTTTGCACGTGCCCTACAAGGGCGCGGGGCCGGCGCTCAATGACCTGCTAGCCAATCAACTCGATATGATGGTGGATCAGCTACCGCCATCCATGCCGCACATCCGCGAGGGGCGCATCAAGGCGATTGCCGTCTCGTCACTGAAGCGGATCAAGGATTTGCCCGATGTGCCGACCTTCGACGAGTTGGGACTGAAAGGGTTCCAGGCCAATACCTTCACCGGCCTATTCGGACCCGCCGGCATCCCGCAGCCGGTCGTCGACAAACTATCGGCGGCGCTGGCTAAGGTGCTGGCCACGCCCGTTGTCCGCGAACGCTTTTTGGCGACGGGCGTCGATATGCTAGATCTCGACCGGGCGGAATTCGCAGCCTTTGTCAAAGCCGACTTCGAGAAGTGGTTGAAGGTGGTTCGAGCCGCAAACATCGCCGCGGAATAGAGATGCTGTGCCGTTTCATCAGGCCGATCAGCGGGCAATCGACAAATGGCCGCAAAGTGATGCAACTTGGCGCCGGTTTCACCACGACGACTCTGGGAGGAGTTCCATGATCTTCGTTTCGCGCCGTCAGGCACTGGCAGCCGTTGCTGGCCTTAGCACGCTCGGGCTCGCCGGCCTCAAGGCTCACGCGCAAGCCAAATTCTTCCGCATCGGCACGGGCGGCACCGGCGGCACCTACTATCCCGTCGGCGGTTTGATCGGCAACGCCATCTCGACCGACAAAGTCAACGTCAGCGCCGTGGCGACCAACGGCTCGGTCGCCAACATCAATGCGATCGTCGGTGGCTCACTGGAGTCTGGGTTTTCACAAGCCGACGTCAATTCATGGGCGTTCACGGGAACCGGCATCTACGAGGGCAAGCCCAAGGTGGAGGAGCTGCGCGCGATCGCCAATCTCTATCCGGAGACCGTGCATGTCGTCATCAAGAAGGGTCTCAACGTCAAGACGCTCGCCGACCTCAAGGGCAAGCGCGTTTCGCTCGACGAACCGGGGTCCGGCACCCTCGTCAACGCCAAGGCGATCTTGGCGGCCTACGGGCTGACCGAGAAGGATTTCAAGCCGGAATATCTGAAGCCGCAGCAGTCGGCGGACAAGATGAAGGACGGCGCCGTCGACGCGTTCTTCTCGACGACGGGCTATCCGCAAGGCTCCATCACGGAGCTTGCTGCCACATCCGGGATCGAATTGGTGCCGATCGACGGAGCGGGGCGCGACAAGATCCTGGCGCAGTACACGTTTTTCG
>JANXRM010000266.1 GCA_025353015.1 Hyphomicrobiales bacterium
GCCCCCGTCGGCGAATTGGCTCATTCCAATGGTATTGGGCAGCTCGACCCACTCGTAGGCGTCGGCATAAACGGCAAGGTACCATTCGTGCAGGGCCTGCGGCGAGACCCCTGCAAGCAGCGCGAAGTTGCCGGTCACCATCAGCCGCTGGATATGATGTGCGTAGGCCTCTTCCTTGGTCTGGGTGACGGCCTCGCGCATGCACGTCATAATGGTTTCGCCGGTCCAGTAAAAATCCGGCAACTGACGCACATGCTGGAGCCCGTTTGAGGCTGCATACTCCGGCATTTTGAGCCAATAGATCCCGCGCACATACTCGCGCCAACCGATCACCTGGCGGATGTAGCCTTCCGCCGCATTCAGCGGCACGCGACCGGCGCGGTAGGCAGCTTCCACCTTGCGGCACATGCTGAGCGGTTCGAGAAGCCCGCAGTTCAAGTACATCGACACGATCGAGTGATACAGGAACCTCTGGCCCGTCAGCATGGCATCCTGGTAGTCACCGAACTGCGCGAGCCCGACGTCGACGAAATGGTCGAAGGCTGCTTCGGCATCGGCGCGCGTCACGGCGAACCAGAACGGATCGGCATCGCCAAAGTGGTCGGCGAAGCGATTCTTCACCAGCGCGACGACCTCGCGCGTCGTGGCATCCTGCTGAAAATGCGCCGGCTCGGGGATGAACAGATCGGCCTTGGCCGTCTTCCGATTATCGTGGTCGAAGTTCCACTGACCGCCGACGGGCGCGGGGCCATCCATTAGCAGCCCAGTCTTGCGGCGCATGTCTCGGTAGAAATATTCCATGCGCAATTGCTTGCGATCTTCGGCCCAGGCGGCAAATTCGCCGGTTGAGCAGACGAACCGGGTATCGGCGCGCACGTCGACGGGCAGATTGAGCTGACTTGACCACGAGCGGATGATCTGGAGCACACGCCATTCGCCGGGCTCGGTGATCAAGATGCGCTCAGGGCGATGCGTGGCCACAGCGCGCGCTACTTCCCCCGCCAGACTGCCGGAATTGCCGTCGTGATCGAGCCGCGTGTACGCGACTCGCCAGCCCTGCGCGCGCAATTTGTCCGCGAAGTGACGCATCGCCGAGAACAGCAGAATGATCTTCTTCTTGTGATGGCGGACGTAAGTGGCTTCTCCGGCCACCTCGCACATCACAACGAGATCTAGCGCCCTGTCGCAGGCTGCCAGACTCGAAAGATCCGGCGATAGCTGATCTCCCAGTACCACCACAAGGTTGCGAATTTTGTTCGGCGATTGAGCGCGAGCCATTGGGTCATCCAAACTTCACGGCCGTCGCGGGGCATGACAGCGACCGCAACTGAAAGTCTCAGAGCGGGTACCGGATGATCACGGGCTTCTCGCGGTTCAGCGTATTGGCTTCGATGCGTTGAACGATGAAGTCCGCCACATCGGCGCGAGCGACGATGCCGTTACGCCATTCGCTCGAGCGCGTCAGAACTTTGTAATTGCCGCTCAACGGGCAATTCATGAGCACTCCGGGTCGCACGATCAGCCAATCCAGGCCGCTCGCGGCAATCATCGCCTCCTGGACCGACTTGTCGTCGTAGGCATTCTTGAAGATCAGCCTGAAGGGGAGCCGCTGCAGTATGTTGATGGCGTCGTGGCTATCGCCAGCGCCAAACCCGGTAACGGCAACGAGCTTGCCGACGCCAGCTTTGCTCATTGCTGGAAGGAGCACGCGAGTCGCTTCCGAGAAAAGCGTTACAGGCTTGAGGATAAGGTCAAGCGACGGCGGCACGCCAAGCGCCTGCACGACGACATCGATATCCGCGAGCGCCCGGAAGACATCGTCGGCGTTTCGGGCATCGCCGATGAACGCTTCGCAGTCGCCTCGGATGTCTGTTGGCAACCGGTCGCTGCGAGACATGGCACGCACACGATGTCCCTTCGCAACCGCCGCACGGCACACGGCCAGACCGATGCCCTGGCTCCCACCCATTACGAGAATACGGATCATGAGCGTGTCCGGGTCGAGGTCGTCACCCGAAACATCCACTGCAAGGCGGGCCGCACGACCAGGAATCCTCGGTAAACAACCTCGGTCGCTTGCAGCACGCCCGGCAGCAGCACGATATGACCAAGCCAGCGCCAGCCGGGAAGCGCAAGCCACAGATGACCGAAGCCCTCCGCACCCGAAACGAGCGTACCGTCAGCATCGCGCACGTGAAATCGCTTGAGTGCTGTCGCCTTATCGAGCCCGGAAACGATCGCGCTCGCTTCGCTCATCGACACGTCGATAAACGCCACGGTTTCCGCACCTTCACAACGACGATAGATACCAATTTCAGCCGTGCACAGCGGGCAGGACCCGTCGTAAAAGACGGTCACACCGCCAGTTCGATTGGTCAAGGTTGCGTCCTTAAGGTTTGGATATCGGCTGCGCAGTCGCGCGGCGACCGCGAAATGGAACAGCTGAGGCTCAAACCTTATTCATGCTCCCCGTCGCGACGACGGCCTGATCCCGCCTTGAACAGGGCTGGCTTGATTGTGGCCGCTGTATACGTTGCCGTCGTGATCGCGGCCGCGGCGATCAGCACAATATGGCCAATCAAGCTCGCGGGCAGCATCGTGTAGCTTCCGATGGCGACCGAAAAAGCCACGGCCCACATCCATGCTAGTATTTGCAGGATCATGTGCCGCGTACCTACATCGGGGATATGCCGAAGCGGACTGACTTCATGGTTGAAAATGAAATTCCACGCATCCGCGATAAACTTTTGCATCTTGATACCTCTGTTATGCCCTGCCGCAGGGTATGCACCCTGGCCAGAGCCCGTCCGTGTTACAGAAATTTTCCGCAACCGACACGTCGACCCCGAGCAGACGTTCCACTTCAAGAGGCACGGTCAGATGGGGGCGACTGGTGCAAGCCTAACGATGCCGCCGAGCAGACCCATTTGCGTCAGCACACGTGTCGTAAACGGCGCGCACTGCGAAACAGATCACCTGGTTGGACGGTCGATACTGGTCTGCAAGCCGTGGCTCGCACCGGCATGGGTGCCGAGCAAGCGGCGCCGCGACATTTTCAACTTACGAGCAGAATGCTCAGTGCGCCCGAAACAACACGTCACAACGGATCGTCCGTTCGCAACGTGGACATGTGTTGACCGAACTCACCTGTCTGTCCAGATGATTGCACGCTCGTTGCTGGGGTCCAGCGGAACTGGCTGGCATTTCAATCTTGAACTGGCCGCTTACTGGCCTAGGCCGACCGTCATCGGTAGGCGAACTGGAGGCTCACGTGTGACCGAAAGCGCCTTCGTTCTTTTCGTCCGCTGCTACGGTAGCTTTTCTCGGAAGCGGACGGCTTAGGCGATCAGACGCTTGTTGAGCCTCCAATCACGGACGGTACGTGCGGCTCGCGCCAGGCGATGGGGCTGTGCACCCGTGCGCTTGCGCACGACATTGCAACACATGCGCCCTTCCATAACCCCTAGACCTATGAGTCCAATGCTTGGCGCAGCTGATGTCCTTCTGTCGGCTTCCTGATTTCGTTCAAAGGTTAGGTTATTGCGCCTCAAGGCCGCCTTCTTTGATGGCGTTGCCCCAAATCTCGACTTGGTTTTTGAGGAAGACGCCGAACTCTGCAGCCGAGGAGGTCCGCGGAGCGAAGCCTAGCTTTGCCAGCTGGTCGCGAGTGTCTTGCTTGGCGAATGCTGCAACGACGGCCGCATTGAGCCGCTGTGCAATGTCAGACGGGAGATTGGCCGGCCCGACGAGTGCGACCCAGGGCGCTACGGGAAGCTTGGGCTGCCCTGCCTCCAACAGCGTTGGTATATTCGGCGCCAATGAGCTTCGCTCGGACAGCGTGGTTGCGAGAAGGCGGAGGTTGCCCGACTGCACATGCTGCCCGACATTCAAGAAAGTGGACAACATCACGTCCAGCTGCCCCGAGAGTAGGTCGGGGATGGCTTCGGGCTCCGACTTGTAAGGCACATGCTGCATGGAAATGCCGGCGGACTTGGCCAGCAGTAGAGACGACACGATGCCCGTCGTATTACCCGTGCCGTAGTTCAGCTTACCCGGATTTGCTTTCGCATGTGCGACAAGGTCGGCAAGCGACTGGACTGGGAGTTTGGAATTAACGGCGATAAAAAACGAAGATTCTCCAAGTATGCTGATCGGCGCGAAGTCGGCGAGAGTAGAGTAGGGTGGCTGTTTGCGCATCAGGGGGACGACGACGATCGAGCTGTTGGAGCCAACCATAAATGTGTAGCCGTCGGGCGCCGAGCGTATCAACTCGGTGGCGCCTATGGCACCGTCGGCGCCACCCTTGTTTACGATGACAAATGGTTGACCAAGTGATTGAGTAAGTTCGCCCGCCAAAGCTCGCGCCACTGCGTCAGTGGTCGTGCCTGGGCCAAATGGAACGACCACTTTCACCGGCCGAGCTGGCCATTGTTGCGCGTTCGCGGGGTGCGCAGCCAACCACATGGTCGCTGCCGCAATGAGTGACATGATGTTGCGCATTGGCGTTTCTCCAGTAGTACGTTTTTTAGATTATTGTCTTTTTTTATGGTGCTAGCCGCAGCAGTGAAGAGCTGCAGAGAGCGCTGCAGTCGCGGCTTCTCCGAACGCGTTCGTCAGCCGACCGCGATAGCCGCTGCGGAGCGCGCCAGCCGCGAAGACGCCGGGAAGCGCCGTCACCAGGCCAGTCACAGCCGAGTGGCCATACGACCGAATATGTTTCCGGCATCTGCGAATTTCCTTGCTCAGCTCATGCGTTCGGCAGTCGGACCAGCGCCGATGTTTGCACGTTATGCGACGCATCTCGCAGCTCCCGTCGCCACGAGATCGTCGATCTCCGCGTCCTCGAGCCCAGCCGCATGACGTAGTACTTCGCGCGTGTGCTCGCCGAGCAATGGCGCACCGCGATCGGGAACGGGTGCCGTCTCGTGCAGGTGTGCCGGTGTTCGCAGGACGGGGTAAGAGCCGGCGGTCGCATGCTTGACCTGACGCACGGCGTTTCGCGCCAGCACCAGTTCGCTTGATAGCGCCTCGCGAACGGTCGCGACGGAGCCCGCGGGAACGCCGAACGAGCGCAAGCGTTCGACCCACGTGGCGCGCGGCGCGGTACGGAACCGCTCGCCGAGTATCCGGCGCAGCTCCGCGCCGTTCATCACGCGCCCCGAATTGTCGGTAAAGCGCGGATCGGACCCCAGTTGAGGCTGCCCGATCACGTTCTGACAAAGAGAGCGGAATTGCGCATCGTTGACCACCGTCACCATGAACGGCCCATCGGAGGCTTCGTAGATGCCGGCCGGTTGCACGACCTGATTGGTGTTGCCCGAGCGCGTCGGCGCTTGATCCGTCATCAAGGCTGCGCCCGCGAAGTTCGCGAGCAGGCTCATGCCGGTCTCGTGCAGGCTCACCTCGATCAACCGTCCCTCGCCGGTAACAGCCGTATGTCGTAACGCCGCCGAGATTGCCTGGGCTGCGTAGAGGCCGGTGACGAGATCGACGATCGAAGGACCGACGCGCATGGGTTCGCCGTTGGGATCGCCGATCATGGACATCAAGCCGCTCTCGGCCTGCGCGACGGGGTCGTAGCCGGGCACATCAGCATTCGGTCCATCCCGCCCGTAGCCCGAGATGGCGCAGTAGACGAGCGACGGGCGGCGGGTCTTGAGCGTGTCATATCCAAGCCCCAGTCGCTCCATGACGCCGGTACGGAAGTTTTCGACCACCACATCCGACCGATCAACGAGGCGCAGGAACGCCTCTCGCGCGGCCGGGTTCTTGAGGTCCAGGGCCACCGACGTCTTGTTGCGGTTCATCGTCAGAAAATAGGTAGACAGGCCCTGAAAGCTCGGAACCAGGAACGATCGGCTGTCGTCGCCGCCGTCGACGTTCTCTATCTTGATGACCTCGGCACCCATGTCCGCCAGCATCAGCGCACAATAGGGGCCGGCCAGCACACGCGAGAGATCGAGGACACGAATTTGGTCGAGCGGCAGCGACGTCTTGCTCATGCTTTGCCTTTCGCTGGCAACTCCACAGTACCGGTGCCGATCACTGAGAGCTCGCCATCCTGGTTGCGTGCTTCCTGGGTGATGTCGACCAGATGTCGATCGCCTTCGACCCGCTTGCCCGTCACCGAGCCGTCGATGAACAGAAGATCGCCCTCAGGGTTATGCCGGCGGATCTTGCAGGTGGCGCGGCGCAGGAAACCATCATCACCCATCCAGTTGGTCATGTGGTGGGTGAGCCATGAGCAACGCTCCGGGCCGTAATCATAAGCACCGGGTGCGCCGACCATCAGAGCAAAATCCTGCTCCCAATGGACACGCTCCGGGCAATCTGGAATGCCGAAGCGGTTCGGGATGCCGAGGCCCTTGTGCCGGTGGATCATCTTCCACGCCAGCTTATTGGCGCGGATATAGAGCCCACCCCAGCCCTGCGCGTAGGCGATAAACCCCGTCACGGTCATCGGCCCTTTCGCCATGGAAGGCAGTTTTTCGCCGACAGTGACGTCCTCGAAATAGCGCGGCGTGGCGCCACGAACTTCTTCGGCAGCATAGAGGTTATAGATCTTGTCCAGCTCGGCCTGCGTGTATATGCGCTGCGGCTTGGCCTTCACGTCTTTGTATTTCGTGCCTTCTTCGCGGGCGTGGTCACGATCCGTGCGGAAGCACCAGCTGTCGGCTTCCGCGACCAGCTCGCGGCGCTGGTTGTAGAATTTCACGTGATAAATTTGTTGAACCGCGCGGCCAGCAAAGCGGGTCTGGTGCTCGATCAGATCCTTGAGCTGCGCTTCGGTCGTGATCTCGTCGTTGCGCTTCAGAGGCAGGTGCCACGTCCAATCGGCGCCGGCCCACATCGCGTGGACCCCAGGCATGCCGCCGACATAGCCTGAAATGATACGATCGGTAGCGAACAGGAACGATGGCGGTGCCACGATCGTGCCGAAGCGGGCTTTCGCCGCATAGGCGGGGTCGCACCAGAGGGGATTATCATCGCCGATCCCGTGCGCGTAGTGGCGAATGTTGTCCCGCGTCGCCTCGTGACACCAGGGCTCAACAGTATCGGTTATCGGCAAGCCGATCCGCCGGCGAAGATCGCCAAGCGTCTCATCGGTGACTTTCGGGAACAGGCGCGTCGTCGATGTCATGGGACCTCATGTGGTAGGCGATGAACGCTGAGCGGCTTCGCGGTCGCGCAGCATCTTGCGGTTGACTTTTCCGGCGGGTGTTTTCGGAAGCTCGTCGATAACGGCGATCTGGCGAGGATACTCGTGCGCCGATAAACGCTCACGCACGAAATCCTGCACCTCGCGCACGAAATCGTCGTCGAGCATGCGTGGGGTGACGAGAAATGCCTTCACGACAAGTCCACGCGTGGGATCGGGCACACCGATCGCCGCGGCTTCCTTGATGTCGGGATGCTTCAGCAGGATATCCTCTATCTCGACTGCACTCATGGTCCAGCCGGCGGAAATGATGACGTCGTCAGAGCGGCCGGCATGGAAGAACCAGCCGCCAGCGTCGGTCCAGCCTCGATCCTTGGTTGGAATCCAGCAGTCACGCCGCCAGAGCATGATCTCGCCGATCGTGTTTGGATCGCAAACCTTGCCGGTCGCATCCTGGACCTCAACGCGCAAGCCCGGCATCGGCAAGCCAAGCGCTCCATCGGGCGGGTCGATGTCCGTGGCTCCGGGGTAGCTCGCCAGCGCGACGCCGATCTCGGTGGTGCCGTAGAAGCTCAGCGGCGCCTTTCCGAAGGTTGCTCGCGCAAAGGTTCGGGTATCGCTGTCAAGCGGCTCGCCGGTGAAGGTAAGCTTCTGCATGGCAAACCGGTAGCGAGATGCTGTTCGGGCGTTCTTCATCATCCGGTAGTGCGTTGCAGCTGCCGACAGATTCGTGACGCGGTAGTTCTGCAACGCGCGCATGAGCCGATCGGCGTCTAAACGACCGGCATAGGTGCCGATGGTCAACCCCATAGCCAACGGCGCCAGCGTTCCATGCCACAGACCATGCCCCCATGCCGGCGACGACGGACAGAAGAACTCGTCTCCGGGACGGATGCCGGTGGCATAAAGTGCCGCCATCATCACTACGACGATGGCGCGATGCGTGTGGCGGACTGCTTCGGGCAACTCGCGCGTCGTGCCGGAGGTGTACTGGAAAACCGCGAGGTCATCGGCCTTGCTGGACCAGTCGTAGTGTGCGGGGAATTGCGCCAGGGATGCGACGAAGGCGTCATCGGCGATCTGCACCTCGAGGCCATCGATGCCTACTGCAATAAGTGCCTTGTCGGCGCTCGTAAAAAGAAATCGCGGCGAGCAGTCGTTGAGCCTGAGACGAAGGCCGTCAGGGCCAAACAGAATGAACAGAGGCACCGCGATGGCGCCAGCTTTGATGGCTCCAAACAGTGCTGCATAGAACGCCAAGCTGGGCTCGAGCATGATCGCTACGCGATCGCCTGCGCCGACACCTTTGGCCCGCAACAGATACGCGACTTGCGAGGACGCCTCCGCCAGCCGCTGGAACGTCACGATCTCGTCGCGGCCGTCAGCGTGCGCAATGCGCACGGCGACACGATCCCGTGACGTCGCATGCCGGTCGACGCATTCGTGCGCGAGATTGAGGCGCTCCCGGTTGCCATCGAACAGCTCCCAGAGTTTCGCCGAAGCGAAATGACGTTGAGCGTCAGCATATGTCGCAAGCTCGATGAGCTTCACTGGGCTCAGCCCTCACTGACATCGAGCAGTATGACCATGCGCGGCTCGCAGGCCATAGGGCTCGTTGCGCCTCTACTGCGCCCATTCTTCATGGCTGATATAACAATTGTCAATATGCAATTACCATTGTATATGTACAACATGAAGCTTCCAAGCCGCCGCTCCCCAACACCCTCCTCTGACGATCGCAAAGGACCCACGATCAGGGCCGTGCCAGCCATTACGCGCGGCATCGCGGTTCTGCGCCTTCTGGCTGGCCGTAGGGAGCCGCTCGGCGTAAACGCTATCGCCCGCGAGCTCGGCATCGTACCAAGCACGTGTCTGCACATTCTCCGCGCCCTAGCCGCCGAGGGGCTCGTTGGCATGGAGCCATCGACGAAGCGATACACGCTGGACGCCGGCGTATTGACGCTTGCTCGAAGCCTTATCCGGCAGGATGGCTATGCACGCGCGTCTCAGCCTGAGATCGATCAGCTGGCAGCGCGCTTTCCTGTCACTGCGATTGCGCTTCGGGTCATCGAGCTGAAGCACATGATCGTGGTCGCGATCTCGCGCTCAGAAGGCGCGGCTCGACTGCAAGTCGACGTCGGCAGCCGCTTCCCGGCACTCATCAGCGCGACCGGCCGCTGCCTTGCTGCATTTGGCGGCTATGGTGAGCGGGATCTCGAGCGCGCATTCCGAGGCCTCCGCTGGGACACGGCGCCGAGCTTCGAGACTTGGCGAGCCGACGTCGCCGCAACCCGTCGGACCGGCTACGGGATCGATAGAGGAAGCTACATTCGTGGCGTCACGGTCCTGGCCGCCCCAGTGATGAGCGGCGACGGCAAGATGACACATGCATTCGCCACCGTCGGCCTGACCGAGCAGTTGAAAACTGGTGCGGCGACGGCGTTGGGCAAGGAGATCAAAGCAGCAGCAGAACGCATTTCACTGCGAATTGGCGGCGCCCATCAGAAGGAGTCGGAAGGC
>JANXRM010000276.1 GCA_025353015.1 Hyphomicrobiales bacterium
TCTACGGCGAGTTCAAGGAGAAGAAGGCCAATCCGCCCGAGGTTATTGCCCGGCGCACCGCGCTCCTCAAACTGCTGACGGCAGACCGCAAGCCGGTTTTGACAGTCGAATATCTGGACGATCCCGCGGCCATCCAAAAAGCCCGCAAGACATTGACGGACCTTGGCTTCATCGCGCATTTTGCCGACCGGCCGCTGGATAACCTGCGCGTCGGCGATCTGCCGGGTGACCGCTCCAGCCACGGGAGCCGGAACCGCACAGAGAAGAAATGAGACCCCGATGAACCACGACCGTTACGACGACGACTACATCGCCGCCATTCTCGGCGATGTCAAAACCGTGGCGCTCGTCGGCGCCTCCGCCAACATGAACCGGCCGAGCTACTTCGTGACCAAATACCTTGCCGCCAAGGGCTACACGCCCATCCCGGTCAATCCCGGGCTGGCGGGGCAGGAAATTCTTGGCCACATCGTCTACGCCACGCTTGCCGACGTGCCGGGTCAGGTCGACATGGTCGATATTTTCCGCAATTCGGAAGCAGCCCTCGAGGTCACGCGCGAGGCCATCCGTCTTAAGGACAAGCTCGGCCTCAAGGTCGTCTGGATGCAGCTCACCGTGCGCAACGATCAGGCCGCCGCGGATGCGGAAGCAGCTGGCCTCCGGGTCGTCATGAACCGCTGCCCGAAGATCGAGTACGGCCGGCTGTCGGGCGAAATCGGCTGGGCCGGGGTCAACGCGGGGGTGCTAACGTCCAAGCGCCCCCGCCTCGGCATCGGCTTCCAGAACCAGCGGATTTCGACGCCGAAGTCGTCGTAAACAAACCGCGCCTCACGCGCTCTGTTTGACGCCGGTGCCGATCTGGCAGGCGACGCCTGTGCCGCCGAGGCCGCAATAGCCGTGCGGAACCTTGGCGAGGTACTGCTGATGGTAATCCTCGGCGAAATAGAACTCCGGCGCGTCGAGAATTTCCGTCGTGATGGGATCGAACCCCTTAGCCTGCAACGCCGCGCCGTAGCTCTCCCGCGAGGCCTCGGCGATCCGCTTCTGCTCCGGCGTGGTCGTGTAAATGCCCGAGCGATACTGCGTTCCCATATCGTTGCCCTGGCGCATGCCCTGCGTCGGGTCGTGCGACTCCCAGAACGTTTTCAGCAGCATTTCGAAACTGATCAGTTGCGGATCATAGACCACCAGCACCGTCTCGTTGTGGCCGGTCAACCCCGAACAGACTTCGTCATAGGTGGCATTCGGCGTGAAACCCGCTTGATAGCCGACAGCGGTGATCCAGATGCCCTCTGGAAGCTCCCAGAACTTGCGCTCGGCGCCCCAGAAGCAACCCATACCGAACATCACATGCTCGGTACCGGCGGGGTAGGGGCCCTTGAGATCGCGGTCATTGACGAAATGTGTCTTCGCGGTCGGCAACGGCTGTGCGCGGCCTTTCAATGCTGTGTCGGGGCTCGGCATTCCCGGTTTTTGCTTGCGGAAGAACATGGGGCACCTCAGGTTGGCTGATGCGTGGGCGGCGTGACTGAGATCATTGCGTTTCTGGCGGACACCATAGCGCCAACCCGCCCGCCAGCCACGTCACATTTTCTCGACGGGGGCGTGATGGGGGATGTGGATTCTGCATCTGATAGGCCTCGACCTATCCAACGTCTTGTGCGGAAAGCAGAAAGCGCGAAGGGTCCACAGTCATCGCAAGCGTCAATGTATCGACCAAATTAGACGCTCGGCAAATTGATGCACTACCGGCGCCCAATGGAGATGTGGTGACGACACCTTCGCCACGAATGAATTGATTGATCTTGGGTTTGTCGAGCAAGGGCTCCGGTACTAAGTCGATTTTTCTGGCAAAAAAATCGACCGCAATCGCCCTTGCCTCGCCCTCGTCAATGTAAGTACCTCTGAATGTCTTCCAAAACCTGTAGGGCACATTCGCCCTCTCCTCGGACACGTGCACAAATGTCTCGACGAATTCTACCCCTAAAAACATGATCTTGCAGTCGAGAGTTAGCATGGTGTCGAATGCGCCCCCCGCAGAGAACGCGCTCCGGCTCTGCGCCTCGCCTATCCTTGCTGAGTTTTTTCCAATTGCAGAAACACACTGGAATGGGTGCCGAGACCTTGTCGCAAACGGATGCATGCGAACAAACTCACAGAATGCGCCCATTCCCTCTGAAGGCGTATTCTGTCGATCAAACGGTTTTCCTTCGCAGAAACCAAAATTGAAGGTTGGGACAACCAAAGTCCCAGAATCTCCTACAGCGTTGAGTAATTGATCAAGAATGGCCTGCAGAGTGCCTCGCTGGTTGGTCGTGACAAGCTTTCCAACACCTTTGAGGCTTGAATGAATGAATAGGCAATCGCCCTGTCTGATATCGAGCTTTTCAAGGCACGCCGATAGATCTGGTTCTGAGTATGTTGCAGACATCTTGCACCTCACTGGTGATGTTATTTGAGCAAATTCATTTCTCGTAGCTTATCCACAATTGGCGACAGCTCAGAAATGCCAATACCTGTCATCTCCGCGATGTCAATCAACGTATGAACACCATCAGCATAGGACAAGATATAAGTAATTGCACGCAGCTGTTGGCGATGATCCAGAAGGGAATCACTACTTTTTTCCCGAGTTAGCGGCGAATTTATATTCGGGTACAATCCCCGCTTACCCAACTGCAATTCACAATACGGCTGAACGCGTTCAAGCGGCAAACAATTCTCATGGACCATCAAGATGCGTTCCAAATGCGATATGGTGTCGATAAAAGCGCCCAATTGGACAAACTCTTTATTATCGGCGGAGGTATGATATTCTGGATTTGTGCCATACGTCGTCCTTGCGATTTGCCCCACCGGCAGATTGAACGCAGAACTGCAATGCTGGCGCTCATCGCTGCCATCGGACGGGTCGAATTTTCGGACATCGCAAGTCCCTTCTTTTCCAAACAAATCAAACAACTTGTCAAGCGACGAGCGGCTCATCCTCGATCGTTTATAGGATAATTTTTTGTTTGGTCCGCCAAGGCAGGTGAGAACCAATCCTGCCTGCATTTTTTCCACCAGGCTCTTTCCATGACGAGCGAGAAAGCAAATCGAACCAATCGTCTCTGGATTAATGAGAAAGAGATAGTCGAAGCGACGAGACCTCCATCTGGACAACCGATCGTAGAGCGCCGCCAGAACTATTGGCCCACTCAATTCGTTATTGGCCATACTGGGATGGCAAAGGTAGCTGGAAATTAAAATCAACTTGCCACTGGTTCCCCCATTCAATCGGGCAAGACCGCAATCAACAGAGCCATCAACAAATTTCGATTTTATAACAGCACGATATTTTCCAGGCGCCAGCGTTGCTCGAACCGAATGAGGAAGGCAAAAACCCCAGTTGGGCTGATAGTACGACGTGACGTAAGGTGTCCAAGTCGGATGCTCCGGAATGGAATGGAGATGATTCTGAAGCTCCGCCAGGTCCAAGGATTTGTCTATTGGAACGGAGTAATTAACGACCGAAAGATTGTTCGAGGAAAAATCTGCAATTTTTTTTCCTTGCGGATCGAGCAGGAAACCGTCGGTGATCACCCACTCTTTAGGAACAGTCCAGTCAAAAACCTGGCTCCCGCTTGGCGTCTTCTCAACTTCCAGCGGCAAATAGCGGGTCAGGATCTGTAACGATTCGCGGTATCCAGCGCCGGTGATGCTCCGAGGGATCGGAAATAATTCATCAAAAAGTGATTCGATTTCGGGCGCCGTTTCAAGCATTTAGCCCTCCCAAGGAGCGGAATTGCGGAATTGTGGCCGAACCCGACAGCCTTGCCTCTGGCATCCCATGCGGGTTTCACCGGAATTCTGGATAGCGTACCGTCCGCCGATGGTCACGCGCTCTTTAAAACTGAAGCGACACAGCATCGGCATGCCGCGTCAACGCAAATACCAGCATTGAGACCAATTTTCAATTTCGGGATCGCTATAATTCACTGCCAACCGCGTGTCCGACAGGGCTGTTGCCTGCGGGAGAGCCCACTCGAACAGCCAGCCCGGCTTGCCCACCTCTTGACACCACTACCCCGCCCCGCGTCAAAGCTGCCTCATGAACTACCGCCACGCCTTTCATGCCGGGAATTTCGCCGACGTCGTCAAGCACGCGACGTTGGCGCTGGTCATCGAACATCTGAAGCTCAAGCCCGCGCCGTTCCGGGTCATCGATACGCACGCGGGCGCCGGCCTTTACGACCTTGGCAGTGATGCGGCAGCGCGTACGGGCGAATGGCAGGGCGCCATCGGCCGGTTGATCGGGCCCGAGGCGCCTCCCATTCCCGAAACGGTCGCGGACCTCCTTGCGCCCTATTTCCAAGGCATCGCCGCCTGCAATCCAGGTGGTGCTAACGCACTTGGCCCCGCAGCATCGCCGCGCCTCTACCCGGGTTCGCCGCTGCTGGCCCTCGCCTTGATGCGCAGCGACGACCGCCTGATCGCCAACGAGTTGCATCCCGAGGATGCGGCCTTGCTGGCACACGCAATCGGCCGTGACCGGCGCGGCAAAGTTCTAGAGCTCGACGGCTGGCAGGCGTTGAAAGCGACATTGCCGCCCAAAGAACGCCGCGGCGTCGTGTTGATCGATCCGCCGTTCGAGGAGCCGGGCGAGTTTCACCGGCTGACGCAGGGGCTCGCCGCCGCCAAGCAGCGGTTCGCCACCGGCACGTTCATTCTCTGGTTTCCAATCAAGGACCGAATGACCGTGGCGCCGTTCAGGCACGCGCTCGACAACAGCGGCATGAGCAAGCTGCTGTGGGTCGAATTCGCAACGCGCACGCCCGATGCAGAGCAGAAATTATCGGCCGCTGGGCTCGCAATTCTCAATCCGCCGTTCCAGCTGGAAGGGAAGTTGCGCGCGCTGCTGCCTTTCCTGGCCGAACTGATGCGCCAAGGCCCGGGTGCCGGCTTCCACATCGAGCGGATTGGAGGGGCATAAGCCCCGCCGATTAAGCCCGGCCGGGCGCGGTCCGAGATCCACGATTACGACTTGGCGAAGATCTGCTTCAAGAGCCCCACGAGGACCATCAGCACGCCGCCGCCAACGCCACTGCCAGCGATCTGGCTGATGATGGTGCCGATATCGAGACCACTCGCGGCGGCCACCTTGCTGATGCCGAGCGCGCTATTCAGGATATTGCCGCCGAGCAGGCCGCCGATGCCGCCCGCAAGCGCATTGCCGGCGTTGCCGAGCGAGGCGTTCTTCAGCAGTGAACCCGCGATATTGCCGCCAGCCGCACCGCTGACGAGCTGGATGAGTAGGCCAAGGGGATCCATGTCGGTCTCCATTTGCTGAGGGCGCTCGTAAACGAGGAGTCCGGCGATGGCCGACTCCGAACGAATCATAGTTTAGCTCAATTCCAAGACATGCAGTTGTCGGTGGACGTGGTTAATTTGGCTATCGGAGGATTGCGATGCAGTACGGCGACGGCACTGATGTTCGGCTCGGCGATCGGATTCGCTATGGTGATGTCGAGGGGCACATCGTGTGCAACATCGACGGCAAGGAGTATACGCCCGATTTTCCGGCGTACGCATGGGCCTATCTTGGGCGCGGCATCATGATCGAAACCAACAAAGATGGCTTGGTGCATTGTGCGGCAACAATGGAAGACTTGATGCTCGTTTCTCGCGCCACCGCCTGACCGGGGCTGCGACCGGCGGCTCTTGCCTTGCGCCATTGCTCGCCCCGAGCGATAACGCGGCACCATCGCCAAGGAACGGAACAATGATCGAACTGAAGCCGCGCGTCTTCTCGGGCATGCAGCCGACCGGCAGCCTCACCCTCGGCAATTATCTTGGCGCCATGATCAACTGGGTCGCCATGCAGACGACGCACGATTGCATCTATTGCATCGTCGATCTGCACGCGATCACGGTGGCGCAGGACCCGGCCGAGTTGAAAGCTGCCATCCGCCGTGCCGCCGCGGCCTACATGGCGTGCGGCATCGACACGCAAAAAAGCATCGTCTTCAACCAGAGCCAGGTGGCGGAGCACGCGGAGCTTGCCTGGGTCTTCAACTGCGTCGCCCGGCTCGGCTGGCTCGACCGCATGACCCAGTTCAAGGAAAAGGCCGGCAAGGACAAGGAGCGCGCCTCCGTCGGCCTTTATGCCTATCCAAACCTGATGGCTGCCGACATTCTGGTCTATCGCGCAACGCACGTGCCCGTCGGCGAGGACCAGAAGCAGCACCTCGAATTGGCCCGCGATATCGCGCAGAAATTCAATAACGACTTCAAGGAAGGCATTGCGGCGCGCGGCTACAAGGACGGCGTTTTTTTTCCGCTGTGTGAGCCGATGATCCAGGGCCCGGCGACGCGCGTCATGAGCCTGCGCGACGGCACCAAGAAGATGTCGAAGTCCGATCCCTCGGACCTCTCGCGGATAAACCTGACCGACGATGCCGACACCATCGCCAAGAAAATCCAGAAGGCCAAGACCGACCCCGAGCCGCTGCCCTCGGAAGCCGCCGGTCTCGCCGGCCGCCCGGAAGCCGACAACCTGACCGGCATCTACGCGGCGCTGACGGGCACGACGCAGGACGCGGTCCTCAAGCAGTTCGGTGGTGGCCAGTTCTCGGGCTTCAAGAAGGCCCTGGCCGAGGTCGCGGTGGAAAAACTATCGCCGATCACCTCGGAAATGAACCGGCTCGGCCGCGACCCCGCCGAGATCGATCGCATGCTCGCCGCTGGCGCCGCGCGCGCCCGCGCCATCGCCCAGCCGATCATGGCCGAGGTCAAGGACCTGCTCGGCTTCGTCAGGTGAGCGCGGCCCGGGCGGCATGCCGCCCGGCACTCAGCGGGTGAGCGGTGCGATGGCGACATCCTCGCGCCAAGCGCAAATTCACGTGCGCGCGTCCTTTGTCGTCGTTACCGGCGCCTGCGCGGGGAGCAGGCGCAGACGCTGCCCTCGGCCCTGTCCCGAGGGCGAGGACCGGTCGCAGACGGAGGATCAGCCAACATCGTTGATCCCGGAAGGATGCTACGGGGCGCGTGGTGGGTGAGCTGAACTCCCTGTCGATGGTGTGTCTGCTTCCGACCGTAGTTTTCTCGAAGAGCGGACATTGATTTCTAATCGAAATAGTATTAAATCTTGACTGCGAAACATACAGAGGGAATACGAGCCACATAGGGGAAAATCGCGTGAGGCACTGGCATGAGCGTTGACGCCGAGATTGCTGCATTGCGCGTAGCTGAAGTAGAGGCCAATGCGAGCAGAGCCGACTCTTGGCCAGTTAGCTTTGCAAACCGTTGGATCACTCAGCTCCCTTGGTCATACTTTGGACGTTGGCGCCACCTTATGCTTGAGGCAGACTTTATCGGCGGCACTTGCTATCGGTCCCGGTTTGTTAGTCACGTTTGAGCTACGATCGCCTATTTTGATACCAATAGAAACCCTATCAATGTTATGCGCCCATGGTCGCCGCTGCCGTCAGCGCCCCTCAAACCGCAGGAGGCGCACGCGCCAACCACTCCGGTCGATGCCCAGTTCAGCGAAATCAAGCCCGACGTGCCGGCACTGGGCAGGCCCAAGAAGAGCGTTGGTTTAATCAAAAAATGACTGCTCTAGGAGCGTACCAGTTTTCGTCAGATGATTTGTCCGCGGGTTCGATGCGGCATGAACAAGTGCGCTTGCGACGCCTCAAAATCCTGGATTCGTCAACGCACATGCGTGAGCTTGCGACTTTCGTAAAAGATTTGCGGAAAGAGCGGCCGTCCGCCTATGTGCCTGACTTTGACCCTGCGAGCGGTGGTGTGCATGCTCGGGTTCTGTTCCTGCTAGAGAAGCCAGGGCCGAAAACGGACGCGACCAAGGGCGGATCAGGCTTCATCTCTCCTTGCAACAATGATCCAACGGCAAGAGCCATGCACGCCTTCATGGCTCAGCGAGGTCTGCCGATTTGTTGTTGCCTGCACTGGAACGTCATCCCGTGGTGGGACAATAAGATTGAATTCGACGGCAAGCAGCAACTTGACGGCCTTGAGCCGTTGCGCGAGTTCATGGGGATGTTGCAAATGCTTCAGGCTATCGTCCTCGTCGGCAAGACCGCCCAGCGTAGTTGGCAGCGGGCGAAAATAGCTTGGCCAATTGATCAAATCCACTGCTCGCCGCATCCTGGCCCTCGGGTCCGGGCCGCCTATCCTGAATTATGGAACTCGATCCCAAACAAATGGCCTTCCCATGCCGATGTCGACTGCATTTGAACGTCGAATGTAAGCTGATCCCCTCAGCAGTTGACGCGCACGAACCGGAATTCATGCCTTCGGAGATGCGTGCAGCTTGCCCCACCTCCACACCAGCGCCCGACGTCGAATCGACACTCAGGGCGGGAGAAACGGCGTTCGCGGGCCTGCCGTCGCAATCCGGATCGGCCGACCGCCCTCCCTGATCTCCCGCTGACTTGCACCCTCGGTGACCGAGTGCCCCCGGCCGCGTCCCTGTTGTTGCAGCGCTCGGGACGTGGCAGAGTGTTTTCATGCCCACGAAACGCCTCGTTTTCGAACAAGGTCACCGCCGCAAGTATCTCGTCGTCATCGACGATGTACCTGAAGTGGACGCCGCGCTGTTTTTCGCAGCCAGCCGTATCGGCCACACAAGTGGCGAGTTGACGCTGCTCTATGTGATCGAGCCGCAGAGCTTTCATCAGTGGATGGGCGTGCGCCAGGCCCAGATCGACGAGGAAACCAATAAAGCTAAAGCGCTGTTCCGGCTGTATAAACGGAAGCTGACGAATTCCGGCTTCGACCATATTCCCGTCGAAGAGGTTATCCGTGAGGGCAGGAAGCCCGACGAAATTTTAAAACAGATTGAAGACGATCCTGATGTGGCCATTCTGGTGCTCGGCGCCTCAGCAGATGCGAGCGGTCCGGGTCCGCTGGTCTCGTCGCTGGCGACGGGCAAGCTCGCGGGTTCCTTTCCCGTGCCGATCGTGGTCGTGCCCGGCAACCTATCGATCGACGACCTCAAGGCCATGGCGTAACGGGGCGTAACGGCTAGAGATCGCGGGGCGCCATCATCAGGGCAAAACTCCGTCGGGGCAAAACACCTTCAGGGCAAAACACCTTCAGGGCAAAAAACAGGCCGGTCTTGCCTGCACTCGCGCTTTGACGGTTGCCTGCCGATATATTAGAAGCGTTCCAATCGGAGGTGAAATGCGCCTCCCACTGGCCGCCGCGCGATAGCCGACACTCAGATCCCCGGCCGAGAGAGGCACCCTATGTTCATCCAGACCGAGCCGACGCCCAATCCTGCCACACTGAAGTTCATCCCCGGCAAGCCCGTCCTCGGCGACGGCACGGCCGACTATCGCCAGCCCGGCGAGGCCGCCCTCTCGCCGTTGGCCAAGCGAATCTTTGCGATCGACGGCATTCGCGGCGTGTTCCTCGGCTCCGATTTCATTTCCGTCACCAAGGGCGACGACGAGTGGGCGCACCTGAAGCCCGCCATCCTCGGGGCGATCATGGAGCACTATCAGTCCGGCGCGCCTGTGGTTGACGGCATGGCCGGCGACGGTGACGCGGCAGGCGGCGATTACGATGCCAAGGACGAGGAAACGGTCAAGACGATCAAGGAGTTGATCGAAACGCGCGTTCGCCCCGCCGTCGCCAACGACGGCGGCGATATCGTGTTCCACGGCTTCCGCGACGGTATCGTCTCGCTGCACATGCGCGGCGCCTGTGCCGGCTGCCCGAGTTCGACGGCGACCTTGCGCGGCGGCATCGAGCGGCTGCTGCAGCACTTCTGTCCCGAGGTCATCGAAGTCCGTCCGGTTTGATCGACCGATTGCGCGGCGTCTAAGCCCCGCATCGCCGCCGTCGATCGGGACTGAGCGCAAAGCCCACGAACATCCGGGGACACCCCATGCCGAACCGTCTCGACGCTAATGCCTTGAACCAGCTGTTCCTGGAAGCCCGCACGCAAAACAAGTGGCAGGCGAAGGATGTGCCCGAGAGCGTTCTGAGGGAACTGGTGCATGTGACGGGCATGGGGCCGACCAGCGCCAACTGCCAACCCGGCCGCATTCTGTTCGTGAAGTCGACGGCGGCCAAGCAGCGGCTGGCGCCGTTTCTCTCCGACGCCAACCGGCCGAAAACCATGGAAGCGCCGGTGTGCGCCATCATCGGCTTCGACCTCAAGTTCTACGAACATCTGCCGAAGCTCTTCCCGCATAATCTGACGGCGCGCACCTGGTTCGAGGGCAAGGCCGATCACGTGCACACGACCGCCATTCGCAACGGCTCGCTGCAGGGCGCCTATTTCATGCTGGCGGCGCGGGCGCTCGGCCTCGATGTCGGCGCCATGTCGGGCTTCGACAATGCGGGCGTCGACAAGGAATTCTTCCCCGAGGGTTCGGTCAAAACCAACTTCCTGTGCAACATCGGTTATGGCGACCCGTCGGGCGTTTTCGCGCGCTCGCCCCGCTTTGCCTTCGACGAGATGGCCAAGATTTTGTGAGCGGGCAGTGAACGTCAGCGTCTGATTGACGGGCCTTTTCCACTTTCAAAAATGTCCAATTAACGACAATTGTCATGGTCGGGCTTGTCCCGACCACCCATAGCTCCGCGAGCTGAACGGGCTGACGGGTGCTGGATTTTTCGACGCAATATTGGCTCTTGTGGTTGCGGCCCTATGGGGCCTCGCGACAAGCGCGAGGATGACACCGGTGGCCGTGAAGTGCACGAGCCAAAAGGCTACACCCCCAACACCGCGGGCAACTCCGACAGGTGGCCCAAAACCAGATCCGCATGCGGTGCCAGATCGGCGTGGGCGCTGGTACCGCCGAGGACGCCGATCTTAAGCCCAGCGCTGGCGCGGCGGCCCATTTCCAGGTCGTGTACGGCATCGCCAACCACGGCAATCGCGCGCATTTCCAATCCCATCGCCTGCGCGAACGCCGTGGCCATGCCGGGTTCGGGCTTGGCGCCGTGGCCGCTGTCACAGCCGGCCAGAAATTCGAACCGCTCGATAAACCCGGAATGCCGTCCGAGCGATGCGGCGAGACCGCCGGCGGAATCATTGGTGGCGACGCCGAGACGAAGGCCGGCGCGCTGCAAAGCGTCCAAAACTGGTTCGACGCCCTCCATCAGAACGGAATACCGGGCGCCGCCGTCGCGAAAAATGCGCTCGATCTCGAGCGCCAGGTTTGGCGGCGTGCGCCCGCGCATATGTTCTGCAAAGAGTGCTGCAACCTCGTCGTGGCTGCCTGCTGCCAGCACCGAGCCTGGCGTGATGCGATCGGTCCGGGGATCATGGCCCCCGAGACGCAGAAGGTCGTCGGCCAGTTTTGGATCGCCACCCGCCGAAAAACGCGCCACCTCGCGATTGATCGGCCCCCACGTCCGCCAGTAGTCGAGCAGCGTGCCGTCCTTGTCGAAGAGCACGCCGCGAATCTTGGTGGCCCCGGTCACGCGGCCCCCGGCACAGCACAAACCGGCGCCGCTGCGCCTTTTGCATGGCAGCTGAGATCCCTGATCGTCGGCGAGCGTCCGGACAGCGGATTATCAGCGTCCCAGCCGACCTTGACGTTTTCGAAGCGGGCGCCGAGCGCGTCATAAATCATCAGACGGCCGGCCAAGCTGTCGCCGATGCCGATGATTTCCTTCAAGACCTCCGTCGCCTGTAGCGTCCCGACGACGCCGACGACCGCACCGAGAACGCCGACCTCGGCGCAATTGGCGACGGAGCCTTCGGGCGGCGCTTCGGGAAAGAGGCATCGGTAGGACGGCCAAGGCGTGCCGTCGGGGCGCTTTTCATGCGGTTTGAACGTCGTCACGTAGCCGTCGAAAGGCCCGACCGCTGCAAAGACCAGGGGCCGTTTCGCCAGATAGCAGGCGTCGGAAACCAGGTAGCGGGTGGCGAAGTTGTCCGAGCCGTCGGCGACGATGTCATAGCGCGAGATGATCTCGATGGCGTTGCCGGCATCGAGGCGCGTGGGATGCATCTCAACTGTCACGTGCGGATTGAGGCGGGCGATCATATCGCGGGCACTCTCGACCTTCAGTGCGCCGATATGGGGCGTGTCGTGCGCGATCTGGCGCTGCAGGTTCGACAGCGAGACGGTGTCGTGGTCGATGAGGCCAAGTGTGCCCACACCCGCCGCCGCAAGATACATGATCATCGGACTGCCGAGACCGCCGGCACCGACCAGCAGAACGCGCGCCGTTTTCAGCTTCTGTTGCCCCTGGCCGCCCACATCCTTGAGGACAAGGTGACGCTTGTAACGATCGATCTCGGATGGCGTTAGGCTCATGCAGGAAAGTTTACCCGCTTCCAGCCCGTTCTCCAAGTCGTGCGCGGGCAGTCGCGCCCCTCCAGCCGCGCTCGTCCAGTCGTGCTCTGGCCAAACGCGTCTCCCGGTCAGAATTGACCTTTGGCTGAGCCTGGACCGTTTCTATTGCCCGGAAGGCACGATGACGGGTAAAACATGGGGGGACGGGATACGCCGCTAGCGGCCACCGGCCAACGACCGTAATATGTCAGCACAACCGCCACCAAAGGAGCCCCGGTAACGGCGGGAGTTCTGCGAGAACGGCAACCGGCCAAAGACCCAGTGGTCGGAGAGGGAACGGGAGGAGCCGTGAGGGAGTTAGCGACCGCCACCGGTGCCAAGTCAGGCATCGATTCGGGCACTGCGTGGCTACGCCTCGCGCTCGCCCTGGCACTTGGCACCATCGGCGGCGTCGGCATGTGGTCCGTCGTGGTCGTAATGCCCTCCGTGCAGGCTGAATTCGGCCTTTCGCGCGCCGACGCGTCCATGGCCTACACGACGACCATGCTGGGCTTCGGCGTCGGTAGCATCCTGATGGGCCGCCTTGCCGACCGTTTCGGCCTGTTCCAGCCCATGGTTGGCGCCATCATCGTGCTCGGCCTCGGCTATCTCGCAACCGCGTTCGCCACCAACATCTGGCAATTCAGCGCGGCGCACGGTTTGCTGATCGGAATGCTCGGCAGTTCGATTATGTTCGGGCCACTGATCGCCGACACCTCGCTTTGGTTCTACAAGCGCCGCGGCTTGGCGGTCGCGGTCTGTGCAGCCGGAAACTATTTTGCTGGCGCGATCTGGCCGCCGGTCATCCAGCACTTCGTTGCGGCCTATGGCTGGCGGCACACCTATGCCAGCATCGGCGTGTTCTGCTTGCTCTCGATGCTGCCGATCGCGTTGGCCATGCGCCGGCGCCCGCCCATCCTATCGGCAGCACAAGCGGCGGCCTCCGTTGCCGCCCAGCCCGCGAGCCCAGCCTCACCGGCAGTGCTCCAGGTTCTGCTGATCATCGCCGGCGTGTCGTGTTGGGTCGCCATGTCGATGCCGCAGGTGCACATCGTCGCCTACTGCGCCGACCTGAACTATGGCGCGGCCCGTGGTGCCGAAATGTTGTCGCTGATGTTGGGCTTCGGGATCGTCAGCCGGCTGGCGTCGGGCTTCATCGCCGACCGTATCGGCGGCCTGAAGACGCTGCTGCTCGGCTCGATCCTGCAGGGACTGGCGCTGCTGCTGTATGTACCCTTCGACGGGCTCATGTCGCTCTACGTCATCTCGGCGCTCTTCGGACTGTTCCAGGGCGGCATCATTCCGAGCTACGCCGTGATTGTGCGCGAGTATTTTCCGCCCGGCGAAGCCGGCATGCGGGTCGGTGTCGTGCTGACCGCAACCATGGTCGGCATGGCGTTGGGTGGATGGCTTTCCGGCGTCATCTTCGACTGGACCGGCAGCTATCGGGCGGCCTTCATCAACGGCCTCCTGTGGAACCTGGTCAACGTTACCATCACGCTGGGTCTCATCTGGCGCGCGCGCCGCACCCGTGGCAAGTTGGCGATGTCAGTGGCCTGAGTTGCCAGAACGCTAAAACGTACGCCAGAACGAACGAGGGCAAGATGAGCAAGGTTTTGTCGTCAGGCGAGGTCGGCGCCTACCATGAGCGCGGCTACCACTTCCCCGTCGATGTTCTCACGCCTGCCGAAGTCGCCGATTTCCGCGCCCGGCTCGAGACCTACGAGACG
>JANXRM010000294.1 GCA_025353015.1 Hyphomicrobiales bacterium
AACAACAGCGTCACCCCGTAGCGACGGTAGCCGCCCGCTCATGCTGCGACCGTAACCCGCAGGGCATAAGACACCGGCGGCGCAGGTGCGTTACCCACAGCCATCCGTGTCGTTTAGGCAACTACAATGCTAAATCCCCACCGCCATCTTGCCCCCCAATTGACATCGCGTTCGACCCACTTCGCTGCTCCGTTTCGAGTGTGCGTGGCTCAAACTCCCCTGATTTAAGCGAAGGATTGCATTCTCGCTTATTGGCGGCAAGCCGACTGTCCGCGATGTTGCCCCCCCCCGACGCTCGACACCCCGTTGCCCTCTCGCCCTCGAACCGGCTACGGTTGCCGTCACGCGGTTGGCCGCTCGCACCGCTCTGGAGAAACTCCCATGCATGTAGGCGTTTTCTATTTCCCGGCCGACTACGGCATCGAGCCGGGGGAGTTGGCCCGCGCCCTCGAAGAACGGGGCTTTGAATCGCTGTTCGTCTGCGAGCACACGCACATCCCCGTCAGCCGCAAGTCGCCCTTCCCCGGCGGCGGCGAACTGCCGAAACGCTATTCGCACACGCACGATCCGTTCATCGCGCTCTCGTTCGCCGCCGCCGCAACCAAGAAACTGCGACTCGGCACCGGCATCTGCCTGATGGCCCAGCGCGACCCGATCGTGACGGCGAAAGTCATCGCCAGCCTCGACATGCTCTCGGGCGGCCGTTTCGAACTCGGCGTCGGCGGCGGCTGGAACGTTGACGAAATGGAAAACCACGGCACCCAGTACGAGACGCGCTTCAAGGTGGTGCGCGAACGGCTGCTCGCCATGAAGGAGATCTGGACCAAGGAGGCAGCCGAATTCCACGGCGACTTCGTCAATTTCGATCCGATCTGGAGTTATCCGAAGCCGGTGCAGCGCCCACATCCGCCGATCCTGCTTGGTGGCGAGACCGATCACACGCTGCGCCGCATCGTCGATCACTGCGATGGCTGGTTCCCGCGCGCCACGCCCACGACAGACCCACGCGAGTTCGTCGGCCGTCTGCGGCAGGCCGCCAGCACGACCAACCGCGATTGGAACTCGCTTTCGATCACGGTGTTCCGCGCGCCCTCGGACGCAGCCAAGCTCGCTGGCTACCGCGAGGCCGGCATCAAGCGAGTCCTGCTCGAGGTGCCCGACCTCTCCCGCGACGAAATCCTGCGCCACCTCGACAAGATCGCACCCCTTGCCGTCGCCTGATCTCGCGGTTGCCTGACCCTGTGCCAACGGAGCAAGTGCGCCCATGACAGTCGCAGTCGGCGTCGGCCTGATGGAGTTCCCGTTTTCCAGCGCCGCCGCCTATTGGCGCTGGATCGACATGTGCGAGGCGGGCGGCATCGATTCCATGTGGCAGACCGACCGCCTCGTCTCGCGGGAGCCGATCCTCGAATGCATGACCACGTTGGCGGCGCTCGCCGGCCGCACGCGGCGCATGAAGTTCGGCATGAACGTCGTCTCGCTGGCGCTGCGCGATCCCGTGCTGGTCGCCAAGCAATGCGCGACCATCGACGTGCTGTCGGAAGGCCGCTTGCTGCCGGCGTTCGGCATCGGCAGCCCCATGGCGCCGGAGTGGAAAGCGCTCAACCTCGACACGAAAACGCGCGGTGCCAAGACCGACGAGGGGCTCGAAATCATCAGCCGGCTCTGGCGCGAGGAGAAGGTCGACTTCCAAGGCGTCCACTACAAGCTGTCGGGCGCCTCGATCGCGCCGAAACCCGCGCAGCCAGACTTACCGATGTGGATCGGTGGCGGCTCCGAGGCCGCGATCAAGCGCACGGCCAAATACGGCACCGGCTGGCAGGCGGGCCCAGAAACGCCGGAAGAGGCCGGCGCCATCGTCAAGGCCATCAAAACGGCTGCTGCCGAAATCGGCCGCCGGATCGACGACGACCATTACGGCGCAGGCTTCCCGTTCTATTTCGGCAGTGCCGCCGATCCAGCCCCCGCCCGCATGATCGAGGCCTACAAGCGCCGCACCGGCCGCGATGCCGCCCGCTTGATCGCCAGCGGTGACGCCGACGACATCGTCGCCAGGATCGCGGACTACGTGGACGCTGGCGTCTCGAAATTCGTCATGCGCCCCGCGGGCACAGGCGACGAAGCCTATCTCACTCAAACCCGCCGCTTGATCGAGGAAGTTCTCCCCCGCGTCGCCCAGCGCTGGCCGAAGCCCAGGAAACCGGCGTGATCCGCCGCCGGCCATTCCCATGCTGCCACTCGCTCGACACAAAACCATCATGTATAAATATCCGGACATCGTTTTATCGTTTCGATTCGTAACCGACCGACAGGACCTTATGCGCGCCAGGATTGGAGCCGTTGTTGCCATTGCTGGCCTAGCCGCCGTCGGTCAATCCGGCTGGACGCCCGCCGTCGCGGGCCCCGCGTTGCTCTTCGAGCAGGACTCCGGCAGGGTTCTCTACGCCGAGGATCAGGACCATCTCTGGTATCCGGCGTCACTCACCAAAATCATGACGTCGTACTTGGTGTTCGAAGCCCTGAAGACGGGCCGCCTCACCCTTGAGCAAAAGATCAGCGTCAGCGAAAAAGCCAACCTGCAACCGCCGAGCAAGGTCGGACTACCCGTCGGCGGCGAGATGACGGTCGATCTCGCCATCAAAGCATTGATCGTCAAGTCGGCCAACGACGTTGCGGTCATGCTCGCTGAAGCCATCGGCGGCAACGAGGAAGCTTTCGTCAAGCTGATGAACGACACCGCCAAGCGGCTCGGCATGCACCGGACGAACTTCGTCAATCCGAACGGGTTGCCCGCGCCGGAGCAGGTCACCACCGCGCGCGATTTGGCCAAGCTTTCGCGCGCAATCATCAAGGACTTTCCCGAACACGCCGCGCTCTGGACATTGTCGGAAGTCCGGATCGGCAAGATACGCCTTGCCACGCATAACCATCTCCTCAAGACTTTCGAGGGCGCCGACGGGCTGAAAACGGGCTTCATATGCGACGCCGGCTTCAATGTCGTCTCAAGCGCCACGCGCGATGGTCGCAAGCTCGTCGCCGTTGTCCTCGGCGAACCCTCGGGCCGGGAGCGCAGCATCCGCGCGGCAAGCCTCATGGACCACGGCTTCCAGACACAGGGCTGGAAGCAGTTGTTCAATTCAACGACGATCGAGTCGATGCCCATTGCCGCCGACGCGAAAGGCATCCAAAGCGTCCGCCAGACGGTCACAGCCTGGAATTGCGGCAATCGGCCACCACCGCGGCCGGTCGCGAAGAAAAAGCAGGGTCCGGTCGTCGCTGCCGCCAAAGCTAACGCTGGGAAAGCGAAAGCCGGTGTCTCGCCGTCCGAAACCGGCTCGGCCTCAGCGACTGCATCTCAGCCAAAGAAGGCCGCAACCAAGCCATCGGTCGCGGCAAACACCAAGCCAGCAGCAAAAGCACCAGAATAGTCAGCGGCCGTCCATGGTTGTTGCGGGCCCAAGGCCCCGGGCACTTCGTAAGCTCATGTGATCCGCAGGCACGTGATCCGCAGGCAAGTGATTGGCGGGCAAGTGATTGGCGGGCACAGTCCGCGTTGCATCGGCCCACGTTGCATCGGCGCACGTCGCATCGGCGCACCCTTCGGCGCCGGCGGCTACCATCAGACCACCAGTTCGAGCTTACCATCATTAAATGGGCACCCGGCAGGCGGACCAGCCGCGTTACCATCACCTTCCTGGGGGCCCTCTGGTGTGGCGTTGCTCTCACCCGGTGCCCCTTGCGGGGCTTGGCGCCGGTAGCTCTCCGGCGGACGTTGCGGTTTGGGCGGGGTATCGAGTGGTGGGCTCACCAGCCACTGGGCGGCAGCCGTGCCCCCGCCGAGGCCTAGGCCTTGTCCCAGGGATGCGCCAACCGTGACCACCAGCGCGAGTGCTGCTGTGGCAGCGATATGAGTGTGTGGCAGCATGAGTAGTTTCCTCCTCCGTTCGGCTCGTGCCTTGGGTATGAAGCCCGCGGCGCGGTCGTCGAAGCTTCAGCGACGCCAACCCACTTGGACAGCCCAACGGTCGAACGTCACATGGTTGAACATTGAACGGTTGAACGGTCGAACGTCCAATATGTGCCTGAGCTGGCGCAACAAACCCGTTCAACCACGCCAATCGGGCCACACTGTGCCGCATCGGCACACGCAATCCAAGCCTGAGATTCCAGCAATGATCAAGTTTGAAACAGACGGCAGCCCGGAAACCATCCACCGTTGCCCGGTCAGGTCCCCAAGCCTTTGGCGTCGATCTTGCTTTGTTGGGACCACGCGACAAGACAGCAGGCGACACAGGGCGAGAACATGACAGCGACCGCAACCAACTGGCATCCGGAAGAAGACGCGACGCCGACGCCGCGCGATGTCGAAGACATGGCCTGCGTCCTCGAGGGCCGTCATGGCCTACATGCCGTTGATGTCGCAGAGTTTTTCTCAACGATGCACTCGATCGGCGGCGATGCCGGCCGATGCTGGGCCTGGGCCGGGGTTGCCGAGACAATTCGCAAGCGCGAGCGGCAACGCTACGGTTCGCTAACCTAGTCCTGCTAGGACATCGAGCCAGATCCGGCTGAGATATGCATTCCGCAATAAGGTAGACAGGTGATCACAGCCTCGAAAAAGGCCGCGGCGAGTGAGCGGGGCGCATGTGCCATGCGCCCGCTGGCGTCGGCCGTCGATGTCGTGGTGAAACTCTACCGCGACGACAGCGAGCACGCGAGCACCGCCCGCAATGCGGTGCTGGCATTCTCGGTCCGCGTCCTCAGCGCCGCAATTCTCTATTTGTCCCAGATCGTGCTCGCCCGCTGGATGGGCGGATACGACTATGGCATCTACGTTTTCGTCTGGACCTGGGTGCTGGTGCTCGGCGGTGTGTCGAACCTCGGCCTCGGCACCACGATGATCCGGATGCTGCCCGAATACCGGGTGACCGGACAGCTGGCGCTGATGCGCGGCATACTTCGCTACGGGCGCCTGGTCGCGTTGGGCGCCGCCACGCTCACGGCGCTCCTGGGCCTTGCTGGCCTCAAGCTATTTGGTGCCCGGCTGACGGCCGACTACATGCTGCCGCTCTATCTCGGTCTCATCTGCATTCCCATGATCACGCTAACCGACGTGCAGGACGGCATCGGCCGCGGCAACGGCTGGATGGCTGTGGCGTTGCTGCCACCTTACGTGCTGCGGCCGCTTCTCATCCTTCTGGCGATGGCAGGGGCCCATGCCCTCGGCTGGCCCATGAGCCCGGCCATGGCCGTCGTTTCAGCGATCCTCGGCACGTGGGTCACTGCGGCCGTCCAAAGCGTCCTCATCTATCGTGCGTCGGCTGCCGAAATCCCCTCTGGCCCGGTCGAGCGCGTCCCCGATTTCTGGCTGAAGACATCCCTGCCGCTGCTGGTCATCGGCGGCTCTGAGTTGCTGCTGCAGAACACCGACGTCCTCGTCATCTCCTCGTTCCTGAAGCCGGATCAGGTCGCCATCTATTTCGCCGCGGCCAAGACGATGGCCCTCGTGATGTTCATCCACTACGCCGTCGGCAGCGCCATGGCGAAACGGTTTTCCGCGCTCAACGCCAGCGGCGATCAGCCCGCGTTGAAAAAAATTGCCCGGGACGCCGTCAATTGGACGTTCTGGCCCTCGCTCGTGGCGGCCGTGATGCTGCTGGCGCTCGGCAAGCCTTTGCTCTGGCTGTTCGGCCCGCAGTTCGTCGCGGGATATCCTGTGATGTTCGTGCTGGTGCTGGGCTTCCTGTGCCGCGCCGCCATGGGCCCGTCCGAATTCCTGCTGAACATGCTCGGCCAGCAGAAGGCCTGCGCGGCCGTCATCGCCTCCATGGCGCTGCTCAATATCGTGCTGCAGTTCGTGGCCGTGCCCTTGTATGGCAGCATCGGCGCCGCCTCGGCCACCGCCGCCTGCCTGATCCTCGGTGCCGTCCTCAATACGATCGTCGCTCGCCGCCGGCTCGGCCTCGAGATCGCCATCTGGCACAATATCGGCCGAAGCTGAGACGTCTGTTTCGCGGACGCCGCCTGCCGCTTCAGTCCTTGCCGCGCTTGTCGACGACGCGGCGGGCCTTGCCCTGGCTGCGCTCGACGCCTTCGGGATCGGTCACCGTGACCTTCGCGGTCACGCCGATCAGGCTCTTGACCAGATGCAACAGCTCGGCCGCCGCCGTCCCGCGCGCGTCAGACGCCACAACGGCCGGCTGCGCCTCCACGAGAATTTCCATCTCGTCCATGCGTCCCTCGCGCGTGAGATGGATCTGGTAATGCGGCGCCAGTGCCTTCACCTTTAAAATCTGCTCCTCGATCTGTGTCGGGAAGACGTTGACGCCGCGAATGATCATCATGTCATCTGAGCGTCCGGTGACGCGTTGCATGCGCCGCATCGACCGTGCCGTGCCGGCCAAAAGCCGCGTCAGGTCGCGCGTTCGATAGCGAATCACCGGCATCGCTTCTTTCGTCAGCGACGTAAAGACAAGCTCGCCGGGCTCGCCATCCGGCACTACCTCGCCAGTCACGGGATTGATGACCTCAGGCAGGAAATGATCCTCCCAGATATGCAGACCATCCTTGGTCTCCACACACTCGTTGGCGACGCCCGGGCCGATCACTTCTGAAAGACCGTAGGTATCGACGGCGTGCATGTCGAACGCCCCCTCGATCTCGGCGCGCATGGCATTGGTCCAGGGCTCGGCGCCGAAAATGCCGACCTTCAGCGATGTCTTGCGCGGGTCGACGCCCTGGCGGCGGAACTCGTCGAGAATGGCCAGCATGTAAGAGGGCGTCACCGTGATGATATCGGGCTCGAAATCGCGGATCAATTGCACCTGCCGCTCCGTCATCCCACCCGACACCGGAATGACGGCCAGACCGAACTGCTCAGCCCCCGAATGGAAGCCGAGGCCGCCCGTGAACAGCCCATAGCCATAAGCGTTGTGCAGCTTCATACCCGGACGCCCGCCCGAGGCCCGGATGCAGCGGCCCACAACCTGGCCCCACGTCTCGAGATCGCGCTTCGTATAGCCAACGACAGTCGGCTTGCCGGTCGTGCCCGACGAAGCGTGGATGCGCGCGATCTGGTTCTGGGGAACGGCGAACATGCCGAAGGGATAATTGGCGCGCAGATCCTGCTTCGTCGAAAACGGAAACTTCGCGAGATCGGCGAGAGTATGCAAATCATCGGGGCGCACGCCCTTCGCATCGAACGCCTGCCGGTAATGCGCCACGTTCTCATAGGCGTGCCGCAGCGACCACTTCAGGCGATGCAGCTGGATCTCCTCGATGACGGCCCGCGGCGCAATCTCGATCGGCTCCAGTTCGCAGCGTTGCGGGGTCAGCGTCTGCATGGTGGCTTCCTTGTCGTGCGAGGCTACTCTTGGCGGCGGCGCTATAGTGCTATAGCGCCAGTATTCATCCCAACGAGATCAACGTCCCCGGCACCACGCGGATGTGACCACGAAATTCGGCGATTGTTTCGCCGGCCTCCGACGTGACTGACACATCGTAGATGCCGTTGCGGTCGGCGCGAAGTCGCTCACTTGCCGTCGCGATCAGCCGCATGCCCGCCCGCGCCGGCGCCAGCAGCGTAATCTGGCCGGATTGCAGAAGCGCCCGCTGATTGTAGCTGTTCGAGGCGAAGGCACACGCACTGTCGGCGAGCGTGAAGATGAACCCGCCATGGCAGACGTCGAGCCCGTTCACCATCGTTTCGCGCACGCGCATGGCAAGCACCGCCCTCCCCGGACCCACCGATACCAGGTCCATCCCCAGCGCAGGGCTCGCCTTGTCGTCGGCCCACATGGCAGCTGCACTGCGGTTCGCGATATCCTGGGCATCCAGCGCCATCGGCGATCTCACCCCTTCCGGCCGGTGAAGTGCGCCGCCCGCTTGGCCATGAAGGCTGCCACGCCCTCGGCATAATCAGGCGACGTCCCGGCTTTGCGCTGCAGGTCGCGCTCCACGCGCAACTGCGACGCCAGATCGTTGTCGAGTGAGGCCTGTAGCGCCTGCTTGGTGAGCCCCAGCGCATAGGTCGGGCCTGCGGCCAGCTTGTTGGCGAGCGCCGTCGCCTCGGCCTCAAGCGTGTCGTCGTCGACCGCCTTCCAGATCATGCCCCAGGCCACCGCCTGCTCGGCCTTGACGGGCTCGGCCAGCAGCGCGTGCGCTTTGGCGCGCGCCTCGCCGATCAGCCGCGGCAGGAAATAGGTGCCACCGCAATCGGGTACGAGGCCAATCTTGGCAAATGCCTGCAGGAAACTCGCAGATTTTTTCGCAATGACGATATCGCAGGCGAGCGCCAGGCTCGCTCCACCGCCCGCGGCGATACCATTGACCGCGCCAATGATCGGCTTGGCCAAGCGCCGCATGCGTTCGATCATGTCGTTGTAGCGCTCGAGCACGGGCCCCAGATCCGGTTGCCGGCCTGCCGGATTGTAAACTTCCGGTCCCAGATCCTGACCCGCGCAAAAGGCCCGCCCGGCGCCAGTCAGGACGACGACACGGCAGCTTTCCTCACGCTCGGCCGCCTCCAGCGCCGCCGTCATCGCCTCGTAAATCTGCTTGTTCAGCGCGTTGAGCTTATCCGGCCGGTTCAGCGTCAACCGCGTGATGCCACCCGCTTTCGTGACGAGCACCGTATCGTTTGTCATGGGTCACGATGTCCTGTGTTGCCGTGCAGCGCCGTTGTCCGCGGCGATCTTACTCTGTCGATCGTCTTCTATCTTGCGACGGGCGCGCGAACACCTCAATCCCTGTCCGCGCGCTCCTGACGACGACCACCCCGGCAATCCCAGCTAAAGGCACGGCGCCAAGTTCTGTTTGCCACGCAGCAACCGGAGAATTGACCCAGCGCGCGAAGCTGATATATCAGATACTGGCGCATCAGGCGCCGCGTGGAGGCACCGATGCAGCTTTCCCAGCAGCAGCTCGACCAATATGACCGCGACGGTTACCTGCATTTTCCGGAATTCTTTTCGCCAGCAGAAGTCAACGCATTGCGCCACGAGGTCGCCCGCGTGTCACGGATCGAAAGCGAACTCGTCGTCCGCGAAGGCACGGAAAAAGTTCCGAAGGTCATGTTCCGGCTACATGAGTCTGACGGCGCAACCGCGTCGCCCGCGTTCCACGCAGCTGTCCGGCTACCGCGAACGCTCGGCCTTGCGCAACAATTGCTTCGCGATCCCAAGCTTTATCTGCATCACACCAAAGTCAACATCAAAGCCGCCATCGAGGGCTCGGTCTGGCCCTGGCATCAGGACTACGGTTCCTGGGCCAACGACGGCATCGCCAAGCCGGATATGCTGACGCTGATGATCGGACTTGATGCCTCGCGCGAACTCAATGGTTGCCTCTACTTTCTGCCTGGGAGCCACAAGCTTGGACGCATCGATCCCTATTTCGATACCTCGACCGCCTATAAGGTCTGGTCGGTC
>JANXRM010000305.1 GCA_025353015.1 Hyphomicrobiales bacterium
GCTGTTCGCCGAAAAAGCGCGCG
The DNA here is from genome assembly GCA_025353015.1 of Hyphomicrobiales bacterium. Taxonomy (GTDB): domain Bacteria; phylum Pseudomonadota; class Alphaproteobacteria; order Rhizobiales; family Hyphomicrobiaceae. Next base: position 24 of record JANXRM010000305.1, read on the forward strand.
AGCTGATCACGCAGCAGAAGGTGGCCGCCGTGTTCGGCTGCTGGACCTCCGTTTCGCGCAAATCGGTGCTGCCGGTGTTCAAGGAGCTGAATAGCATCCTGTTCTATCCCGTTCAGTACGAAGGTGAAGAGTCTGAGCGTAACGTATTCTACACTGGCGCTGCACCGAACCAGCAGGCCATTCCGGCCGTCGACTACCTGATGTCGAAGGATGGCGGCGAGGCCAAGCGCTGGGTGCTGGCCGGCACGGACTACGTCTATCCGCGAACGACCAACAAGATCCTCGAGGCGTACTTGCTGTCGAAGGGTGTCAAGAAAGAAGACATCCTCATCAACTACACGCCGTTTGGCCATTCCGATTGGCAGACGATCGTCGCCGACATCAAGAAATTCGGCTCGGCTGGCAAGAAGACTGCGGTCGTATCGACGATCAACGGCGACGCCAACGTGCCGTTCTACAAGGAACTGGCCAACCAAGGCGTCAAGGCGACGGACATCCCTGTGGTTGCCTTCTCGGTCGGCGAGGAAGAGCTTGCGGGCATCGATACCAAGAGCCTGGTTGGCCATCTTGCAGCCTGGAACTACTTCCAGTCGGTTAAAGACAAGGGCAACGAGACGTTCATCGCGCAGTGGAAGGCCTTCACCAAGAACCCGAAGCGCGTAACCAACGATCCGATGGAAGCCCACGTGATCGGCTTCAATATGTGGATCAAGGCTGTCGAGAAGGCGGGTACGGTTGCCGCCGACAAGGTGATCGACACCCTGCCCGGCATCGAAGCACCTAACTTGACCGGCGGCGTCTCGAAAATGCTACCAAACCACCACATCACCAAACCGGTGCTGATCGGTGAAATTCGTGCCGACGGCCAGATCGACACCGTCTGGAAGACCAAGGATCTGGTTCCCGGCGACGCCTGGTCCAAGGTGCTCGACGGCTCGAAAGATCTCGAGGCCGATTGGGTCGGCAAGAAGTGCGGCAACTTCAACACCAAGACCGGCAAGTGCGGCGCCTGATCGAGGTGCTGTTGCAAGCCACGCGGTAAACGCTGCGAACAGCTTTGGGGCGGTGCGACACGGTCGCGCCGCCCCGGCCATTGAAAAACACTTCGCGATGCCTGATGACTAGGCAACGGCTGCCTGGACGAATGCCGGAGTGGGCATTGTTGCGGCAACGCGGCGCTGGGAGATGTGCCGGGAGATGTATCGAGTGACGACGAAGGCGATAGTGCTGCGCGGCTGCATGTTTCTTATCGCGCTGCTGATGTGGGCAATGCCGGCGCGCGCCGATCTGGCATCCGCACTCGCACGGCTGGCTGAGGACAGCTATTCCGAGACTGCGACCGCACTCGATGAGATCGTCGCCTCTGGCGCACCAAATGCCGCGCTGATCATCGAGGCCATGGCCGATCGGCGACTGTTTTTCGTTTCGGCCAGCAAGGCCGTTTTCTACAAGGATGCTGCAGGAAAAGCCGTTGACGCCGGCACAGCCAAGCCGCTGGCTGCTGAACCCGCCGGTGGCCAGGTCGTGCGCATCAACAATCGCTTGCGCGGTGCCATCGACGCAGCGCTCGGGTCGATGACGCTGATGTCGCCTGATCCCGTAAAACGCATCCAGGCCGCCGACTCGGTGTTCAAGACGCGCGACCCGAAATCGCTGGCTGCAATCGACATGGCGCTGGCCAAGGAAACCCACACAGCCGCTCGCCGCGCATTCAGCCGTGCCCGCGCCGCCGTCCTGCTGAAAGATCCGGCAACTCAGCTGAAGGACCAGATTGCGGCCGTTCGCGATCTCTCGTCGTGGACGGACCAGGATACGCTCGGCCTGCTCCAGTCATCATTACAGAACGTGACGGAGCCTGAAGCACGCAAGGCGATTGATGCCGCCATCGTGCGCATTGAGCAGCGCCGCCAGGCATTAAGCGTCGCGCAGAATATCTGGTACGGTCTATCCCTTGGTTCGGTATTGCTGCTGGCCGCTATCGGGCTCGCCATCACATTCGGTGTGATGGGTATCATCAATATGGCGCACGGCGAGATGGTGATGCTCGGCGCCTACACCACTTTCGTAGTGCAGGATTATCTGCGCGACCATGCGCCCGCCTACTTCGACTGGTCGCTGCCGGTCGCGATCCCCCTGGCATTCCTCGTTGCAGCGGCCGTCGGATTGATTATCGAGCGCGGCATCATTCAGTTCCTTTATGGCAGGCCGCTCGAGACCCTGCTCGCGACCTGGGGCGTCAGCCTGATCCTGCAGCAGGCAACCCGCACGATCTTCGGGCCGAATAACCGCGAGGTCGGCAATCCTAGCTACATGTCGGGCGCCTTCGATCTCTTCGGGTTGACGATCACCTACGGCCGCTTGTGGATTATCGTTTTCACGCTGCTCGTATTCGCAGCGCTGTTGGCATTGTTGAAGGCGACGCCGCTCGGCCTGCAGATGCGGGCCGTGACACAGAACCGGCGCATGGCTTCGTCTATGGGCATCCGCGCCGGCCGGATCGACGCGATGACGTTCGCACTGGGCTCGGGCATTGCCGGCATCGCGGGTGTTGCGCTCTCGCAGATCGACAACGTTTCGCCGAATCTCGGCCAATCTTACATCATCGACAGTTTCATGGTCGTTGTGTTCGGCGGCGTGGGCAATCTCTGGGGTACGTTTGTCTCGGCCTTTTTCCTCGGCATCGCCAACAAATTTCTCGAGCCGTTCGCGGGCGCGGTGCTCGCCAAGATCTTCATTCTCGTACTGCTGATCCTATTCATTCAGAAGCGCCCGCGAGGACTGTTCGCCCTGAAAGGGCGGGCAGTCGAAGCATGATGGTGAACGCATGATCACGCAGTTGTTCCTTTCGAGTCTCGATCGGCGGGCGCGGATTTTCCTCGTGCTGATTGCAGCCGCGGCGATCCTGGTGCCGGTTCTCAATTTGGCATTGCCGCCGACCTCGGCCCTGCATGTGCCGACGTACGTTGTGGCGCTGCTCGGCAAATACATCTGCTTTGCCGTGTTGGCGCTCGCGTTGGATCTGGTCTGGGGGTATTGCGGCATTCTTTCGCTCGGCCACGGCGCTTTCTTCGCGCTCGGCGGCTA
>JANXRM010000311.1 GCA_025353015.1 Hyphomicrobiales bacterium
CCGCCAGCTCGCCCTCGGCCTGTCGCCGTCCGGATGATGCACGGGGCGTGCGCCCCGAACCGCCGAGCGAGGCAGATCAACCCCGAACGCATTGCACAGCGAGTGGTCGCAAAACGGTCCCGTCGGACCGAACGACGGCGCACGCCAATCAGGTCAGGCGGCTTGCGCGTGCGTCTGTTGCATGATCCGGGTTAACTCCGAACCTCGCCGTGTGGCTCGTCGACATGGGTTACGCTGCCATTCACTCAAAAGACATCGGCTATGAAAAGGCCAAAGACCGAGCGATTTGGAAGTACGCGAAAGACGATGGCTACTGCATCGTGACGAAAGTTGAGGACTTCATATTTCTGAAGGCGGTCGATGCTGATGGACCAAAAATAATCTGAATTCGGATCGGTAACGCCGTGAACCGCTTGCTGTTTCAGCGGATTTCGATAGCGTGGCCTCAGGTCATGGCGCAGCTAGCACGTTCGGAGGTTGTTGAACTGCACTAACCTCTGTCAATGTACGAGCACACCTCTCACTCACTCACTCGTTCACCCAGCCACGGCCTCCAGCGCCACTAACGCTGCCAGCACTTCCGGGTTGTCGTTGATGGTCTCCAAGTCCTGTGTCGTCACGCGGCGGAGTTCGCGGCGCTGATTGGCGTCGTCGTAGCGGCGGCCGCGATGCAGCGTGCAGCGGTTGTCCCAGACGACGAGATCGCCGACGGCCCATTTGTGCGTGAAGACAAAGCGCCGCTCGGTGGCGTGCTCCATCAGGTCGCGAATGAGCAGGCGGCCCTCGGGCATCGGCCAGCCAGCGATATGGGAGGCGTGCGAGCCGAGATAAAGCGTGCGGCGCTTCGAGCCCGGATGGACGCGCACCATCGGGTGGCGCACATCCGGCAGCGCCTGCCGTTCAGCTTCGGTGTAGTCGGCATGGCCAAGCTGGCCGCGCGAATGGAAGATCGTATGCACGGCCGACAGCGGGTCGACCGTCGTTTTCATTTCGTCGTCGAGGGCATCGTAGGCGGCGCGCAGATCTGCAAATTCGGTGTCGCCCCCTGTCGGCGGAATGATGAGTGCATGCAGCATCGACAGCGCGCCGGAGACCGGCCGGAACGAGGCGTCGGAATGCCAGAGCTGATTACCGAGCGCATCGAGGCGGCGGTGATCGTCGCGGCGGCGCAGCTCGTTCTGCATGTTGACGTTGGAAATGTCGGCGACCTCGGCGTACTTCAAGCGTTGGCCCGAGCGGAGTTTACGCGGCGGTGCAAGCGAGCCGAAGCGGCGGCCGAGCGCCAGCAATTGGTCGTCGTCGAGTTTCTGGCCATGAAAAACGATCACCGAATAGCGATTGATCGCGTCGTCGAGCGCGCGGTGCGTTGCCTCGTCGATAGGCCGCGCGAGATCAACGCCATCGACTTCGGCCGCGAACAACGGATGAAGTTGCTTGATGGATACGGGCATGGCTCGTGCTCCCGAACGGTTATTCAGCGCTGATGCCTACAGTGAGACGCCTGTCGTGTGTCGCCTGCAGTCTAGCGCGGCTCTTCCGAACCTGCCAACCTCGCTGGAAACGGTATGACCGAAACCAGCGTTGCGCGAAGCCACCTTGCCCAACCCGATCGTTTATTGCACCAATGCGACCACGACATCCGCGCATCCCGAACGTTTTCGGCCGCGCCTATCCTGGAGGCTCTAATGTCCGACATCAAACGCCAAGGGCCACTCAAAGGCATGAAGGTGCTCGATATGGCGCACGTGATGGCGGGCCCGACCTGTGCGCGCATGCTCGCCGACATGGGTGCGGACGTCATCAAGATCGAGAAGGCTGATGGCGGCGACGATACGCGCAAGATGTTGCCGCCCGACATCAAGGGCGAGTCGGCCGCCTACATGATGATGAACCGCAACAAGCGCGGCATCGTGCTGGATTTGAAGAAGCCGGCTGGCCGCGACGCCTTGAAGCGCATGGTCAAGACCGCGGACGTGCTGATCGAGAACTACCGCCACGACACGCTGGACAAGCTCGGGCTCGGCTACGGCGAGCTGAAAAAGATCAACCCCGGCCTCATCTACTGCGCGATCTCGGGCTTTGGCCGCTCCGGTCCGTTCTCCGATCAAGGCGGCTACGATCTTATCGCCCAGGGCATGTCGGGGCTCATGGCAGTGACGGGCGAGGGGCCGGGGCGGCCGCCGGTCAAGGTCGGTTCGCCGGTTTGCGACATCACGTCGGGCATCATCGGCGCCATGGGCGTTTGCGCGGCCTACGCCCACAAGCTCAAAACCGGCGAGGGCCAGATCGTCGACACCTCGCTGTTCGAAGCCGGCGTCACGCTCAGCTACTGGCAATCGGCGATCTGCTTTGCGACCGGCGTGTCGCCTGGCCCCCTGGGTTCGGCGCATCCGCTGAATACGCCCTATCAGGCGTTCGAGACCAAGGACGGTTGGCTCAACGTCGGCGCGTCGAACAGCAAGATGTATCCGATGCTGTGCGGCATTCTGGGGTGTCCGGAACTGGCGACCGATCCCCGCTTCAAGAAGGGCGAGGACCGCATGAAACGCTTCGACGAGTTCATCGCTACCATTGCGCCCTACTTCAAGAAAAAGACCAAAGCGGAATGGCTGGTGCTGCTGCAAAAAGCGGGCATTCCCTCAGGGCCAGTCCTCTCGGTCAAGGAGATGCAGAGCCACCCGCAGACGCTGGCGCGCGACATGGTGCCCTCGGTCGAGCATCCGGTGGCCGGAACCGTGCAGACCATCGGCCTGCCGGTGAAGTTTTCGGCGACCCCCGGCAAGGTGGTGCATGCAGCACCGCTCTTTGGGCAGCACACGCGCGAGGTGCTCACCGAGCATGGCTTCAGCAAGTCCGAAATCGATGCATTGATGAAGGACGGCGCTGCCATCGAGCCGAAGGGGTAAGCGGATGCGGCGCATCTGCAGCATTTCTGTTCGCAGGTGCACAGTAGCCGGGGGACAGGGCCGTGACGTTCACCTAGTGTCGCGGCGACAGAAAACTGCCTGGCGTGCTTGCCCGAGCCAATCGGGCCGGACAGCGCGCTCTCAGGCCAGGCGACACCCTATTTGATCACTTCGCGGAGCTTCAAAGCATGTCGAAGAAGCACACTGTCCTCATCATGGGCGCATCCTACGGATCGCTGCTGGCAACGAAGTTGCTACTGGCGGGGCATTCCGCGCATCTCATCTGCCTGCCGGCCGAGGCCGACTTGATGAACGCCGAAGGTTGCATCATCAGGATGCCTATCAAAGGCCGCGAAGGGCTGGTCGAGATCGGCACCAAGACGCTGACCGGCAAACTGTCGGCGGGCGGCCCCGCAGGTGTGGAGCCTGAGAAATTCGACCTCGTCGTGCTCGCCATGCAGGAGCCGCAGTATCGCCAGCCGGGCGTGCGCGAGTTGCTGGACCGGGTCGCGAAGGCCAAAGTGCCTGTTATGTCGATCATGAATATGCCGCCGCTGCCTTATCTGAAGCGCATCCCCGGCCTCGACACCACGGCGCTGCGGCCCTGCTTTGCCGACGCGACGGTCTGGGACAGCTTCGATCCCAAGTTCATGACGCTGTGCAGCCCCGATCCCCAGGCCTTCCGCCCTCCGGAGGATAAGGTCAACGTGCTGCAAGTCCGGCTGCCGACGAACTTCAAGTCGGCGCGCTTTGATTCTGAGGTACACACTGCAATCCTGCGCACGCTCGAGGCCGATATCGAGGCCTCGCGCGTCGAGGTTGACGGCCGGGTCATCGAGGTGCCGGTCAAGCTCAAGGTGCACGACAGCATCTTCGTGCCGCTGGCCAAGTGGGCGATGCTGCTGGCCGGCAACTACCGTTGCGTGCAGAAGGACGGCATGCGCTCGATCAAGGACGCCGTGCACACCGATCTCGCGGCAACGCGGTCGGTCTACGAGTATGTCGTGAAGCTCTGCACCTCGCTCGGCGCCGATCCGAAGGACCTTGTGCCCTTCGAGAAGTACGCCAATGCCGCGCTCTCGCTCGGCAGTCCGTCGTCGGCGGCGCGCGCGCTGGCAGCCGGCGCCCCGAACATCGAGCGGGTCGATAAGCTCGTCCAGTTGATCGGCGCTGCCAAGGGCATGCGCAACGAGGTCGTGGACCAGACCGTCTTGCTTGTCGAAGGCTGGCTCGACGCCAACCGCAAAAAGGCCGCCGCGAAAGCCTGAGCGATCGAGCCTGGAGGCCGGGCCTCGCTTAAGGGCCGGCTTTATATCTCTTCAATGGGAAACGGGCTCGGCTCCCAGAATTTGGCGAGGCCCCAAGCCGCGACCGTCTCGGCTTCCCAGCGATGCAGCAGCGCGATGATGCCGGCCCGATAACCGGCGCGGACGAGATCGTAGAGGTGTTGCTTGTTGATATTGGATCGCGTCGCTTCCTCGTCGTGTCCGGGGCCGTCGAGTGCGCCTTTTGATTTCAGACTATCCCCATAAACCCTCGCTTGGTCGAGGTCTCTGCGCGCTGCAGCTGTCGTCATGTGTTCGCCGAATTCAAATTGGTGCGTGCGGAACGCGTTGGACGTCGCGTGCGCGGCAAAACTCGGAATATCATTGATGACAACGAGTTGAGGAAACAGCGAGTTGAGGAAGCACATTTACTTCCAGTTCCCGGCAGATCAACTCCTGCGCGCCGGCCAGACTCAAGCTATAAGAATGGCGCGGGAAAGCCACGCTCAACATGCACCACCGCCGGCCTTGCCCGGATGCCCGAACCACGATATTGCTGCAACGCAATAAGCCTGCCGGAAAGGCAGCC
>JANXRM010000325.1 GCA_025353015.1 Hyphomicrobiales bacterium
GACGCTCAGTCTGCTCGATCCGCGGCGCATGCAACCCGATCCTTCCCCAGCATCTTCCCAGGCATTGTACCCGGTTCGTTGCGGATCGGCTAGAACTGCGGCGGATGCGAAAATGGTCTAAGCTGTTGAAATAACCGGTTGGTTCAGAATTCCGGCGGACAACCGCGTATCGCCATGCATCGGATGCCTCCTCCGCCATCCTCACGCCGGAGTCCACCTTGAGCCACGCACCTGTGAACCATGCATCTGTGAACCACGCATCTGTGAACCACGCACCGGAGACGATCACGACGGCCTTCGAGCGCGCCGCCGTGCAGGCAAAGCACGCAGAAGATATCTATCGCAAACAGGCGGCCACCGAGATCGCCCGCCTTGAAGCGGAACGTCTGCGCGCGTTCCGTCGCGTGCGCTTGATCTCGATCCTCGAGTCGGCTGCTCGAGCGACGGCAACCGGCGAGGATATCTATGCCACGCAACACCGACGGCTCTGTCATGATCTCGGCTGGTCCGGCCAGAGCGAGGCTCAAGTCGAGGTCTTGGACCGGCTTTACGACGTGTGCCGCGCCGTGCAACCGCAGGCAGCGCCGGCAACGGCAACCGATACGGTGCAGGCGCGTCTCGAGGTCTTCGAGCAGTGGTTCCTTGCGCACCGCAAGGCGTCGTTCTACGCGCTGTTCGACATTTACGTACAGGAGACACCCGTTGTCGATTTCTGAGGTGACCGACTTCGACCGCTGGCTTGGCGCGTTGCACGGCCGCGTCGGGGACTTCACAGCGCTGATCGTCCTGGTCGATGTGGCTGGCACGCGCATTGCGCCGCTGTGCTCGACCTATGTCCACGTCATCGGCATCGAGGTCGACTGGAACGAACTGACGATCATGTTCGCGGGCTCCGGACAGAACTGGACTGGCGCTGCATTCTTTCCGACGCAAGGCCGCAATGGCGGCCCCGTCGACAACCCGACGGCACGTCAGCGACTGCGGGAATTGGAGGCAAAGGTCGGCGAGGATCGCATGACCCTCAACAAGGGAGAATTCTTCGACGCCTTCGGCCGCCGCATTCGCATCGATCCTCTGGTCGATCAATGACGCCCTCCATTCGCATCCTCGATACCGGCCAAAACGCGGCCCGCTGGAACGTCGCGATGACCGCGGCCATAACCGCCAGCCATGCAGCGGGTGCTGTTCCTTGCACGATCCGATTTCATCGCTACCCCGATTGTGTCTTGCTCGGCCGCAATCAGGAGGCCCGCAGGGTGGCCGATATCGAAGGCTGCCGCCGGCACGGTTATGAGATTGCACGGCGCATTTCTGGCGGCGGTGCCGTCTTCATGACGCCCCGCATGTTGGCGTGGGATGTCGTGGTGGACCGGAAATCGTGGGGTGGTGATCTCGCCGTTATGACCTCGCGGATTTGCAGCAGCATCGCCAACGGTCTTGGCTCACTCGGTGTCGCTGCAAAATTTCGCGCACCGAACGACATCGAGATCGGCGGCCGCAAAGTAGCGGGAACGAGCGGTTATGCGGAGGGCCGCAGCGCTGTCCTGCAAGGCACCGTGATGATGACCGACGATACTGTCGCCATGGCCGCAGCGTTACGCTTGCCGGCAGAGATGCTTAAGTCGCGCCTGACGTGTCTGGCCGAGGTGTGCCGCACTTTGCCAAGCTTGGCGGCGGTGACCGAGTGTATCCTTTCCGGGCTGCTGGACAGGCAGCCGTTGCAGCCGGTCCGGGATCAGCCAAGCCCCGGCGAACTGACGCAGTGCGAAACGTTGCTCCACAACGAGATCGGCACTGATGCGTTTGTATTTGGACCGGCCGGATGACACTCAAGCTGCTCATTGTTCTGGTCAACACCGATCCGCGCAATCCGGAGGAACTCGGTGCGCCGTTCTATCACGCGGCTGTCGCTGCAGCGATGGACTACGAGGTGGATGTGGTTTGTGCAGCCACCGCCGGCAAGCTGATGAAGCGGGGCGTCGCGGCCGATCTCCTGATCAAGCAGGGCCAGAGTAAAACGGTCTATGATTGGATTTGCGATGCGCATCGTAACGGCGCAAAGTTCTGGGCCTGTCCGGCCAACCTCGACTTGTTCGATATGACGGTTGCAGACCTGATCCCCGAGTGCTCAGGGCTGATGGGGGCTGCCGCCATGATCGACAGAGTCATGTCGGCCGATACCCGCGTTTTGAGCTACTGAATTGACCGACTGCGGCTGCAAGGGCTGACCATGGCACTCGTGCACGGCGTGGAGTTTCCCGAACATCTCTACTACGATCTCGAAAATCAGATGTGGTATGAGCCGCTGGGCGACGGCACCGTTCGCGCCGGATTTACGCCATTGGCGATCGAGCTTGCCGGCGACGTGCTGGTTTTTACGCCACGCCGGCTCGGCCGGGACTTCGAAGCGCAGCGCTCGTTTGCCACCATCGAGTGCGGCAAATGGGTGGGGGCCGCACGTGCCGCGTTCGCCGGTATTGTCGTTGCAGCGAATACAGACCTCGAGGCACGTCCGAAACTTTTGAATGATGACGCCTTCGGGGCCGGCTGGATGCTCATCGTCCGCCCCAGCCAAGACGGCTGGCCGACGCGTCTCACCACGGGTGCTGCCGTTGGCGCCGCATTCGAAGCCTGGATCGCCGCTGAAACCTACAAGGGGCGGACCGAATAGAGCGAACGCAACGAAATTGCGCCCCGTTGCTGCAGCACAAACAGAGACACGGCCGAGCGTCACACTCACGTCAGCGACTTGGTTTTGATTTCCACGAACTGAATGTCCGGGTTTTTGTCCGCCGTCCAAGTCAGGCTGAATTTCGATTCCGCGAGAAACACCGGATCGCCATCGGCGTCGAGCCCGCAAGACATTCGCTGCTTATCGACGAACTTTGTAATGAGGGCCGGATCGTCACTCTGCAGCCAGCGGATCGCGTCGTAGCCCACGGTATCGAAAGCGATCGCCAGCGAATACTCGTTGGCGAGGCGGTCGGCGAGCACGTCGAGCTGCAAGGCGCCGATAACGCCGACGATGGGCGGCGAGCCGTCCATGGGATGGAAGAGCTGCACCAGGCCTTCCTCGGTCAGCTCCTTCAAAGCATCGCGCAGCTTCTTGGCGCGAATGGCATCTTCCAGCCGCACGCGGCGCAGAATCTCGGGCGCGAAACTCGGGATCCCCAGGAAGTCGAGATCCTCGCCCTCCGTGATCGCATCCCCAATCCGCAGCACGCCCTTGTTCGGCAAGCCGACGACGTCGCCAGCGAAAGCTTCTTCTGCCAGTGAACGGTCCTGGGCGAAAAAGAACTGCGGCGCCTGCAGCGCAATGGTTTTTCCGGTGCGTACGACCTTCACTTTCATGCCGCGCCTGAGCCGGCCGGAACACACGCGCATGAAGGCGATGCGGTCCCGGTGGTTGGGGTCCATGTTGGCTTGGATCTTGAAAACGAGCCCGGTCAACGCCGGTTCGCTGGGCTCGACGATTCGGGTGGCGGTTTGCTGCGGGCGCGGCGGCGGCGCGAACGCGATCAGGGCTTCGAGCAGGTCGATGACGCCGAAGTTGCGTAACGCCGCGCCGAAGTAGACCGGCGTCATCGTGCCCTGACGGAAGGCCTCGAGGTCGAGGGGCTTGCAAGCCGCACCGACGAGTTCGACCTGCTCGCGCCATTGTGCGGCTGCATCCGGATCCAGCAACGTATCGATGAACGGGTCGTTTGGCCCTGCAATGTCGACGCCCGCCTCAAGCTGGTCGATCTGGCGGACGCGCGGCCGGGCCAGGTCATAGGTGCCGCGAAAGCTACGGCCTGTGCCGACAGGCCAGACCATAGGCGCGGTTTCCAGCGCCAGCGTCTTTTCGATCTCGTCCAGGAGGTCGAAGGGGTCGCGGCCTTCGCGGTCCATCTTGTTGACGAAAGTGATGATCGGGATATCGCGGAGCCGGCAGATCTCGAACAGCTTGCGGGTGCGGGCCTCGATGCCACGGGCCGCGTCGAGCACCATGATTGCGGAGTCGACTGCCGTCAGTGTCCGATAGGTGTCGTCGGAGAAATCTTCGTGGCCTGGTGTGTCGAGCAGATTGAAGACGGTGTCGCCATATTCGAACGTCATGACCGAGGTCGCGACCGAAATACCGCGTGCGCGCTCGATCGCCATCCAGTCGGACCGCGTGCTGCGCTTCTCGCTCTTGGCCTTGACCTGGCCCGCGATCTGAATGGCGCCGCCGAACAGCAGCAGCTTCTCGGTCAACGTCGTCTTGCCGGCGTCGGGATGCGAGATGATGGCGAACGTGCGCCGGCGCGCGATCTGGTCGGCGGCCGAGGCGTTCGCCGCTGGTGGCAGCGGCGCGGTCCCAGACTCGCGTGCAACGACGGGCGCATCGGCCGGCAAGGTGTCGGACATGGGGAAACCGTTGGGTTCGAATCGACATCGGCGCGGTCGTCGCCGCGCAGGAAGGGCGTAACCGAGCCCGGCCTGCAGGTCCAGTTATTCACGGCGTTCAGAACCACATCGCAGAACGCCGTCGCGAACCACGCGACGGCGCTGCAAATCCTTGGATAGCACCGAGGAGGATCGGCCTACCCCTTCTTCGGCGACCAGTTGTAGGCCTTGGCGCAGGCGCCGCCCATCAGCATGGCCCGGTCGCTATCGCTGATCCGCTTGGTCTCGACGAACGGCCGCACGGCCTGCTCGTAGTTGACGACGGCGGCGGCGCGCGTCCAATCCGTGCCCCACAGGCAGCGGTCCATGCCCCAGGCGTCGAAGACGCGGGCTAGCGGGTCCCAGATGTCGTTGAAGGGATAGGGCTCCTTCGACAACGTGCAGGCACCGCTGACCTTGATGACCGCATTCTTGCGCTTAGCCAGTTGCAGCACTTTGGGCAAATCAGCCCAGGGTTGAGCCGGTGCCGGCGGCGTGCGCGGCTGCAGGATCGCCAGATGGTCGATGATGAAGCGCGTGTCGGGATGCCGGTCGATCAGCGCCATGCCGGCGTCGACGTTGTCCCAGCACAGCATGTTGACGGGGAAATTATTCTTGGCGGCGGCTTTCAGAATGCGATCGAGGCCTGGATGCGCGGCGTCGCTCAACCGGCCCGGCTCCTTCGTCAGCATGATGCGGACGCCGACGGCACCCGGCACCTTCTTCCACTCGGCGATGACGTCGGCCACGGCTGGATCATTGGCGTCGACGGGCTTCACGATCGCCATGCGGCCGGGATGTTTTTTCTGCACCTCGACGGCATAGCTGGCGTCGAACTGGTAGAGCGAAAAGGCCGAGATGAAGATGGCGCCGTCGACGCCGACCTTGTCCATGGCCGCCACCATCTCGTCGCCCGTAACGTGCGGCGGCCAGTTGGGCACGCTATGCCAGGGCCGCTTCGGCGTATTCGCCTCGTAGGCGTGAACCTGTGAATCGATGATTGGCATGGCGGGTGCTCCTTCGGGGTGATGCTATCTGGCATCGCACCATGCCAAGGGGTCGATGTCCAGAGGGCGTGGCGTGGCGGGAGTGGTGAGTTTGAATTGCCAAGCTTTTGCCCAACGCCAAGTGACAGCCCGTCGCGACCGCTCACTCCGGTAGCCGACAACGTGGCGGTGACGCGGGTGGCCCAGATCCGACGAAGCGAGGAACTAGAGACCGCTGCGGGGGATGTGTTATAATTCGTAATGAACACATCCAGCTTTAGCCACCGCGTTAACGCGAACCGTGCGGCTGTTTATCGAATGCTTCTCGATGCTCGGGCTGTCGCCCAATGGAAAGTGCCAGTGGGCATGAACTGCCACGTGCACGAATTCGATGCCCGCGAGGCAGGTTCTTTCCGCGTCTCGCTCATGTATGATGCAGCGGGTGGCACGGGAAAAACGAGTGCGAACACTGACACTTACCACGGTCGCTTCGTGAAGCTTGTGGCTGACAATCAGGTCGTCGAGGCTGTTGAGTTCGAGACAACCGATCCTGCATTGCAAGGCGAGATGTTGATTACGACGACACTCGTTGATGCTGACGGCGGAACTGATGTGCGCATCGAATATGATGGGTTGCCGCGAGGGGTTTCAGCTGCCGACAACGCCATTGGCACGCGCATGGCACTTGTGAAGCTCGCGGAACTCGTTGAGTCAGGTTGACCCGAGCGTCCACACATGGCCCAGCTCGACGCTGCCTCATTCCGCCATGTGACGGATTTAAAACTGCCAATTCGGCTTAGCCCGCCCTGCCATCTCAGCCGCCCTGATAGTTGAACACGCGGACGGGCACGAGTTCGCCTTTTTCCATCTGGCAGAGCGCGATCAGCGTGCCTTTGCAGATCGCAAAGGCTTCGCCGGATTGGATCGGCGCATCGCGGCCGCGCATCAGTACCGACTGACCGCGCGCCAGCCGGGCGGCGTCCGACTGCGTGACCGTCACCTCCATGAGATCGCTGAGCGCGAGCTCGATCGGCTGCAGCAGGGCATTGAGCGCCTTGCCGCCGTCCTCCGCGCCATGGGCGGCCTCAAGCTCGGCCAGCGTAACGGCCTGATCCTCGTGGAAGGCGGCCACCTCAGTACGCCGCAACTGCGTCACGTGGCCAAGGCAACCCAGCAACCGTCCCATGTCGCGGGCGAGTGCCCGGACATAGGTGCCGCGGCCGCATTCTGCGGAAAAAACCGCCGTCGACTCGTCCGGCTGATCGACGAGATCAAGGTGATGGATGGTGACGGGGCGCGCTTCCAGCGGCACCGTCTCGCCACCCCGCGCCAGGTCGTAGGCGCGGTTACCGTCGATCTTGATGGCGGAATACTGCGGCGGCGTCTGCAGAACTTCGCCGTGGAATTGCGGCAGGATCGCTTCGATCTCGGCGCGCGCGGGGCGGCGGTCGCTGGTCTTGACGACGCGGCCTTCGGAATCGTCCGTGTCGGTTTCAGCACCCCAGCGCACCGTGAATCGGTAGGCCTTGAGACCATCGACAGCGTACGGTACGGTTTTGGTCGCTTCGCCCAGCGCGATCGGCAGAATGCCCGTTGCCAGTGGATCGAGCGTGCCGGCGTGCCCGGCCTTCTGCGCCTGGAAGAGCCAACGCACCTTGCCGACAGCCTGCGTCGAAGTGATGCCCTGGCTCTTGTCCAGGATGATCCAGCCGTGAACCGGATTGCCTTTTTTGCGTCGTGCCATGAGGGAGGGACCAGGGATCAGGGATCAGGAACTAGGGAACGTTTTCGTTTCCCGGTCTGAGATCTCAGCGGAGGGAAAAGACGGTGCGCGATAGCAAGCTTCAGCTTTCCTCGTTTTTCTCGATCCCTGATCCCTGATCCCTGCTCCCTGACACCTCGTTTTTCTGCGTGTCCTGGCGCACCTTCGGGCTGTCGAGCAACGCGTCGATGCGGTTCGCCTCGTCGAAGGTATCGTCGAACCGGAAGCGGACGTCGGGCGCGAACTTCAGGTTGATGGCACTCGCCACCTCGCCGCGGATGTAGCGCTTGTGCCGTTCGAGCGCGGCGAGGGCGGGCTTTGGATCAGCGCCGCCGAGCGGCATGATGAAGATGGTCGCGAGTTTCAAATCCGGCGACAGGCGCACCTCCGGGATGGAGAGAACGTAGCCGGCCAGCGTGTCGTCGTGGATTTCGCCGCGCACCAGCATCTCAGCCACTTTGTGCCGCACGAGTTCGCCGAGGCGCAATTGCCGCTGCGACGGACCAGCAACTGGACCAGCCGTTGGGCCAGCACTGGGGCCGCGTCCCGGGCCGTTGCCGGATCTCTTTTTCTTGCGAGTCATGATCACTCTCTCTGCAACCGGGGTCGAACCGGCGGCAGTTTCGGAATCGGACGTCTGGAACCTAGACGCCTGCTGGCGAGGGCCAGAGCGGCGTGTGCCGGTAGAGACAGGCGAGGCTGCCTATATCACCGATTTCCGGGATGTCGAGGCGATCACCCGGATTTTTAAGCACATGAGGCACGAAATCGCGATCTCGCGCATACAGGGTGGCTTCGATGCGGTCTTGGCGGACGATCAGGATCGCGTGGCATAGCGCGTGTTGCTGATAATAGGCGAGCTTGGCGGCGAGTACGATCGGTTTGTCGGCACCAGCAACAAGCTCCGGACGATTGCTTTCCGACAGCACCTCGGCGACGAAATAGAAGCGCTCGGCGTAGATCTGGCCAACCTCGACGTTGGTATCGATCACGGTGACGTCGGGCTCTGGATTGAAATTCCGATCGAGCGGCAAAAGGATGCCGATTTCGCGATCGGCCCGCCATTCTGGCTGCACGCGCGCGAGTTGGTAATTCAGCAGCGTTTCGAGATTTCCCGATATCCGTTGATGGATCAGCGTCGGTGGCGGCATCATCATCGGGACACCATCGATCAGCTCCCACTTTTCTTCTTTTGGGCGCTCGTCCCGGAAAGCGTGAAACATCTCCATGGAAAACTGCGGTGCGCGGTGAACGAAGTCGCCCATGTCAGTCCTCCCGGCGTGTGAAGTTCCTGATTTTTCAAGCGAGTTTAATGGGTCTGAGACGTCCAGTCGCCGCCGAACGTTAAAAGGGACGAAGGCGTTAACCGTCGTCCCCTGATAGTTCCAGATCAGGCTTGCGCCGTCAGGCCTGCGGTTGTGGCGTCAGGCCGCCGGCACCAGGCTCCTCACGCGGCGGACGCTGCTTGCCCGCGACCGGAACCGCCGAGCCTGTCGGGCCCTTCAGATCCTCATCGTCGGACTTGCGGACAATCTTGCCGCCGTGGATCACCGTAATACATTCCTCGCCGCTGATGGTTTCGAACTCCATCAGCGCTTGCGTGATGGCTTCCAGCTTGTCCTTGTTGGCGCCCAGCACCTCCCAGGCCTTTGACTGGCCAGCGGTTACGATCTCGCGAACCTCGAGATCGATCATCCTGGCGGTGTCCTCGGACATATTCTGGCGTTGCGTGATGGCGTGACCGAGGAACACTTCCTGCTGGTTGTCCGTGTAGCGGAGCGGCCCGAGCTTCTGGCTCATGCCCCACTCGGTGACCATGCTGCGCGCGAGACCTGTCGCCTGCATGATGTCCCCGGACGCGCCCGTGTTCAGGTGATCCATGCCGTAGATGATCTGTTCGGCGACGCGGCCGCCGAACATGACCGCCATGCGCGCATCGCACCAGGTCTTGGAGCGGGAAAGTACATCCCGCTCCGGCAGGCTCATGGTGAGGCCGAGGGCGCGGCCGCGCGGAATGATCGTGACCTTGTGCAGGGGGTCGTTGCCCGGCACCAGCAGGTTGACCAGCGCGTGCCCGGCCTCGTGATAGGCCGTCGCGAGCTTTTCCTCCTGCGTCATGGCCATTGACCGCCGCTCGGCACCCATCATGACCTTGTCCTTGGCGTCCTCGAATTCGTTCTGGGTGACCATCCGCTTGGAACGGCGGGCCGCGAGCAAGGCCGCCTCGTTGACGAGGTTGGCAAGATCCGCACCGGAGAAGCCAGGCGTGCCACGGGCCAGCACCTTCGGATCGACATCCGGCGACAGCGGCACCTTGCGCATATGCACGCGCAGGATCTTTTCGCGGCCGCCAACGTCCGGATTCGGCACGGTGATCTGGCGATCGAAGCGGCCGGGACGCAGCAAAGCAGGATCGAGAACATCGGGACGGTTGGTGGCTGCGAGGATAATGATACCCTCGTTCGCCTCGAACCCGTCCATCTCGACCAGCAGCTGGTTCAGCGTCTGCTCGCGCTCGTCGTTGCCGCCGCCAAGGCCTGCGCCACGGTGCCGGCCGACAGCGTCAATTTCGTCGATGAAGATGATGCAGGGTGCATTCTTCTTGGCCTGTTCGAACATATCGCGGACGCGGCTGGCACCGACGCCGACGAACATTTCGACGAAGTCCGAACCCGAAATGGTGAAGAACGGCACGTTGGCTTCGCCGGCAACTGCGCGGGCGATGAGCGTCTTGCCGGTACCTGGCGGGCCAACGAGCAGGCAGCCGCGCGGGATGCGCCCGCCGAGGCGCTGGAACTTCTGCGGGTCCCGCAGGAATTCGACGATTTCCTGCAGATCGACCTTGGCTTCATCGACGCCAGCGACGTCCTCAAACGTGACACGGCCATGGCGCTCCGTCAGCAGCTTGGCCTTGGATTTACCAAAGCCCATGGCGCGGCCACCACCGGATTGCATCTGGCGCATGAAAAAGATCCAGACGCCGATCAGCAACAGCATCGGGAACCAGTTCACGAGTAAACTGAAGAATGTCGGCACATCCTCGTCAGCGGGGCGCACGTTGAGCTTGACGCCCTGGGTCTCTAGCTGCTGCACGACATTTGCCTGATTGTCAGGCCCGAGCGTGGAGAATTGCTTGGTCTTGTCATTGGTATAGGTCCCGGAATAGCGATGGCCCTGAATGGTTACCTCGCCGATATTTCCGGATTTTACCTGCGACAGGAACTCTGAATAGCTGATGTCGTTCTGCCGGCGCTGGGCCGGGTTCTGAAAGACGTGGAACAACGCAAACAGCAGCAGGGCAATAACGACCCAAATCGCCATGTTCCGGAAGTGCGAGTTCATGAGTGTCCCTTCCTGATGGTCCGTGACGGCGATGTCGCTGTCCCTCTCCTTTGCGCCCGGCCTCTCATTCGAGGCCGTGACGTCATCGGAGGTGTTCCATCGTTGCTGTCTAACATAGGTTCCTGCAGGAACTTTGCCAAGAATTCGTGCCAAAATTTGTGGCAGCGATCCTGCAGGACGTTTCAGGGGGTCTGGCGAGGTGGCATTGGCAGTGTTCGTTCCCACCAGAACTGAGCGGTAAAACCGGCACTTTGGTGGCCAAGTTGCGGAACCGCGGCAAGATTTGGTCCGACCCAGAGGCTTGGCAACGTCCAGGCGATACGGGCAGGCAGTCTGAAATCGTCCCCCTGAAGACGTACCAGGGCAAGGCCATCGGCGCCCAAGGCGCGGACGCTCGCGGGCTGCGACGTACATTCACCCTGTCGTGCACCAAAGTGGAGCTCCACACGAAAACGATTGTCCCAGACAAAGCTCTGGCCCGGCGCGATTTCGCTGACCGGTAGGCCCTGCCGGCCGGGTTCGCGGTAGACCCGGATCTCGGCCACATCACGTTCGATCCGGCAGCCCGCAAGGGTTTGACCATTGAACGGGTGCGAGGCCAGGGCCGCCACGAGATTCTCCGCTTGAGCCAGCGAGGGAGCCTGGTCCTGGCCGCCAAATGCGGTCAGCGCCTTGAGGATCAGGCGCAGCCGGATCTCCTCTGGCTCGCCGTCGAAGGCTGATGCTGAAAGCGTTGCGAAAGCGCCGTCGTGGGTGTGGCCGATGCGGTCCCACGCGGCATCGGTCACCGCCTCCAGGGCCTGTCGCGCGCGTTCG
>JANXRM010000340.1 GCA_025353015.1 Hyphomicrobiales bacterium
AACAACACACCACAAAACGACACAACACAAAACGACATTGCTGCGCCGGCCCTGCAGCCGGACCGCCGCAGCGCCCCAGACACCCATCGAGCAACGAGCACCATGCAACCATTTCCAAAATATCGCGCTGAAACAACATCCTGCGCCATCACGGCCTCGCCGTCAATCGGCATCAAGGCTCGAAATGAGCGTCCGCCAGCGAACCTTCACCGACAGAACCTTCAGCGCGCGGGCGCTGCTCCGACGGCTGCAGCCTTGGTGGCCGGCGGCGCATCGGCGGCCGCAAACAGCGCTTTGATCAGTTGCGGCGGCACGCCGAACAGGATCTCCCCATCAGGCTTGTTGAAGACCTTGAACAGATAGCCCTTGTCTTGCGCCGCCCGCAGATCGGGTTCCGGCAGGTTGACCAAATATTCTTCCAGGTGCATGCAATAGGGGTCTTTCCGGCAATTGTTGCCAGCGACCGATAGCTGCGACATGGCCAGCACTTCGCCGCGATCGTTGCGCGCGACGCTGTAGCGGCGATGCGTCGCCCCCATATAGCGAATCTCGATCCGGGCGTGGGTCGTCAGAATGCCGGTCTTGCGGTCGCGGCGCGCGAGCAACGACAGCATAAAGCGCTCATTTGCCGTCAGGTTGTCGAGCGGTTTGTTGACCAGGATGGTTTTACCCGCCGTCGCGATGTAGGGCAGGAACGCGTCGTCGCGCGTCTTGGTGTCGAGCGCCTCCGGCGTGTCCAAACCGTTGGCGCAGGCAGCCAACACCAGCGCCACGACAGTAACCACCACACGCGAGACATGCGACACGAGCCAACTCCCGGGCCTCGAAGGACGATCCGACCACCGATTGCCGAAAGGCTAACATGGGGGGTGGCGGCAGCGAAAGGCCAGAATGATCGAGGACGGATTAATCGAGGACAAGGATTGATCGCGGCTAAACTCTCCAGGGGCGGCTGGTCAGACCCGCACTGGTCAGCCTCGCCTTGTTGCGCCAAGATGACGTCAACCGGATCTACGGCGATAAGAACGCGGAGCGCGGAATGCCAGAATTGAAATCCACGTATCTCGGGGAACTGCGCATCGAGGTTTCCGGAAGCTATATGTTGGGTGCAGCCCCTGTCGGTCTGCGCCGCCTCGACCGCCTCGACAAGGGGCACTTCAAGGGGCCCCGTCTCAATGCCGAGGTGCTGACCGGTGGCATGGACCTGCTGCTCGGCGGCACCGATGGGGCGCTGCGGCCCGACGTGCGGATCGTGCTCAAGCTCGACGACGGCGACATTCTGCTGATCCAGTATCGCGGCGTCCGGCATGGGCCGCCCGAGGTCATGCAGCGCATTGCCCGGGGCGAGCCGGTTCAGCCGCACGCGTACTATCTGCGCACCGCGCTGGTGTTTGAAACGGCCTCGATAAAATATGCTTGGCTGAACCGCATCGTTGGTGTCGGCGTTGGCCGCCGCGAACCCGCCGCTGTCGTCTATGACGTGCATGAGGTGCTGTGATGACCACGCAACGCCCCGCACGCCTGGAAGATTTGGAACGCACCACGGCTCTCGCCGGCCTTGCAGGTTGGACGATGGTTGCCGGTCGCGATGCGATCACGAAGCGTTTCACCTTCGCCGATTTCAATGCGGCCTTCGGCTTCATGACACGCGCGGCGCTGGTGGCCGAACGCATGGACCATCATCCCGAATGGTTCAACGTCTGGAACAAGGTGGACGTGACGCTCTCGACGCACGACGCCGGAGGGCTGACCAGGCTCGACATCGAGCTGGCACAAGCGATGAACAAGATTGCGGGATAAGCGGGCTACTTCACGCCCGCCTGGGCGTTCCTGATGACCGGCACGGCGCGTAGGAGATGCACCTCGGCCAGCACCCAGCTCCAGTTGCGGAATTCGAACGAAGCGCGCCAGCGCCGCCCTTCGACGTACTTGTCGCGCACCTCGAATTCCATCCGGCGAGGCGACGAAAATGCCGCACGGTCGATGCGCTGCGCGATCGCCAAGCCATGATCGAGGCTGGTGCCGCCAAGCCAAGTGCCGGAAAACGGTGTCCCAGGCTCACTGAGGCCGATGTTCGGCCGGATCGATTTCCGCCACGTCTGACGCCAGGACCAGAGCTGCGGCGCGCCCTCAGCCGTCACATAGCGATCAATCAACGGATCCGCAAAAATTGGCGCTGCGGCCGACTTGATCCGCTGCCAAAGGCCCGGCCGTTCGTGAACAACGCCCGCCGACGACGACATCTCGAGCATCAACTGCCGGGTTTCCGTGGCCGTCGCCTTCAGGCTTTGGCGGACCGAGACCCAATCGACGCGCTGCTGCAGCACGCTTGTATCGGCCGTCCGCAGGGCCTCCCGAATATCCCACGCAGCGACAAAGGCGCGACCAGCATAGGAACTGGCGCCCAAGAGCAACGTTAGAACCGCAATCACGATCAGCCGGCGCATGCTGCCCCCATGAGGTGCATCAAAGACTTTAAGATCAAGGCCCGAGATCAAGGCCCGAGATCAAGACCCGAGATCAAGACCCCACACGCTTCGCAAACGAGGATGTCCGCGGACAAGGGGGCCGACAAACTCTCAACACGGGCATTATGGCCGATCTTTGGGGCTTGCAAGGGGGTGCCATGCTCCCCAGGCAAAGAAAATCCTTCGCAAATGCATTGAAATCAACCTTGAGCCAAGCCGTCGTTTGGGAGCCAAGCCGTCGTTTGAGAGACAGGCCGTCGTATCGCTGAAACGCGTCATGATAGCGCTGCAAGGCATCTGGGCCTGGTCGGGGGCCTGTCACGGCAGCCCCGACGCGCCGGGCAAGTGTTCGCCCCACAACCAACGCCGCCGAATTGCCCCTTTTGGGCCAACACCCTGCCGGTTTGGCTGCCTACACCAGCATCAACAACAAACCGCCAGTGATGCGTTAGGGGATTGCCGTATGCCTTTGTCCGTTGACCGTGTTGCCACGATTGCCGCTGCCGCAGGTTTTGGCGTTGCAGGTATTGCCACCGGTGCCGGTGCCATCCCCGCAGCATTTCCAGCAAACCAGAATCTATTGCCGCTGGTCGTCGGCGGCGCATTCGTCTTACCGGCACTCGCGGCGCTGGCTTACGCGATGTTGTGCCAGCTCACGCGTCGCCTGCGCCGTGGTCGTTTCAGGACAAGCAGGGGCATTGCGCACCTCGCAGGATTTGCTGTCCTTGCTGGCGCGGCTTTGGCCGTCGTTGGCTATCTGCAGCCTGGCCTAATTCTGTTCCGTGGCGGTTAAAGTCGTCCGATGCCGGGCCATCAATAATGACTGAAGAACGGACTCATGCACCGTGTTGCCATTGAGACACGGGATTGTGCCCCATGTGCCTCTTTTGAGCCATAAAGTCCGGACACCTTGCGAAACATGACGGCGGGATGGAATTACAAATCGACCGCGTGCGCCATCGGGTTTCAATCGGATTTGCTGCAGCGCCATTCGACCCACAGCGCGTTTCGACCCACAGCGCCATCCGAACGGCGAGTTGGCTCGCCAACAAGAACACGACGGCAGCAACAGTAGAGCATCACAGACCGTAGCATCACAGACCACAGCATCAAAGCCTCGGGCAAATTGTCGGCACCATGAAATTCAATTCGAATCAGACGGTTGCATATCCGGTTTCCAACCCCATATATGCTGTGGGCGGCGCCGCTGGCCTCGATGGCAGGCCGGCGCCCGTGGGGGCCATCGTCGAGGTGGCCAGAATGACCAAGCGCCGAATCACCAAGCGCCAATTGCGTTCAGCCGCTCAGGATTGCGGCCGCGCATCATCTCCATCCCAATCGTTTTCGACACCAAAGTTCCTGCGAACGGCTCGGCCAGATACGTGGTTGGGCGTTTTGCCAGACATCGTGCCAGACATTTTGGCAGACAGCTTTGACGTCGACGCCTCGCTCACTCAACTCTGCAAGAACAACGCTGACCAGGCCAAAAACCGGGCACCAGCCGCAAATAATCGCGCGGTGACCCAACCTGGCGGAAAGGCTGAAAGTGCTCGCTGATCGGAACAATCATCGCCGCAAGGTGTCCGCCATCGTGCTGGCGCTCGGCCTCGCGCTCACAGCCGGTGCCGGCCCCTTGCACGCGCAAAGCGCCGTCCAATTCCGATCGCCCGAGGAGGCGCTCGCACAGGGGCTCGGCGCCTACCGTGGCGGCGTCTACGGCATTGCTCTCCCCGCGCTCACGTATGCGGCCGAAAAGAAGCTGTTGCTTGGCCAGTATCATCTGGCCCGGCTGCTTTCCGACAGCACGACGGCCAACACGGATCACGTGCGCGCCTACCATCTCTATCGCGAGATCGTCGAGGAGCACGCCTCCAGCATCGATGTGGACGATGACGTGCGTGCGCCCTACGTCGGCAAGGCGCTGACGGCGCTAGCCCGCTATATCTACCGTGGCCTGCCTGAGATCGGCCTGGAGCCGAACCCGACGCGGGCCGCCGAATTCCTGGAGGAAGCGGCGACGTTCTTCCGCGAGCCGGATGCCCAGTTCGAGTTGGCCAAGCTCTATCTCAAGGGCGACGGCGTGCAGGAAGACCGGCGCAAGGCGCTGCATTGGCTCTCGACCTTGTCGCAGGACGGCCACGCCGGGGCGCAGGCATTCTTCGCCGATCTGCTCTGGACCGGAAAAGTTGTGCCGAAGGACGAGAAGCGCGCCCTGGCGCTGATCACCGTCGCCGTCGAAAATGCGCCGGGTGCCGAGCGCATCTGGATCGAAGAGATCTATCAGCGGATTTTCTGCGGTTCGGCATCGGGCATTCGCCAGCAGGCCGACGGCCTTGTCGCATCCTACCGGCAAGCCTACAGCCCACGCGTTCCCGATCCAGCCGACAAAGGCGTCGATTCGCCGGCTCCGACCCGCACCTGCGGCAACGGCGAGGCGCTGCCGAAACTGAAGCGCGAAAGCGTGAGGACTGAAGCCGGCGCGCCGCAACGGCAGACGACCACAGCGCCGGCTGCCGTGCAAGGTGGCGTTGTGGGCGTCCGCGGACGCTGAGGCTGCAGCACGCAGCGGTTCAGGCTGACGTCGGTCAAGCTTGCTTCGGGTAGGCTGACGTCGGATAGGCTGACGTCGGCCAAGCCTATTTCGGGAAATGCGCGGCTTCGATCCGGTTGCCGTCGGGATCACGGACGAAAGCGGCGAAGTAAACCGTCTGCGCCGCCTGCCGGTCGCCGGGCGGCCCGTCGCAAGTCCCGCCAGATGCCAAAGCTTGCCGGTGAAAACCGCGAACCGCATCGGCGCTGGCCGCACGCAGGCAGACATGAGCGCCCCAGTCGGCAGAGAGTGCGGGCATACCGGGCCGCGTGTTGAGCCAGAACTCTGGATAGTTGCGGCCGTAGCCGATCGTTGCCGGCCGCTCGACCATGCGGCGCAATCCCAAGGCGCCGAGAACCGCATCGTAAAAGCCGGCACTGAGTTTCAAGTCCCGCACCGGAATGGAAACGTGATCGATCACCGCGGCCTCCGTCGTTGCCCCGAAGAGTCACCCCACGTCCAGCTCGACCCAGACCGGCACGTGATCGGAGGGCTTTTCCCAGGCGCGCGTAAATTTGTCGATGCCGCAGCCCGTCAGACGGTCCGTGGCCTGCGGCGACAACAGCAGATGATCGATGCGGATGCCGTTGTCCTTCGGCCAGGCGCCGGCCTGATAGTCCCAGAACGTAAAGACACCGGGCTCCGGGTGGCAGGCGCGCACCGCGTCCGTCAGCCCCAGCGCTTGAAAACGCCGCCACGCGGCCCGCGATTGCGGCTGGAACAATGCATCCTCGACCCAGGCGGCCGGCGTCTTGGCGTCCACGGGATCGGGGATGACGTTGTAGTCGCCGGCCAGCACCAGCAGTTCCTCATTCGCCAGCAGCGACCGCGCATGCGCCTCGAAACATCCCATCCAGGCGAGCTTATAGTCGAACTTCGGCGTCGCGATTGGATTGCCGTTCGGCAGATAGAGCCCGCCGACGCGCACCACCCGGTTGCCCGCTGGAATGACCGCCTCGATGTAGCGCGACTGCGCCTCGTCCGGTTCGCCCGGCAGGCCGCGGCGGATATCCTCCATCGGCGCTTTCGAGAGTAGCGCCACGCCGTTGAAGCCCTTCTGGCCGTGCACCGCGACGTTGTAGCCCAGCGCCTCGATGTCGGCTGCGGGGAACAGCTCCGTCTGGCTCTTGATTTCCTGCAGGCAGACGACGTCAGGCGACGTCTGCTTCAACCAGACGATCAGGCTTTCGATGCGGGCCTTGACGCCATTGATGTTCCAGGTCGCGATTTTCATGGGGCGTCTTGTTTCTGAGGGCTCGTGTTGTCAAGGGCATTTGGCGACATCTGGCGGCCAAGGGTGCCAGGGGGAGTGCGGAAGACCCCGCGCCTTAGACGATCTTCATAGCCCTGTTGCGCGCTGGCGTCGACCAAGCCGCTGTCACACGGCTCGAGGGATCCAGTAGGACGCGGAAAGCAACTGCCACCGGTTGCAACGTCATGGTGGCGCAAAACGATGCAGCGACCGCAAACGCTTTGCCATTTGTTAAGAAAGCTCCGTTAACGTGTCAGCTAAATCTGCCGATGGCCGATTGACTGTATATTGACTGGGCGGTTCCGATGTCGATCTCTTATAGCGCAGACGGCAGACCATATAGCCCCTTGCACGGGCCTCGGCTCGCGGCCCTGATGACGATCAACGCGGTATTTGCTGGCCTCGTTGTCTCGGCATGGACGTTGGTCGCGCTGTTCGTCGAGGAACCGATCGCCTGGGCAACCTGGAGTGCGGTCACTCGCGGCAACTCCCTGCTGGAGATGTTTTATTACCCATTCGTGTTGCTGTGGCTGATGCCGGCCGGCGGCATCATGGGTGCATGGCTCGCCCACAAAGCTAGGAGATCGGTGCTCGCCTATACTTGCGTGCTGCTACCGATCTTGTTTCTATCACTTGTTTTCGGTTGGTATTACTTTACGCCTGCCGAATGGCGCTGATCGGCCGGAACCCGGTTTTGCATGAAACCATGCGATCAGCTGAAGTCCCGACCCACCTGCCTGCTTAGATCGAGAAACTGGTGCCGCAACCGCAGGACGCCGTGGCGTTCGGGTTGGTGACGCGGAAGGTCGCTCCCATCAGGTCGTCGACGAAATCGATCGCGGCACCACTGAGATAGCCGAGCGAGACCTCATCGACAAGCAGGCGCGCCCCATCGCGCTCCACCACGATATCGTCGGGCTCCGTTGCCCCAACCAGATCGAATTTGTACTGGAAGCCCGAACACCCGCCACCCTCGACGCTGATCCGAAGCATCGGGCTGGCGGGCTCACGTTGGCCAATCTCCAGGATGCGCCGCGCCGCCCGCTCGGTGAGCTGCACAACTGCTTTGTCCATGACGGTCGCGTTCATGCGCATTTTGCCCTTGTTCGCGGTATTGGCCCACTATGGCTTGCGATACAGCATGGCAGCCAGCCCTACCCTGCCGGTTTGCACCACCGTGTTTGCACCGCCGTGCGATTCAAGTAACTAGATAGGTGCGCCGCGCCCCTTGTCAAATGGCTCCGGTTGAAAAGGTCAAGGTGCTGGCAAGGTGCTGGCCGGATTCGGCAGCCGGCGCCGATCAACAGGGTGGCGGTCAACAGGGTGGTGTGCCCATGGATCACGTTCACGACCCAGCCTCTCGCGACCCAACCGTTTGGGTGCCCACCTCGCGACGCCTGGCGCCTTACGCGGCCAAGGCCGAAGCGAGCCGCGGCCGCCTCGTCCCCGAGCCCCCGTGCCCCATGCGGACGCCGTTCCAGCGCGATCGCGACCGCATCGTGCATGCCACAGCCTTTCGGCGCCTGAATTATAAGACGCAAGTCTTCCTCTATCACGAGGGCGATCATTACCGCAGCCGTCTGACCCACACGCTCGAGGTCGCCCAGATCGCCCGTGCCATCGCCCGCCTGCTCGGCCTCGACGAGGATCTAGCCGAAGCCCTGGCACTAGCCCACGACCTTGGCCACCCTCCCTTTGGCCATGCCGGAGAACGGGCCTTGAACCGGGCGATGGCGAGCTACGGCGGCTTCGACCATAATGCCCAGAGCTTGCGCGTCGTCACCCGCCTCGAGCGCAAATACGCAGCTTTCGACGGTCTCAACCTGACGTTCGAAACCCTGGACGGGCTGATCAAGCACAATGGGCCCATTGCAGCCGTGAACGAGCCGATCCTGGTGGCGGCGGTCGAAACGGCGGGCCTTAGTCCCCACATCGATCTGGCGCAGTACGCGTCCGCCGAAGCCCAGGCCGCAGCCCTCGCCGACGACATCGCCTACAACAACCACGACATCGATGACGGCCTGCGCGCCGGGCTGATCGCCATCGAGGATCTGGCCGATGTCCCGCTCGCCGGCCCCTTCGTGCGCGAGGTTCTCGCTCGCCCCGGCCCTCTGGAATCCCGGCGGCGCATCTATGAAGTCAACCGGCGCATGATTACGGCCATGATCGACGATGCCGTGACGACGTCGCGCCGACGATTGGCCGCGCTGCCAAATGGTAATCCCCCCATGGCCGCCCAGGCGGTATGCAAGGCGCCGGGTCCCGTCGTTGCCTTCTCGAACAGCCTCAGTGCCGATCTCCTGGGATTGCGCGCCTTCCTGTTCAAGGCCGTCTACCGCCACGAGCGCGTCATGCGCGTCATGCGATCGGCCGAAACGGCCGTCATCGACCTCTTCGGCCGCTACCGTGCCGACCCCGGTTCGCTGCCGGATGGCCGCGGCGCGGAACAGGCAGGACAAGACGAGGTCGCCCGCGCCCGCCGGATTTCCGACTTCATCGCCGGCATGACCGACCGGTTCGCGATCAGCGAGCACCGCCGGTTGTTTGACGCCCCCCTGGATTTGGTTTAGGCGGGCACGACTTTAGCGGCGCTGACCGATGCCGATAGCGCTAACGAGCCTGCCGCAGGCCAAAGCCTTTCGGCCCGCCGATTTTTTTTGACCGATCGAGGTTGCCGAATGAACGTGCTCGCCCACGTCGAGGATCGCATTGCCGCAGCCCTTGCCAGCCTGCAGGCCGAAGGGGCACTGCCGGCCGATCTCCGATTGGGCTCGGTCGAGGTGGAGCCGACGAAGGATGCCACGCACGGCGATCTCGCGTCGAATGTGGCGATGGTCCTGGCCAAGCCCGCCCGCATGAAGCCGCGCGACATCGCTGATAAGCTGGTCGCCAAGCTCGCAACCGAACCGGGATTTGCCAAGATTGCGGTGGCTGGCCCCGGGTTCGTCAACATCACGCTGGAGACGAAAGCCTGGCAGGGGATTGTGCCCGATATCCTCAATGCCGGCGATGCCTTTGCGCGCGTTGACATCGGCAAAGGCCAGCCGGTCAACGTCGAATTTGTGTCGGCCAATCCAACCGGCCCCATGCATGTCGGCCATTGCCGCGGCGCCGTTTTCGGCGATGCCTTGGCGAACCTTCTGGCCGCAGCCGGCTACCAGGTGACGCGCGAGTACTATATCAACGATGCCGGCGCTCAGGTCGATGTGCTGGCGCGCTCGGCCTACCTGCGCTACCGCGAGGCCCTGGGCGAGGCCATCGGCGCCATCCCCGAGGGGCTCTACCCGGGCGATTACTTGAAGCCCGTCGGCGAAACACTGGCCAAGGCGCACGGTCCTGGTCTCCTTGCCAAATCCGAAGCCGAGTGGCTGCCCGACGTGCGCGCCGCTGCCATGACGGCGATGCTCGCCGAGATCAAAGGCGACCTCGCGGCCCTCAATGTCCGCCACGACGTGTTTTTCTCCGAGCGCTCGCTGACCACCGGCAATCGGGACGAGGTCGCGCTCACGATCCAGGAACTGCGCGACAAGGGCCTCGTTGTGGAAGGCCGCCTTGAAAAACCCAAAGGCCACGACGACGGCGAGTGGGAGGATCGCGAGCAAACGGTGTTCAAAGCAACCCAGTTTGGTGACGACGTCGACCGGGCCCTGCTCAAGTCGGACGGCAGCTACACATATTTCGCCTCCGACATGGCCTATCACCACAACAAACTGGAGCGCGGTTTCACCCAATTGATCAACGTCTTCGGTGCCGATCACTCGGGCTACGTCAAACGCATGCAGGCAGCCGTCAAGGCGTTGTCATCAGGCAAGGCGGATCTGGACATCAAGGTCTGCCAATTGGTGCGGCTGCTACGCAACGGCGAGCCGGTGAAGATGTCGAAGCGGGCCGGCACCTTCGTGACGTTGCGCGAGGTCGTCGACGAGGTTGGCCGCGACCCCGTCCGGTTCATGATGCTCTACCGCAAGAACGATGCGACGCTCGATTTTGATATGGCAAAAGTCATTGAGCAATCGAAGGAAAATCCGGTCTTTTACGTGCAGTACGCGCATGCCCGCGCGCACTCCATCTTCCGCAACGCCCTGCAGGCTTTCCCGGACATGCCGGAAGATCCAACCGCGCTGGCAAAAGCGGAAACGGCGCGACTCACAGATCCTGCTGAAATCGACCTGATGCGCAAACTAGCGCTCTTCCCGCGAATGCTCGAAGGGGCGGCGCGGGTGCATGAGCCGCATCGACTGGCCTTTTACCTCCATGACGTCGCATCGACTTTCCATAGCCTTTACGCGCGCGGCAATGATTCGCCATATTTGCGGTTTATCCAGTCCAACGACCGGACTCTGACCGTTGCCCGAATGGCCCTGGTCCGGGCTTTTGCACAGGTAATCGCGTCGGGGCTTGCGTTACTTGGAGTCGGCGCGCCTCTTGAGATGCGATAATCTCTAGAATCAATGACACCCGAATTCCCGGTGCACGCGTTCCGGGGGCACGAGGCACAGCGTTAAAGGGATTTTGCGATGACAGGGTCGAATCGCTCTCCGGCTCCGTTGAACGGCGTACCTCGGCAGTGGGGCACGCCGGAGGGCGATGGGCAGGCGCACGGCCAAGGTGGTGACCAAGTTCTTGGCCCAGGCGCTGGTCACGCGCCCGCTCAAGGTCCCGCCCTCGGTTACCCGCCGCAGCGGCCGGGTGAAGCGTTGTCGCGTTGGGTCCCGCCGCAGCAGGCTTACGCCCAGCAACAACCTCAGTTCCAGCCTCAGCATCCGGGCTACGCGCAGCCAAATGCGGCCCCGAATGCACACGCCGCGAGCTACGGCCAGCAACCTGCACCATTTGGCGGCTACCCGCCACAGAACCCGCAGAACCCGGCCCAGCATCAGCCGCTGTCGCAAGCTGGCTATTCCGGCCAATACGACCGTTTTGCCCCGCCCCCTGCGGCGGCGCAGCACGATCAGTATCAGCCCCACGCGCATCAGCCGGCCGATCCGCATGCGTTGGGCTTCCCGGCTGATCCGCGTCGCGGCTACGACCAACAACAGCAGCAACCGGTCGGCCATGGCCATCACCAGCCGCAACCACAAGCTCAAGGTTATGGCCAAGCGGGCGCCGCTCAAGCTGGCGCGTCGGCGGGTGATGTACAGAACTGGGATCTGGCGCACTATGCGCCGGGCCAGCCGCTCCCCGGACAGAACGCCGGCCCGCACGCCAATCAGCACACCAATCAGCATTCGGGCCAGCACTATCCTGCTTTCGATAACGCCCCCCATGATCCGCGTTATGCGCAACAGGCCCCGCAGTATGGCGCCCCAGGCGGCGCTCAGCCGGGCGGCCAGCATCCAGCATGGCAGGGGAACCCCGCCCATGGTGAAGCTGCGTACAACCTGGATCATTACGCTCAACCCAACCAGACCCACGGCTATGCGCCGCAACAGGACCATGGCCAGCCCGGCTATGACGCGCAGAACTATGGCCCCCAGGACCAGGGCGAGCAGCACCCCGACCAGGACTTCGCCTATGACGAGGAGCCGGTCGCCGAGAAGCGGCGCGGCCCACGCATCATGATGGTTGCCGGCGCTCTGGTCGGTGTCATGGTCGTCGGCGGCGGCTTGATGGCCGGCTACAAGATGATTGGTGGCAACGGCAAGGACGCGGGCAAACCACCGCTCGTCAAAGCTGCGACATCGCCAACCAAGACCAAACCGTCCGACGCTGGCGGCAAAGACGTCGCCTACACCGACAAAAAATTTCTCAATCGGCTGGAAGGCCCCGCCGGCTCCGCCACCGTGACCACGGCTGGCGACGTAATCACACCGCCACCCGCCAACGATCCGGATGCTCCCAAGAAGGTGCAGACTGTCGTCGTCAACCGGGACGGCACGATTACACCGCAAATGCAGGCGCCCGCCCAACCGGCGCCGGTCACCAGCGGTGGGATCCCAGGCATGGTCGTTGACGGCGGCCCGCCGGTGAACCAGCAGCGTCCGCCGCTGCGCGGTGCCACGGCTGCAAGCGACCCACAGCCCGCGACGCCGATTTCGCGGCAAGCGCCGAAGGTTGCCGATCTGCCGTTGCCGAAGGTCAAAGCGGCCGATCCGGCCCAATCCGCCGATGCACCGCCGGTTCCCGTGAAGAAAAAGGTGGCGGCGCGCGACGACCTCAAGGCCGGCTCAACGACGACGACGGCATCGACCGGCGGCAGCGGCACCTATGTGGCGGCTTTGATCTCGACCAAGACGCGCGAAGAAGCCTTGAAAACCTTCGCCAACTTGCATCAAACGTATTCGGATCTGCAGGGCAAGGTGCCTGACGTCCGCGAGGTCGATCGCGGCGAAAAGGGCATCTGGCAGCGCTTGGTTGTCGGCCCCCCGGGCTCCAAGGAAGCGGCCTCAGACCTTTGCAAAAAGCTGAAAAGCCAAGGCCTCAAGGACTGCTGGGTCACGGCGTATTGAGGTTGAAATACGTCGCGACGGGGAATGAACTCGATACGTGTCCCTCGATACCTGCCAAAACGTGAGCGGCTAGCGTTTGCGCCGCTTTAAGCTCGCAGCCAATTTCTCGGCAACGGTGTCGAGTGCGCCCCGCGCCTCGTCGCTCAAGCGAGCGCGTCCGACCCATCCAGTTGTCCTACAAATTCCACTTGTAGGATAAGCCTCGACGACGCGCGGATTTGCGCGCCAGCAAACTCCGAAATGCCGCCTGGAACGACGGCGCCCCCATCGATATGCTGCATCAACGGCACGTGCCCCGGGATCAACCCGGGGCGGGAAACGACTTTGGGAGTGACGCGATGGGTTCGAAGATCGAGATGGTCTGCCGCAGCTGGGCCGCAGCGGCACCGCTGGCGTTTTCTCTGCTGACAATTGCAACTCTGGGCACTGCCACTCCGGCCGCGGCACAAGCGCCGGCCAAGCCGAAGTCCGGCGGCATCCTGCGCCTCTATAATACGACGCAGCCGCCCAGCGCCTCGATCCATGAGGAATCGACCATCGCCACCAACATGCCGTTCATGGCCGTGTTCAACAATCTCGTGCGCTTCGATCCGGAAAAGCCGCGCAATAGCCTGGACACGGTGGTCCCAGATCTCGCCGAAAGCTGGGCATGGGATGCGACCAACACCAAGCTCTCGTTCAAGCTACGGCCAGGGGTGGCCTGGCACGACGGCAAACCCTTCACCGCGAAGGACGTGCAGTGCACGTGGCACCGGCTGAACGGGGTCGACAAGGAGAACTTCTACCGCCGTAACCCCCGCGCCATCTGGTACGAGAACCTGAAGGAAGTGACGATCGAGAGCGACTTGGCCGTCACCTTCCACATGACAAAGCGGCAGCCGTCGTTCCTGGCGATGCTGGCTTCGGGGCTGACGCCGGTTTATCCCTGCCATGTCTCGGCACGCGACATGCGCACGAAACCTGTTGGCACCGGACCTTTCAAGTTCGTGGAGTTCAGGAGCAACGAGTCGATCAAGCTGACCAAGAACCCGGACTACTGGAAGAAGGGCCAGCCCTATCTCGACGGCATCG
>JANXRM010000352.1 GCA_025353015.1 Hyphomicrobiales bacterium
GTTGTTTAAGTGGGCAAAGGAAGATGATCGGATCGCGACAAATCCGGCTCTCGAATTGAGTCGTGTCAAAAACACTACGGAAGGCTTCCACACATGGACGGCTGAGGAGGTCGCACAGTTCGAGGAGTGTCACCCAATTGGCAGCAAAGGGCGACTCGCTTTGGGCTTGATGCTCTATACCGGACTCCGCAAGTCCGATGCCGTGCTTCTCGGTCGACAGCACGTCAAGGACGGCTGGATCAGCAAGCGGCAGTACAAGAATAGGAACCGCCACCCGGTTCAAATCCAGATCCCCGTCCTTGCACCGCTTGCTGAGATCCTCGCAGCCAGTCCAGCCGGCACCCTCAACTTTTTGGTGACCCAGTGGGGCAGGCCATTCTCAATTAAGGGGTTCGGCAACTGGTTCCGGGACCGTTGCGACGAGGCCGGGCTGCCGCAGTGCTCGTCACATGGGCTCCGCAAAGCGGGCGCGACGTTGGCAGCCGAACAGGGCGCGACCACTCAGCAGTTGATGGCGATCTTCGGTTGGAAGAACGTTGCAGAGACTGAAGTCTACACCAAGAAGGCGGAACAAAGAGGCTGGCTGGTGAGGGCATGAAGCACATGCTGCGGGTCGAAAAGTGAACAAAAGTTTCCCACTTTTTCCACCTGTGGACTTCGGTGGGAAATTCAGGGGCAAAAAATTCAACTAATTCAACGACTGTCTTAAGCGGTGGAGGCCACGCCCGGAATCGAACCGGGGTGCGCGGATTTGCAGTCCGCTACGTCACCACTCCGCCACGTGGCCATCCTAGTCCCCATACACGTCCGCCGCCGGTGGTGGTCGGCGCCGAGCCCAAACAGGCAAACGCCTTGGGAACAGCGACGCATGTATCACGAAAATGTTAAGCAATGCAATTGGCCGCGCATCGTCATTGGCCGCACATCGTCTGGCCGCTGATCTTGCCGCGGGCCATTCTCTCGATCGTGCCCCCAAGTGATTTGGGTCGCTGGGCAGCCCTCGAGACCAAACCGGTGCCTCCGGACGCATCAGATGCCGCCGTGTGCCCGAGGGAAAATCACTCCGGCGTTGACACCAGGCTGCTTGACGCGGATAAGGTGGCGAATTCGAGGATACACCGCAATTGGTCAGGTGCCGTCGGGTGTATGCCAAGGCCGCCTGCTCAAATTTTGCGAATGCCATCGTCACCGCGCAGTTGAGGCCGGTCGCCGCCCTGCTCCGGCCGTCACGTCCGTTCCGCACGCGCGGCTGGCTCCTGAATGATAATTTCAACCGACGCTTCCTCGAGGTCCAGACGGGAGCCGGCATAATCATCGCGCGGGGTGACGTCTTTCTCACGCGAGGCGACGTTGCCGTCGGCGCCATTAGTAGCGCCGGCTCGCGGTGCAGCGACAGCGACGGGGCGACGGACGTCCACCGGCTGATCGCGTTGCCGCTCGGTGAGCGCCCGTTCTGCCCTCGCGATCCGGACGATCGTTACTTCCGCCTCGTCAACCTCGAGTTCGATTGATGTATCGGGCTCCAGGCCGGCACTATCCGCGCGTTGGGCAACAGACCGAAATGGCGCGTCGGATTCTATCGCAGCCCGCGCGGCGTCGAGCGGATGGGGCCACGACGCACTCCGGTCGATCAGATGGCCGAGTTCCGCCTCCAAATCATCGAGGCGTTGCTCCGAGGCCGCCGTGGCCGTCGAACTAGGTGTGTCTGGGTATGGACCGGCAGCGGTATTTTTGCCTGCCTCCGACGGTGTCGGGATGACGGCCAGCGCCGGCAGATTGGCGGCCGACGATGGCAGCGGTGCTGGTGCCTCCTGCGCGGCAGGCGCCAGCGACTGAGGCGGCTGTAACTGCGGCGGCCGCGTTGGCTGCGGGGGCCGAGTAACGATACGAATACGCTGCAATACCGATCGGGGCGACTCCGGTTCATGGGGCGGGTCGTCGGACGCCGACGCGCGATCCGGCTCGGCCTGATCGACTGGGGGGCGTGGCCGCAGTGAAGCAACCGGTGGGATATTTGCCGCGTTGACCGCTGGAGGTTCTGCTGCCGCCGGTGGTAGCTTACTGATCGGCAGCGGCAGCGGCGCTGGTAAAATTGCTCGAATGGGCGTCGGCGGCGTGCTCGGAAGCAGCAGGCTGCCAGCTCTCACCTTGTAACGCTGCCGCTGCCCGTCCTGCGCATCGTTATCGGCAGTGAGATCCGCCATGTCGGGCAAATCTGATCGATCGCCATCAACGGGCTGCGCCCCTGCGACCTTGGTGCCAGCGGGAGCCGTTCGCGGCTTGTGCCCGACTGATGTATCTGCCGCCGAACTCCACTGTGCATTCGCGACACAGGGTTGGACCTCAAAATGAGGCGGCTCTTTCAGGATCCCCGTCTCGAGACGCTCCGGTCCGTGCAGATGCCCTATGGCTTCTTCAATCCGAACATAGGCTCTCCAGTCGCGGCTGGATTTCGCAAGGCCCTGAACCAGCCGGCCACGAAAAAGTACGCCGTCTATGCCTTCGAGAGGATTGCCGTTCCGCTCCCGCTCGTCCAGTTGCCGCAAGGCGCGCCACTGTTCGACCTGGTCCAATCGCCGCCCAAGCGTCGCAAGGACATCACGCAACACGTCGACCTCGTTGGCCGTTGTCGAATTTTCTTCAGCCATGACCGACGCTCATTTTAACGTCCCATACTCCAGAACCCTAACGACTGTACCGCCCAGATCTGTCCTCAAAGATGCTTCCGCGCAGACGCAACATGCAAGGACCAACATGCAAGGTCCATGATGCAAGGGGCATGATGCAAGGGCCAAGATGCAAGGGCCATGCCTCGCGGTTACTCAGCCTTGGCCATGCCCGCCTTTCGCGGCAGCCCGTGCACGAATACTCCCTGCCCCGCTTCATCGCCGCCGCTCCGCGACAAGGCTCGCGACCTGGGCTGCTCCTGCGGCGCGCCGCCTCAGCTCGCCATTCCGAGAGGTGCGAGCCTCAAGACTCTGCCATGAAGCATATATGTCAAGCTGTTAACCCACCAGTGTCGGCCGAATTGGCTGATCGAACATCCCATTGGGCGGGCTTTCCGGCCACAGTGAGGTTGGGCGCGCAAGTTGCACCGCGCCGGTACGTCATATCGACATATCGACGCCGCGCATCTTGCCCATTAGTTTGCCAGGGATCCAGGGGAGGAATGCCATGGCTCGTCAACTCGCTGTGCTCCGGCGGGCACTTTGGACACTTTTCGAGGACAGCGGTTTCTCCATGGCGGGCGCCGTGGCGTTCTCGTTTCTGCTGTCGTTGTTCCCGTTCTGCATTTTTCTTGGGGCATTGGCCGGCACGATCGGTGGCCGGGAGTTGGCGGAATTTGCGGTCGGCCAGTTGTTCGACGCCGTACCGGAGCCGGTTGCCAAGGCGCTCGCGCCTGAAGTCACGCGTGTCATGGGCGAAAGCCAGTACAAGCTCCTCACCATAGGTGCTGCCATCTCGCTGTTCTTCGCGACCAGTGCGATCGAAAGCCTGCGCGCGGCTCTCAATGCGGCCTATCGTGTGAAAGAAGAACGTTCGTACTTCTGGTGCATCGCGCAAAGCTCGCTCTTCGTATTTGCGTCCGCCGCCGGCATGCTCGTGGTTGCATGGGGCGTCGTCGTCGGCCCGGCACTCGCGGCCAACAGCCAATCCGTGGCGGTCCACTGGTTGCTCGAGCACGGCCTGTTCGCGCCGCCGCCGCGATATGCCATCGTGCTGGGAGTGACCTTCGCCCAGTTGCTCGCCTACCACCTCTGGCTGGTGGCCGGTCAGCGCAGCATGTCGGAGGTTTGGCCGGGCGTTGTGCTGAGCGTCTGCCTCTGGCTCCTTGCAGCGGCAGTCTATTCGAACTGGCTGGCGGTGAGCGACTACCGGAAATTCTATGCCGGCCTGACGCAGCTGCTTTCGGCGCTGATCTTTTTCCAAGTAACGGGAATGATCATAATTCTCGGTGCCGAGTTCAATCGTGCGCTCGCTGAGGCACGAACTGAACAGTAACGATGCGCATGTTGGACATTCCGGGCCAACACTGCTGGCACGCTGCGTTCACGCTACCGCGTGAATTGAAGCTTAAGAGGCGGACCCATTCCTCAGCCGCCCGCGATTTGCGGCAGGATATGGACCTCCGACGATTCGCCGATGGGTTCCAGCAAGGCGTCCTGATAAATCTGTCCGTCGATGGCGACGGCGAGCCCCTCTTCCAGATGCGGGGCCAGATCTGGGTACATGTCGCCGAGCTTTCGGAACAACTGGCGGACGGTGTTGGCTGCGACATCGATTGCGGTTACGCCACCGGTATATTGGCGCAGGTTCCCAATCAGAACAACGTGGGCCATGGCATCGGCGCTCCAGAAGTCTCGATCCCTATTATGCCACGGAATGTCGCCTGTGGTAGAAATTCGAGGTCCACATTTCGAGGCCCACATTTCGAGGCAAGAACAATACAAGACTGGCAACCGAGGAGCAGGCGTCAGATGCCGCTGTCGCTTTGACCTTTCGGGCGCTCCACCGAGATCAATTGGCCCGTGATGATGTAGTGGACGCTTTCGGCGATATTGGTGGCGTGGTCGCCGATCCGCTCCAGGTTCTTGGCGCAGAACATGAGGTGCGCGCAGTATCCGATATGCCGCGGATCTTCCATCATGTAGGTCAACAGCTCGCGAAACAACGATGTGTGCAGCATGTCGATGTCGACGTCGCCGGCCCAGACCTCCAGCGCCAGCTTATCATCGCGATTGGCATAGGCGGTCATCACATTGGCCAGTTGCTCCTCGACGCGTTCGCCGAGCGTCGAGAAACTCGCAGCTACGCCGCTGAGCTTGGCATCGCCACCAATGGTGACGAGGCGTTTCGCCGTGCTTTTGGCAAGGTCGCCCGCCCGTTCCAGGTCGGTGCTGATCTTCAACGTCGAGATGATTTCCCGGAGGTCGATGGCAACCGGCTGCCGCTTGGCGATGAAAGAGACGACGAGGCTCTCGATTTCGGCG
This sequence comes from Hyphomicrobiales bacterium, assembly GCA_025353015.1. Taxonomy (GTDB): domain Bacteria; phylum Pseudomonadota; class Alphaproteobacteria; order Rhizobiales; family Hyphomicrobiaceae. Next base: position 4,992 of record JANXRM010000352.1, read on the forward strand.
CACTGCGCGTCGATCCGGGCGTCGCCGCCAATAACGCTTTCAGCCACTGTGACATCGTGCTTGCGCATGGCAGAAAGCGTGTGGTTGAGCTGGGTGCCCACCAGTTTTCCCATGTCGATGACTAAACCACTAAGCTTCTTCAGGTCTTGATCGAAAGAGGCGACGGTATGCTGTGGCATCGAAAGTCCTTTCGTCGTGAACCGGCAGTTCCAGCGGCTCCAGAAGCTCCAGAAGCTCAACCGAACCGGCCCGTGATGTAATCCTGGGTCCGCGATTGGCGCGGCGCCGTGAACGTCGCCGTCGTCTCGCCGAACTCGACCAGTTCGCCGAGATACATGAAGGCCGTGTAGTCCGAAACGCGCGAGGCCTGCTGCATGTTGTGCGTCACGATCGCGATCGTGTAGTCGGTCTTCAATTCCTCGATCAGTTCCTCGATCTTGGCGGTCGAGATCGGGTCCAGTGCCGAGCACGGCTCGTCGAACAGGATGACTTCGGGCTTGATGGCCACCGTGCGCGCGATGCACAGCCGTTGTTGCTGCCCGCCGGACAGGCTCAAGCCGTTGGCTTGCAGCTTGTCCTTCACCTCGGGCCACAAGGCCGCCCGCTCGAGCGACGATTGCACACGCTGGTCCATGTCGGACTTCGACAAGCTTTCGTAGAGTCGCACACCGAACGCGATGTTTTCATAGATCGTCATTGGAAACGGCGTCGGCTTCTGGAAGACCATGCCGACCCGGGCCCGCAACAGATTGAGGTCGAGGCCGGGATCGAGCACATTGGCCCCATCGAGAAGCACCTGCCCCTCGGCGCGCTGTCCGGGATAAAGGTCGTACATGCGGTTGAGCACGCGCAGCAACGTCGACTTGCCGCAACCGGAAGGCCCGATGAATGCCGTCACATGATTGGCATAAAGCGGTAGGGTAATGCCTTTGAGCGCAAGGTTGCTGCCATAGTAGAATTTGAGATCCCGGATCGAGATCTTCTCCGGCAGGCTGACCGGCACCGCGTTCATCACGGATTTGGCAACGCTCAGGTCGTTCATGACGAGGGTCCTCAGGATGATCGCTCAGGATTGGCGCTTTTGGCCGATGACACGGGCGCTGATGCTGAGCGCGAGCACGGCAAATGTGATGAGCAGCGCGCCTGTCCAAGCCAGCTGCCGCCAGTCGGCGTACGGCGACAGCGCAAACTTGAAGATCACGACGGGGAGGCTCGCCATGGGCGCCGTGAGATCGGTGCTCCAGAACTGATTGCCGAGTGCGGTGAACAGCAGCGGCGCCGTCTCGCCGCTGACCCGTGCGATGGCCAGGAGGACGCCAGTGATCATACCCGAGCGCGCAGCCCTGTATGAAATGCTCGAAATGACCTTGACCCTGGGCATTCCCAGGGCGCTTGCCGCCTCGCGCAGCGTATTCGGCACCAGCAGCAGCATGTCCTCGGTCGTGCGCACGACGATCGGGATCACGATGACGGCCAGCGAGAACGCACCCGCCAGCGCCGAATAACCGCCGAACGGCGCCACCATGATCGTATAGACGAAGAGGCCGATGACGATCGACGGCGCACTCAGCAAGATGTCATTGATGAAGCGCACGACGGACGTCAGCTTGGAATGGCGGCCGTACTCCGCCATGTAGGTGCCGGCCAGAATCCCGATAGGCGTTCCGACGGCGACACCAAGGATCGTCATGATGAGACTGCCGGCAATGGCGTTGAGCAGACCACCCTTGCTGCCCGGCGGCGGCGTCATCTCGGTGAAGACAGCCAACCCAAGACCGGCGAGCCCGTTCCACAGCAGTGTTCCCAGGATCAAGCCCAGGACGAACAAGCCCGAGAGCGCCGAGAACAGGCAGAGCCCCGTGACGACGCCATCGACCCGGTGGCGGCGCGCATAGCGTTTGCTATCGAATGCCATGTCATTTCCCCGCCTTGACGTCGAGTCGCGCCAGCAGCAACCGCGCCAGCGCCAGAACGACGAACGTGAGCACGAAAAGAAGCAGGCCCAGCGCGATCAATGCCGACTGATAGAGGCCCCCCGTTGCCTCGGCGAATTCGTTCGCGATCGTCGCCGAGATCGTCGTCCCCGGCTGCAGAATGGACACCGACAGTCGCTGCGCATTGCCGACGACGAACGTCACCGCCATGGTTTCCCCCAGCGCCCGGCCGAGCGCCAGCATGACCCCGCCGATAACGCCGACCCGGGTGAATGGGATGACGATGTTCCAAACGACTTCCCAGCGCGTGCAACCAAGGCCATAGGCCGACTCCTTCAGCATGGGCGGCACGGTTTCGAAAACGTCGCGGCTGACGGCCGTGATGAAGGGCAGCACCATGATCGACAAGATGATCGCGGCGGTGAGCACACCGATGCCGAAGGGCGGTCCTGCAAAAAGTGACGACAGAATGGGCACACCGCTGAAAACATAGATCAGCGCCGGCTGTACCGTCGTTTGCAGCCAGGGCGCGAGCACGAACAGGCCCCAGATCCCATAGATGATGCTAGGGATACCCGCGAGCAATTCAACCGCGATACCGACCGGGCGGCGCAACACCGGTGGGCAGAGCTCCGTCAGGAAAATGGCGATGCCAAATCCGATCGGCACGGCGATCAGCATGGCGATGATGGACGTGACGAGCGTGCCGTAGATCGGGGCGATGGAACCGAACGTGTCGGCAACGGGGTTCCAATCATCGACCGTGAAAAACGCGAGTCCAAACGTCCGCAAGGCCGGCATAGCGCCGCCGATCAGCGACAGGACGACAGCGCCGAGAAGACCGAGAACAAGCAGCGCCGCCCCGTGCGTCACGAGGCGAAAAATAGTATCGCTGCGACGGAGCCAGCTCAGGGCCTGCGCGCGGGCGTCTCGCGACGCAACCGTCGATTGCGCTGCTGTACTGTCCATCACGCGAGCCCCCAGACACACCCAAAACAATATCGGTGCGGGGTCATTTGACGCCCGCACCAGTCGTTATGTCTTATCACGTCATGACAACATTTTACTTCTTGAAGACTGGCTTGCCATCGGCGCCGACAACCCCGGCGAACGATGCAACAATCTGCTCGATCGCTTTCGGTGGCATCGAGACGAATTCGAGCTCGGCCGCCATTTTGTCGCCCTTGGTCAGCGCCCAGTCGAAGAACTTCAGCGCTGCAGCAGCGTCGTCCGGCTTGGCGGGCTGCTTGTGGATGAGAATGAACGTTGCACCCGTCATCGGCCACGAGGCATCACCGGCCTGCTCGGTCAGGACAACGCCCATTCCCGGCGCGCTGGCCCAGTCGGCGCTGGCAGCCGCCGCTTGGAACGCAGCAAGCTCCGGAGCCACGGTTTTGCCGGCCTTGTTGATCATCTTGGCGTGCGTCATCTTGTTGACTTTAGCGTAGGCGAATTCGACGTAACCGATCGAACCCTTGCTCTGCGTCACGGTTGCGGCCACGCCTTCGTTACCCTTGCCGCCGATACCCACCGGCCACTTGACGCTGGTGTTCGAGCCGATCTTGGTCTTGAAGTCGCCGCTGACCTTCGAGAGGTAATCGGTAAACAGGAACGTGGTGCCCGATCCGTCCGACCGGTAGACCGGCGCAATGGCTTGCGCGGGCAGTGTCGCCGACGGGTTGAGCTTCTTGATCGCGGCATCGTCCCACGATTTGATATCGCCCATGTAAATCTTGGCGATGGTCGCGCCGTCAAGGACCAGATCGCCGGGCTTGATGCCGTCGACGTTCATGACCGGAACGACGCCACCCATGACCATCGGAAACTGCACCAACCCGTCGGCCGCCAGTTGCTCGCCCTTCAGCGGCATATCGGAGGCGCCGAAGGTCACGGTCTTGGCCTGGATCTGCTTGATGCCGGCGCCGGAGCCGATCGACTGGTAGTTGAGACCGACATTGGTCTCTTTCTTGTAGGCGTCGGCCCACTTGGCATAGATCGGATAGGGGAAAGTCGCGCCGGCGCCAGAGATGTCGCCAGCCAGGGCTGCCGTTGCTCCAAACGCGGTCGCACCTGATAGTGCCAGGGCGCGAAGGCCGGCTCGAAGCCCTGATGTCGAATGTTTGCGCATCTTGTTCCTCATGGAAGACCCGAGAGCGAAGGGAAGCCAAACACCTCGATCCCTGTGCATCTCGGGGCCTATAGAGAGGACGCATGTAAAAGTATTGTGACAGCCGCCAGGGCGCGCGCGCTTACGCCTCGAAAAAACCAGCAAGTTATTGTTAATACTTGTCAAATAGACGGCAAAACAATGAGGTGATTGGGCAGTTGATTGGCGACGGCGCTGCCCGGCGGAAAATGCCGTGCCAACCGCTCACCGATGGCTGTCACCGCCGTCACCAAGCCGTCGCCGGCTCGTCCGTCGCCGATATCGGTCGTCAGCTTGTCGACGATAGCCTGCCAATCGGTCTCCGGCACCAGCTTGTGAATGCCGGTGTCAGCCAATATCTCGACATAGCGTTCGGCGACCGAAACAAACAACAACACCCCCGTGCGGCCTGCCGTCGTGTGCATATTCTGGGCGAGAAACTGCTCGACGGCGCGACGGTGAGCACGCGCGTGCTTGGTGCGGCGCAGGACCAGCGCGAAGCGGATCGGCCGCCAATGCAACAGCACGGCCAACCCGAAGAAGACGACGAGCTGCATCAGATAGATGTGTTGGATCGGCCACCACGTCCAGAAGATGAACGGCCAGGGCAATACCAGCGCGGCAAGTGCTGCCCACAGCACCGGCACCCAGAAATAACTGGCGCTATCCTCGGTTATCATCGCGACGATCTCGCCCGAAGTCTTGCTCTCGGCTGCCGCGATGGCTGCCGAAACCCTGTCCGCTTCCTCTTTTGTCACCAACGACGACATGCCGGCGTCCCTTCGCAAAGTCTCGCGTCTGCAGTCATACTCAACAGGCTCACCAACTTCCCGAGGAGCCGCCGCCGCCGAAATCGCCGCCGCCCCCCGACCAGCCGCTGTCGCCGCCGCCGCCGCCCGAACCCCAGCTCCAGCCGCCCGAGCTGCCACCCCCGCTCGGAATGATGATGACGTTGGTGTCGCGGGCCCGCTTCGCCGCAGCAATTCGCCGCTGGCGTTCTTGCGGCGAGAGTCTCGCCCACTCTTCTTGTTGCTTGTGCTGTTGCCATACCGAGAACAGTACAAACGCTACGAACACCCCGAAAAACAGCGCGAAAGGCCACAGGCTGTCGTCATTTCCCGTGCGCTTGCGAGCGCCCAGTGCGCGCTTCTTGACCTCCTCGGCGTCGCCGAGCAGCACATCGCGAATGTCGTGCACGCCGGCCCGGACGCCGCCGGAGAAATCACCACGCCGGAACGCCGGCAGGATCACATTCTGAATGATGATCCCCGACATCAGGTCGGTCATCTGCGGCTCGAGCCCGCGACCGACCTCGATCCGGACTTTGCGTTCGTTTGGGGCAACGATCAGGATTATGCCGTTGTTCTTGTCCTTCTGGCCGATCTGCCAAAAACGACCGAGCCGGTAGCCGAACTCCTCGATCTCGTAGCCCTGCAGCGTCCGCGCGGTATAGACGACGATCTGGTCGGTGGATTTTTCCTCGAGCGCGCGCAGCATCTCGAGGATCGCGGCGCGGTCCTCGGCCTTGATGATGCCCGCTTCGTCGACGATGCGACCGCTAAGTGGGGGAAATTTGGGCTCGGCCGCGGCCGTATCCAGCCACGCCGCAATGAGGAGCACAGACAGCGCCAACAAAGACGCCAGCATCACGCGCGCTGCCAGCATGGCTCTCATGGCAGGCAACGGGCGCAGCCCGGTTCTTCCGGCGGCTGACCCCTTGGGCGTGCGGCCGTAGATGGCCATGATCGATGCTCCGCGCCGTCTGCGACCGCAGTGATTTTTGAAAGCACCGCCGCAGTCGCCAGGCCTTGCCGCCGTCGGGATGATTACTTCTTGGTACCGAAATCAACCTTCGGTGTCTTCTGCTCTTCCGCAGGAATGTCGAAGCCCGCCATCTCTTTCGATGTCGGGTACATATACGACCGCCACCAGCGGCCGGGGATCGTCGCAATCTCCGTGTTGTAGACCCGGATCGCCTCGATGTAGTCGCGGCGGGCGATGCCGATCCGGTTCTCCGTACCTTCCAACTGGTTTTGCAGCTGAAGGAAATTCTGGCCCGACTTGATATCGGGATAGCGCTCGGATGCCACCATCAATTGGCGTAGCGCGCCGCCGAGCTGGTTCTGCGCCTCTTGGAACTTCTTCATGGCTTCAGGGTTGGTCAGGATATCAGCCGGGATCTGCACGCTGGTCGCCTTCGAACGCGCCTCCGTAACCTGCGTCAGCACGGATTTTTCCTGCTCGGCGAAGCCCTTGACGCTCTCGACGAGGTTCGGAATCAGGTCAGCCCGGCGCTTATATTGATTGAGCACCTCCTGCCACTTCGCCTTGGCATTGTTCTCGTAGGTCGGAATGTTGTTGATGCCACAACCGGCGAGCATCACCGTGGCAAAGAGCAGGCCGATCGCGGCGAGCGACCGGGAGAGTAGAAGGCGCAGCATGACAAGGCTCCTTGAAGACGTGGGCACTTCGGCGCCAAGACGTAAGCGCGCAGGGTCGCAAGAGCAAGTGACGAAATGAAAATAGAGACGTGTTGCAACAGTCCAAAATGTCGACACGGGCACCGTTCCCGGCGTCGCCGCCTCTGAACATCGACGAGGCCGAAGAGCGGGAGTCGTGTTTCATTTTTATTCACCATAAATGATTGCAACCATCTGATAAATATGTGTTTTACCGACATGTTATCACCGCTCCCCGATAGTCAGTGCAGGCGCCCGCCACGTCCGCGGCGGTCACCTGATGTTTTCAGCAGTCCAGGGAAGAAATCATGTTCCAGCGTTTACTGAAAGTTTCGGCGGTGCTCGCGGCCCTGCCCGTGTTTGTCGCCTCGAGCCAGGCGTTGGCCTGCCATGGCGAATGCTATCGAAAGGTCCGCACGGCTGACGTCTATACGACGGTCGCTCGTCCGGTCGTTGTCGCGCCGGCGCGTAATCACGTCGTCCATTCTCCGGCCGTTTTGGGCACCGTCGCCCGCACTGTCGAAGTCGCCCCGGCCCGCGCTCATACGAGCTATACCGCTCAGGTTTACGGAACGGTTTCACGTGAGGTCGTCGTTGCCCCGGGCAGCTATCGCTGGGAGCGCAAAAGTGGACTGTTCGGCCGTGAAGAGATGTGCAAAGTCTACGTGCCGCCGGTCACCCGAACCGTCCATCAGCAGGTCATGGTGGAGCCATCGCGCCGCGTTGTCCACGTGACACCGGCCGTCCATCGCGATGTGCACCGTACCGTCGTCGTGCAACCGGAGACACGCCATGTCGTGCACACGCCGGCCGTCGTCGCCTACGAGCGCCAGGACGTCCTCGTGCAGAAGGGCAGCACGCATTGGGCGCGCAGCTGGTGAGCGCCTGAAAGGCAGCCGGTCGCTGCGATTTGCGAAGGGCGCATCCCCAGGGGTGCGCCCTTTATTGTTCAGGGTCGGTGTTTGCGCATTAACCAGCCGTTAAGGGATTGCTCCGCGCGCCAATAAAAGCGCGCTAGCGTCAGGGCCAAGCCGACCGGTCTTCGCCCCACACGGGCGACTTCGCTTCCGGCGTTCGGCTGACGCGCGAACTGAGGAGTTCCCCCCGTGCAAAAGACGACACTACTAAAGATCGCAGGCCTCATGGCAGCCCTGCCACTGGCCTTCCTGCCAGTGAAAGCCAGCGCCTTCGATCACTGCCCGCCCGCGCACCAGTACGGCGTCCACAGCCACGGTGGTCATGGTGGTCACGCAAAGTTTCTCTGGCCCGGCGACCGGCCCCGCGTCGGACAAGCTTATATCATCGGCCATCGGACGTATGTCGCCCGGCCTGTGCACGTGGTGCAGGTCCGCCTCGTGGCGCCCACCCGCAGCTATCACGCGCGCGCCAGCTACCGGCATGGCTACCACCACTGAACCATGGCCGACTGGGCTTCTGAAACTGGTCCTATCGGACTTCTGATCTTTGTCCTATCGGACTGTGGAACGAAGGGCGTGTCCTGCAAGGGGTGCGCCTTTTGCTTTTTGTCATCGCATCAGGTCGCGGCATTCGAAGCTTTGATCGTATAAATCAGGCTCGGCAAATCAGGCTCGGCAGTTGACAGCGCGCCGCTTGACGGTGACACATTCAAGGCATCTCGATCCTTCCGATCCGGCCAACCACGCGAGCTCAGCGCCATGCCCTTCGAACCCGCCAGCGATATCCTTTCCCACGTCACGGTTCTCGATCTGACACGCGTCCGCTCCGGGCCGACGTGCATCCGCCAGCTGGCGGACTGGGGCGCCAACGTCATCAAAATCGAAGACCCGGAGACTGACAAGGTGGGCCTTGGCGGTCCGCGCTCCGGCTCCGACTTCCAGAACCTGCATCGCAACAAGCGTTCGATCACTCTCAATCTGAAGGCGGCGGGCGGCAAGGCAGCGTTTCTGGCCCTGGCCAATAAAGCCGACGTCATCGTCGAGAACTACCGGCCGGACGTAAAAAAGCGCCTCGGCATCGATTACGCGGCGGTTTCGAAACTCAACCCACGCATCATCTACGGCTCGATTTCAGGCTTCGGTCAGGACGGGCCGCTCGCCGACCGGCCAGGGTTCGACCAGATCGCGCAGGGCATGGGTGGTCTGATGTCGATCACCGGCGAGCCCGGCAAAGGCCCCATGCGCGTCGGCATTCCGATTGCGGACCTCACCGCTGGCATCTTCCTGTCGCAAGGCATCATGCTGGCGCTGATGGAGCGCGAGCGTTCCGGCAAGGGCCAGTGGGTGCAGACGTCGCTGCTGCAGGCGCAGGTGTTCATGCTGGACTTCCAGGCGACGCGCTGGCTGATGGACAAGGAAGTGCCGCCGCAAGCGGGCAACGATCACCCAACGTCGATCCCAACCGGCGTGTTCAAGACCTCCGACGGCTTCATCAACATCGCCGTCGCCGGCCAGAAAATGTGGGAGAAGTTTGCAGCACTTTTCGACGATGCGGGCTTCAAGAAGCCGGATTTTGCCGACGGCAAAAGCCGCTCGAAGAACCGCAAGGCGCTGAACGCGCTGATCGAAGCGCACACCGTCAAGAACACGTCCGCTTATTGGATCGCCATGCTGAACAAGAACGGCTGCCCGGCCGGCGAAATCAACACGATCGATCAGGTGTTCGGGCTTGAGCAGGTGCGCCACTTGGGGCTCGCCCAGCCGATGGACAGCCAGGAGCGGGGTAAGACGGAAGTGCTCGGCCAGCCGATCCTGATGAGCCGCTCGAAGGCCTCCGTGAAACGCCCGCCTCCGACGCTCGGCCAGCATACCGACGAGGTCCTGGCGGAGGCCGGCTACAGCGCGGCGGATATCAAGAAGCTGCGAACCGACGGGGCAGTTTGAGGGTGTAGGCCGGGTTCTGCCGTGCTGCACTTGCGGCCGCAACCCAGCGCCTGCGGCGAGCAAGATGGTGGGTTGCGCTGCCGAGCGAAAAGGCCGCTAACCCACAAAATAAACTAAAACTCCGGGATTACCGCATGAAATACGACGGCCCCTTCTACCACGACGGCATGCGCGCATTGCAGGACCGCTTTGACGGCCGGCGCGTGGCCGATGGCCTGGAGAAGAACCGGGTGCATTTCGAGTTCTGGGAGCAAGACCGGAAGCTGATCGAGGGCGCGCGCTTTTTCTTCATCGCCACCAGCTACCAGGACATCGCCGATTGTTCCATGCGCTCGGGCGATCCGGGATTCGTCAAGATCACGGGGCCCGACACGCTCGAATATCCCGAATACGACGGCAACAACATGTACCGCACGCTCGGCAACATCGCGAAGAACCCGAATGTCGGCCTGCTGTTCGTGCGCTTCGATGGCAAATCGTTCCGCACGCGCATCCGCGGGCAAGCCTCGCTGCATGATGACGCGGAAACGATGGCGCGGCATCACGGCGCCAAGCTCGTCGTGCGCGTCGCCTGCGAGTTGTTCCCGAACTGCCCGCGCTACGTGCCGGATCTGATGGGCGGAGCCGAGACGCCGCCGCCGAACGTGTTCACGCCGCGCCCCGGCCACGAGCCACCGCCGCCGGAATGGAAAAGCCGCGATTACCTGAAAGACGTGCTGTCGATCCACGACCCGCATCATCCAAGTAAGCGGACGTAGGGAGCAGCAACAGGCAAACGGCGAACCATTGAGGAATGCAGATGGAATTGCCCGACTACGTGCTGGCAGTGCTTGGTATGCCGAGCAGCATCTATGGTGCCGTACAGTTCTGGGAATGGATCGCGAAGCCAAGCGAAAAATCTGAGACGATCGAGTTGCAGGCGACTTTGCAAACTGCAGCAAGCACCGATCGCGTACTTCTTGAGTTCGACCGCAATAGTATGAGCAAACCCGGTACGTGGGAGTATGGGATTGCCTCCTTCTACCGCCGCTTGCCGCGACATTACCGTGGTCAAGGCGTAGCTCGGCCCGTGTCACTCTTGAACCGGGCGCATGCTCAAATGCGAATTGCGGTGTTCATTTCGGCGATTTGCGCACTGCTTTTCCTGGGCACCCTTTACACCGGGCTAGTAAGATCTGGATTAATTGCGACGTGGCAGATGACGGACAGGTGGTTACTTGACTGCTTTCAGCTGTTCGCATTCGGACTTGGTGCAGTCGGTCGTTTCTTGCGTTACCGCATGCACTTGCAGGCTTCAAAAATCATCATTGAATACGATCGATATTTTCGCGAGAACGGCTATGACATCGGTATAGAATTCACGCATAGGCGGCCGCTCCCAACAAATTGAAAATCGGCAACCAAACCATGACACAAGTATGAAG
>JANXRM010000384.1 GCA_025353015.1 Hyphomicrobiales bacterium
CCGCGCAGATTGATGGCGTTGACGTTGTCGAAGTCCTCTTCCGTGATTTCGAGCGGGTTCTTGTCACCGCCAGCGAGGCTGACACCAACGTTGTAGTGCAGGACGTCGATGCGCCCCCAGCGCTGCATGGCGTCGTCCACCATGGCCTTCATTTGCGCATCTTTCGTCACGTTGGCTTCGAACGCTTCGGCCACGCCACCGGCCTTTTTGATCAGCGCCGCGGTTTCTGTTGCCGCACTGAGCGTGCGATCGATTGAGAGCACTTTCGCACCCTCGCGCGCGAACGTCATCGCGGTCGCCCGCCCATTGCCGACGCTGCTGCCCTCACCCGGGCTTTGGCCGGCACCGACGACAATTGCAATCTTATCCTTCAACCGCATGGGGAATGGTCCTGTGAAACGGGCTCGATGGGCTGGCCGCGATGATAGAGGCACGGCTGCCCGGTGCAAGCGAGGCCATCGACCCGGCGTTGAAGGGTGCCTGTTGCAAGCGTTGAATCGCCTTGATGCGTCGATGCGGTCGGTGACCTCGGGCTTTGACGCCTCAGCCCTTCACGCCGCGCGATCGCAGGAAGCGCGGATTGCGGATTTTCAACTCCGCGACGAGATGGGCGCGCAGCCGTTCCCTGATATCGGGGTGCCCGACCTCGCTGATCTCGCCCTTACGGAGGTCGGATGCGAGTTGCTTCAAGGTGCCGTCGCCGTCCTCGTAGAAGTAGTCGAGCAGTGTGAGCTCGTGCGCGTCTTCGGCGGCCTCCACCTCGCGCCGGGCAATCTCCAGCGCGTTGGCGAGCATGGCCGCAGCATAGCGCTTATCCGCAGGCAATGCCGGATTGATCTCCGCCTTCAGTGTTTCAATCGCGAGATCGAGCAGCGCGTCCGCGCCCTTGCCTCTGGCCGCCATCAGGTTGTCCTCGCCGACAACGGTTGGCCCTTGATGATCTTCTCGATGATCTCCAATGCGTCGAATTCCATTTCGGGCGGCATCAGCCCGGTCAGGATCAGTTCGATAGAGCGTTCGCCACGGCTCACAAAGCGGTCGCCCTGCAACAACGAGATGGCCGCCCACTTGGCGGCGGCCAGCACCTCGAAATAGGGGATTTCGGCTGCCGCGATCTTGTCGCTAGCCACGGCATTGTACCCCTCCAGCAGCGCGGCGAATTTGGCGATGCCACCCGCCACCTTGTCGTCGTTGCCAAAACGCCAGCAGCGCGCGACGAACCAGCCGATGTCCTCGCGCGGGTCACCCCAATGGCAAAACTCCCAGTCGAGTATCGCCGTCAGCTGGCCCTGGTCGACCATGTAGTTGCCGGTGCGGAAATCGCCGTGCACCAGCGTCATTGCCTTGGGCTCCGGCGCGTTTTTATCGAGCCAGCCAAGAATGTATTCCAGCGCCGGGCGCGGCTCACTCGCGGTGGCGATGGCGGTCCGTAAATCGGCCACGGCGCGGCGATTGGGGTTGCCGATCGGCACCGGCAGAAACGGCAGGACACCTGCAGCCGGCCGAAGCGAATGAATGCGCGCCAGTTCACCGCCGAGTTTCCGGGCAAGCGCATCGCCAAAATTCGCCAACCCAGGATCCCGCACAAGGCGGCGGCCCTGCGCCGAGCCGGCGACGAAGCCCTGGATGGCGAAAGGCGCGCCGATCAGCGTTGCGTCGGCCGAAACGGCGATGGGTTCGGCCACCGCGACGCCGGCTTTGCGCGCCGCTTCGATACAGCGGAACTCGGCGACCCGGTCGAGGCTGACGCCCAAACGCGCGGCTGCGTCCGTGCGCAATACCCAAGCGTGGGCGCCCGCGTGCGAACCACCCTCGACCGCGACGTCGATGCGCCAGTTCTCCTGCACCGCACCGCCCGTGAGCAATTCAGCGGCAGTGATTTTGGCACACGTCGCGCCGATTTCCTTCGCGAGCCACGGCTCGAGGATATCGAGGCGGCTTTGATCGAGCGTGCGGGCGCGGCCTTCGGGGAGAGCGGTTGCCATGGTCATTCTGTCGGCAACAGGTGGCCGCCGTCGACGGTGAGCACGCTGCCGGTCATGAACGAACCGGCACGCGAGGCGAGCAGCAGCAGCGGACCATCCAACTCCGGCAGTTGTCCGAGCCGGCGGAACGGCACATGGGCGATCATCTTCTTACCGCCGTCGGTTTCCCAATAGCTGTCGTTGAGTTCCGTCGCGATATAGCCGGGGGCCAGCGCGTTGACCCTTATCTTGTCGCGCGCCAGTTCCAGCGCCATGGTCCGCGTCAGCGCAAGAACGGCCGCTTTCGACGCCGCATAGGCACTGAGCGTCTTGATGGCGCCAAGCCCGACGATCGAGGCGATGTTGACGATGCACCCGCCTTTACCGCCGGCCACCATGCGCCGCGCTGCTTCCTGGCCGACGCGAAACACGCCATCCAAGTTGACGTCCATGGTGCCGCGCCACTGCTCTTCGGTCATGCGCGTAAACCAGGCGGGATCGGAGATCCCGGCATTGTTGATAACAATAGTAACAGGCCCGAGCGCCTGTTCCGCGGCATCGAACGCAGCCTTGACCGAGGCTGGAGCGCGGACATCAAGTGGAATGGCTGCGGCGTTGCCGCCTGCAGCCTCGATCTCACGGGCGAGCGTCTCCAGCCGGTCCGTACGCCGGGCGGCGATGGCAACCTTGGCACCGGCCCGGGCCAGAACGCCGGCGAAATGTTGGCCAAGCCCGGACGAGGCACCCGTGACCAGAGCCGTCTCACCCGCCAGGGAAAAAATTGCATTCGACATGAGTGGTCCTTCCCCCTCTCCCCATCATCTGCACTTTGATGGGGAGAGGGCAGAGAGCGGGGAGAGGGAACTGAGTTAGAACGAGCCGAGATAGTCGCGCTTGCCGACCTCGACACCGTTTTGGCGCAGGATGTCGTAGCTGGTGACGACGTGGAAGAAGAAGTGCGGATAGGCATGCGTCATCAGATAGGCATGGCCTTTCAAAACCTTCGGCTGGCCGCCGATCGTCAAATTGATGTCCTTGGCTTCCGAGCCGTCGATGTCGGCAGGCTTGAAGGTGCCGATGTAGTCGATCGACTTCTGCAGGCGGGCGCGCAGTTCCGGCAGCGTCTTCTCGGTGTCTTCCCACTTCGGCGCCTGGCCGTCCTTGCCGGCAAGGCGGGCGCAGCCCATCTTGGCCATGTCGGACGCGATCTGCACCTGACGCTTCAGCGGGAACATGTCGGCCGTGAGACGGCAGTTCGGCAGTACGTCCGCCTCAAGCTTCTTGGCGGCGGCATGCGCTTCCGCCTTCTCGAGCACGCTGATCAGGTTCTTCATCAAGCGTTGCATCACGGGAACGGAATTCTCGTACATCGATACGGACATGAGTGTGGCCTCTTGAAAAGTAACGCCGCCAGCGAGTGCCAGCGGCGCGCATCCTACCGGACTGGGTGGCAAGCGCAAAGCGCGCTGAACAATGCGCTGTGAGCCCGACATTGCGGCAGCTCAGATGGCTGCCTCGGTTTTGGCATCGAAGAAGTGCATCCGCTCGGGGTTCATGGTGAGCTGAATAGCCTCGCCGGGCTTGACGCGCACCGTCGGTTCGACGCTCGCGACCATCGCTCCGGTGCCGACCTTGAGATCGAGCAGGATTTCGGAGCCAAGCTGCTCGGCGACCTCGACACCGGCCGTGAAGGTCAGCTCGGGCGACGTGCCGTTGGCCATCAGCAGGTCTTCGGGGCGAATACCGATGACGGCGGGCTTGCCATCGTGGGCCGCAAGCCGTGCCGCCAACCGCTCGGGCGCGCGGATACGCATGGCCGGGCTTTCGGCCCAGACGGCGCCGTTCTCCGTCTTGATGGTGACGTTGGCAAAGTTCATGGCCGGCGAGCCGATGAAGCCCGCGACGTACTTGTTGGCCGGCGTATTGTAGAGTTCCAGCGGTTCGCCGACCTGCTGGATCAGCCCGTCCTTCATCACGACGACGCGGTCGCCGAGGGTCATCGCCTCGATCTGGTCGTGCGTGACGTAGATCGATGTGGTCGACAAGCGCTGATGCAGCTTCTTGATCTCGACGCGCATCTGCACGCGCAGCTTGGCGTCGAGGTTCGACAGCGGCTCGTCGAACAGAAACACCTGCGGATTGCGCACGATGGCGCGGCCGAGGGCGACTCGTTGGCGCTGGCCGCCCGAGAGCATGCGCGGCTTGCGCGTCAGGTGATCGGTGATCCCTAAGATGTCGGCGGCGTTGTCGACGCGCTTCTTGATCTCTGCCTTGTCGAACTTCCGCATTTTCAGGCCGAACGCCATGTTGTCGAACACGCTCATGTGCGGATAGAGCGCGTAGTTCTGGAACACCATCGCGATATCGCGATCCATCGGCGGCAAGTTGTTCACCACCGTATTGCCGATCAGGATGTCACCTTCGGTGATGGACTCGAGGCCGGCCACCATGCGCAGCGTCGTGGTCTTCCCGCAGCCTGATGGCCCGACGAGGACGACGAATTCCTTGTCCTTGATCTCCAGGCTGACACCTTTGACGGCATGGAAATCGGCGTAGTGCTTGTGGATCTTACGGATCGATACGTTTGCCATTGCAGCTTTACCCTTTGACCGAACCCGTCAGGCCCGAAACGTAGTGTTCGACGAAGAAGGAATAGGCGATCGCCACCGGGATCGATCCGAGCAGGGCACCCGCCATCAGCGCGCCCCAGAAGAACACGTCGCCGCGAATAAGCTCGGACACGACGCCGACCGGCACGGTTTTCTGCTCAGGCGACGACAGGAACACAAGCGCATAGATGAACTCGTTCCAGGACAGCGTGAACGCAAAGATGCCCGCCGACAGGATGCCCGGCACCGCGACCGGCAGGATGATGTAGAACATTGCCTTGAGCCGGGAGGCACCATCGATTCGCGCGCACTCCTCGAGTTCCTTCGGAATCGATTTGAAGAAACCCATCATCAGCCACGTACAGAACGGGATCAGGAATGTCGGGTAGGTCAAGATCAGTGACCACGGCGTGTCGCCAAGCCGGTAATTGCGGATGATGTCGGACAGCGGAATAAACAGCAGTGTCTGCGGCACCAGATAGGTGACGAAGATCATCGTGCCGAGGCTACCCGCGAACGGGAAGTTCAGACGCGACAGCGCATAGCCCGCCAGCACGCCGCAAAAGAGCGAGATGACCGTCGAGCAGAGCGCGATGAACATGGTGTTCCACAGCCACGTCAGGAACGCCGTCTCGCGGAACAGAAATTTGATGTGGTCGAGCGTCGGATTCCACGTCCAGAACGGCGCATAGTTCGGTCGCCGCCAAGCGATATAGAGTTCATTGTCCGGCCGGAAGGTCGTGATCACCATCCAATAGAAGGGGAACAGCAGGAACAGCAGGAATAATGCCAGCGGCAGGTAGAAGTAGACCCACTTGCGCCAGATTGCACCTTCGATCATTGGGATACTCCTGAGGAGCTCAGCGCGTCTCGACGCGGCGGATATAGAGAAGCTGCACGATCACGATGCCAAAGAGGATCGGGAACATGGCAAGCGAGATGGCGGCGCCTTGGCTGAGCAGCCCCGTGCCGACACCCATCTGATAGGCGTACGTGGCAAAGAGGTGCGTGGCGTTGGCCGGACCGCCGCCCGTCATCACGTAAACGATCTGGAAATCGGCGAACGTCTGGATCACCGAAAACAGCACGACGACCATCGTCACCGGCAGCAACAGCGGCCACGTAATGTACCAGAAGCGCTGCAGCGGTTTGGCGCCGTCGATGGCGGCTGCCTCGGCAAGATCGGGGCTGATGGTCTGCAAGCCGGCCAGCAGCGAGATGGCGAAGAACGGCACGCCGCGCCAGATGTTGACGATGATGATCGCCCACATGGCGAGATCAGCATCACCCAGCCAGTTGAATTGGGCTTGAACCACGCAGGATGTCGCAGGCTCGATCCCGAACAGGCCGAAGAACGACACCTTCCATTGGCACATCTTCATGATGAACCAGTTCAACACGCTGAAGGTCGGGTCGAACATCCATTTCCACGCAAAGGTGGAGAGCACCGTCGGGATGATGAAGGGCAGCAGGATGAAGGCGCGCGTAAAAGCCTTGAACCGGAAATTGCGGTTCAGCAGCAGCGCCAGCCACAGGCCCAGCGCCAGCTTGAAGATCGTCGTAATGAACGTATACCAAACGGTATTCCGCACGACCATGTAGAAGATCGGGTCACTGAGCAGCCGCGTGAAATTGGCAAATCCAACCCACTCGCCGGGCACACCCACGCGCGAACTGGATACCGACAACAGGATACCGCGAACAAACGGGTAGGCGATGAAAAGGCCGAGGAGCACCAGCGTCGGCAGCAGAAGTACCAACGCCAACCAACCCTCATTCTCGAGCGGCCGCCAACGGGGCTCGGGCGTGTGGGGGGCTGGCACGGTTTGCACAGCAGTCGCCACCATCAGGGGCCATCCTTCGGATTCGATTAATATCAAACCGCGCCAGAAGCTCCGCCCGAAACGTGGGCGGAGCCAATGCGCGGGGGCACCCGCTCCCATTGATTCCCCGACGGGATGAACCTAATGGGGGCCGCGCGACGGCGCCTCAGGCGCCGTAGATCTTCTTAAGCTCGGCTTCGGCTGCAGAAACGCAGTCCTCAGCCTTCTGGCCCTTGATCGCCGATGCGAACATATTGACGATCAGGTACTTGGAGAGAACTTCGGCCGCCTTCGCATTCGGCGGACCGGACCGGCCGGGCGTCGCGCCGAGCTTACCGGCCACGGCGAACGGTTTCATGACCGGGTCCTTGTCCCACATGGGGTGGCTTTCCCAGCTTTTTGTGCCCGGCGTATCGAAGCCGAGTCCGGTCTGGAACCACTGCTCGTAGTTCTCTTTCTTGTGAATGAAGCGCAGGAGATCCTTCGCCGCCTTCTGGTTCTTCGAGTAGCTCGGCATCACATGCGACTGGAAGGTGTGGAACGCGAACTTGCCCTTCGGACCCGCCGGCAATTCGCCGTGCAGGATGTCGCTGGCAAGCTCTTCCTTCTTGTCTGTCATGTACTTGCCCTTCTCGCGGTTGGCGAGGAGGTAGATCGAGGCGCCGTTCAGCGTCGAGCTGATTTCGCCAGCGAGGAACGCGCGGTTGTTCGAGGCGTCGTCCCAGGCCAAGCCACCTTCGTCGAAGGAGTCCTTCCACATGGCGGTCATGTACTTCACAGCTTCGACAGTGCCGGGGGAATTGATGACGACTTTGCCTTTGTCATCGACCTCCATGCCGCCGAAGCTCCACATCAGCGGATAGGCGAAGGTCGGCGGATCGCCGAACGATTGGCCGAGAGCCTGGCCGAGCGGAGTCCCCTTTGCCTTCAGCTTTTTGCCG
This sequence comes from Hyphomicrobiales bacterium, assembly GCA_025353015.1. Lineage (GTDB taxonomy): Bacteria > Pseudomonadota > Alphaproteobacteria > Rhizobiales > Hyphomicrobiaceae. Next base: position 7,338 of record JANXRM010000384.1, read on the forward strand.
ACGGCGCGGTACTCGTCCCACGTCTCGGGGAATTTGTTGGCGCCAACGTCCGCGAACCACGATTTGCGGTAGGCGTTGAGCGCGCCGACGATTGCCATGGGCATCGCGACCCACTTGCCGTCGACCTTGCAGTTGCCCTCGGAGACACCGTAGTAGCCGCCCTGCTCCTTGCCGACTTCCTCGGCCACATCGGACAGATCGGTAAGGCTTGCCGAATAGAGATGCGGGTGGTTGTTGAACAACATGATCAGATCGGGACCGGCGCCCGACTGCACGCCTGACGTGATGCGCGGCTGCAGGTCGTTACCGTTGACGGTCTCGAACTTGACCTTGATTCCCAATGCTTTCTCAGCTTCGGGAACGAGTTTCTCGCGGATCAGCTTATCGCACGTGGGCACAAAGTCGTTCCAGCGCAACCAATGCACTTCGGTTGTCTGGGCGAGGGCAGGCCCCCGGCCTGACGCGAGAATTCCCGCCATACCGCCGGTGGCAGCCGCTGTTCCCACTACCGCCGTTTTCATAAACCTACGGCGGGTCAATCTGGTCTTCATGGTTTCCTCCCAGGAGTCCGACACCTTATTTTACAGACACTGCTGCCTGACTTGGGATGGATCTTACGCGGGCGGAACGCAGCGAACAAGCGCCGTGTCGCAGCCCCGGGGCGCCGATGGCCGACCCGGTGCTTTTCGCGGGAATGAGGACAGCAGGGCGCTTGGGTGACAGCGATGACCGCTTAGGGGGGCGGTTGCCGCTGCCTTCAGGTCCGCCGAACGAGCGGCTTTCCCCAGCGAGTCAGCCACACGAACAGCGCCGTCGATGCGCCATAAGCCAGCATGGCAATGGCGACAAGCCACGCTAACGACTGGAAACCCTCATCCGATTGCGTGAGCCACCACCCACCGATTATGACGACGGCCAGCCGGATCGTGCCCGCAAGGACGGGTCCGAGGATTTTACCTGAGCCCTGCGACGCAAAATAGAGGCACAACCCCATGCCATAAGCCGGAAAACCAATACCCGCCGCTCGCAGATAGGTATGGACGGCCGCCAGCACCGCATCGCTGCTCGTGAACAGCCGGCCCCAGAGGTCGGGTCGCGAGGCAGCGACCAAACCGACGACGCCGATGAGCGCACCCGAAAGCATTGCCCCGGTCCAGGCAACCCGGCGCGCCCGGCGCACATCGTCCGCCCCGATCGCCATACCGACCATGGGGACACATGCGACGCCGATCGCAAACGCAATTGGGACAAGCAGCAGTTCCAGCCGGATGCCGATGCCGAAGCCAGCCAACGCATCCGTTCCAAACGTCGCCGCGTAGCGGGCCAGCAGCACGACCACGGCAATGGACTGGATGGGTGACAAGCAGGCGATCGCCCCGACCTTCAGGATATCGCGGAACATGTCCGGCAACAGCTTGACGCCAACCACCCGCAACCGCAACGCAGCGCCAGGCCGTGTCATCCACCAGCCAAGAAAAACAACGCCAGCGGCATAGGCACCGACCTGTCCAAGGGCGACGCCACGGAGACCGAGCTTTGGCAGCGGACCAAGACCAAGCGACAATCCGGCACCAAGGGCAATCTGGAGAAGTCCGACCGCGACGATGGTCGACGACGGCAGCCGCATATTGCCGGTGCCGCGCGCAATCGAGACCAACACGTTGAAGGTCCAGATCGAGAGTGCACCAAGCGCGAACGTGCAAGAATATGCGGTCGCTTGCTCGAGAACGCCGCCGTGGCCACCAAGGGCTCGATAGAGCGCCGGTCCAAAAACATAAAGGAGTGCCGACGCGATCAATCCAAAGGAAAGGCCGATCGTGAGCGCGTGCAATGCCATCGCCTGGGCGCGCGCGACATCACCCGCCCCAAGGGCGCGGCTGATGGCCGAAGAAACGCCGCCACCGATCGCCCCCGACGACAACATCTGCGTCAGCATGATCATCGGAAACACCAACGCCATCGCGGCCAGCGCTTCGGTACCGATACGGCCGATATACGTGGTCTCAGCGACAGCTGCGATCGATTGCACGCTGAGCGCCAGGATATTCGGCACGGCCAGTGTCAATAGCGTCGGCAGGATAGGCCCATCGAGCAACGGCATCGCGCGCCGGGACGAGGTGTTTGGGTCGCGCGTCAAAGGGCCGTCCCCGAAGAACAGGAAGTCGACTGAAGACCAGGACGTCGGCACTTGCGCGTTTATTGGCACAGGGCGACGTTTTTTGCGTACAGGACGGTTTCGAAAATCGATAAACTGTTACGGCCGCCAGCGCGGGAGGCTGGCAGCCGATGTGCGATATCTCAACGTATATTCTTTTTTGCGTTCGGCAGAAAGGACGTTGACAACCTTTCCGGTCGGAAGAGTTGCTGGATGCTTACTTTATTGCTGCACGCCATGTGGTTGGAACGACCAATGCTGCCAGCGCCGTCTTCAACAGGGTCGCCGCGTAAAACGGTGCAACACCCAACGCCCATGCCTCTTCGGGGCTGGCAAACTTGGCGAGCCAAAGCCAGCCAAACGCGAAAATCACGGCATGGCCGATGCTCATGGCCGCGAACATCCAGGGGATCGAACGATCCCAGCCGCGCGCTGCGAGCAACCCGACAGCAGCCGCGCCGGCAAGGAAGCCCACGAGGTATCCCCCGGTCGGGCCCGCCATGTAGAGCAGTCCGAGACCTTTTTCAGGGGACCCGGCAAAGACCGGCAACCCGGCCGCACCTTCCAGCAGATAAAGGGTCACGGTCGCGAGACCCAGGCGCCAGCCGAGCGTCGCCCCGAGCATCAGCACGACCATCGACTGCAGGGTCATGGGCACCGGCCAGAATGGCACCTGAATTTTGGCTGACAGCCACAGCAGGCCTGTGCCAGCGAGTGCGATCAGCGCATTGCGAACCAGACTGTCCTGGCTCGCGGGCCAAAGGGTTTCGACCAACGTCGGCTTAGCGGTCGCGCTCATCATCATCACCTTGTTGTTTGTCTTGATTGCGTGCTGCACTCCTGCCACGGGCATATTTCCCTGGCAATGCCCAATGCTGGCGCCTTTCCCCAGCGCAGCTGTGTTGTGCGATTTTTACCGGTCCCTCGGCACTCGCCCTTTGTGTAGCCGGCCCGGACGCGGTATCGTCAGTCGAACTCCGGCGCTCCGTGCCGGCAAACAGCGGAGGGTATCCCATGGCAACGGCCACATTGAGATTGGGCATCGGCGGGCTTGGCGCCATCGGTTTGGCCGTCGCGCGGTTGGTCGATGCCGGCGGTATTTCGGGGATGGTGCTAACAGCGGTTTCAGCGCGCAATCAAGTGACGGCCAAGGCGCGAATCGCAGGGTTCAAGTCAGCCCCGAAGCTCGTGTCGCTCGGTGAACTGGCCGACGTGGCCGATGTCATCCTCGAGTGCATTCCTGCCGCCCATTTCGCCGAAGTGGCGGAACCAGCGGTCGCTCGCGGCCGCATCTTCATGCCGCTGTCGGTCGGCCAGCTCTTGAGCCACATGCAGTTGATCGAGACGGCCAAAACCACGGGCGCCCGGATCATCGTGCCGTCGGGGGCGCTCCTCGGCCTCGATGCGGTGCGCGCGGTCGCCGAAGGCCATGTCGAGAGCGTCAAGATTATAACGCGGAAGCCGCCGAAAGGGCTGGCCGGCGCTCCCTATCTCAAAGAGCGCAATCTTTCGATGGATGACGTACGCGCGGCAACGAAGATCTTTTCCGGCACCGCGCGCGAGGCGATCCGCGGTTTTCCGGCCAACGTCAATGTCGCCGTGGCGCTGTCGCTGGCGGGGATCGGCCCAGATCGCACGACGGTCGAGATCTGGGCGGACCCGGCCGTGACGCGCAATACGCACACCATCGAGGTCGTCTCTGACTCGTCAAACCTGACGATGACGATCGCCAACATCCCGAGTGTCGAGAATCCGGCGACCGGCAAGGTGACGGCGTTGTCGGCGATTGCAGCCCTCCGCCGCCTGACCGCGCCGCTGGTCGTCGGGACGTGAGGGGCAGGTGAACGTGGCGCCGATCCGCAAGGTGGGTGTCTGGCTTTCGCCTGACACCGTTTTGCAGCAGGCGCGCACTATGAACAGGTGCCAGGCTGAAGCTTGGCACCTTCCGACGCGCTGCTTCGATGCTACTCCGCCGCCTGACGGGTGGCGGGCGTTTCCCATTCGACTGTGGCGCGGCGCGAATAGTCGGTGAACCACTGCGGGTCGGTGCGGAATTCGGCGCGGCCATCGGCGAACACGCGGGCGGTGGCGCGGCGCGACGACAGGCAGAACATGTGCACCGACATCGGCATGCCGCCCGTATGGCAGTAGCCGACCTCGATGTGGCAATCGACCACCATGGATGATCCCATGAAGCCCATGGCGCCCATGCCGATGTTGTTGCCGACGTCCTTGAGTTCCATTTCAAGCGCCGCGATCTTCGGGTCGGGGTTGCGGTCGCCCACGGTTCGCAGGCACGCCGCCTGCTTGCCGAGCACGGCGCAGATATCCTTGGAGCCGCCCAAGCCAACGCCGACGATGGCCGGCTGGCAGGCGAGGCCACGCTTGCCGAAGCCGATCAGCGTATCGAGATAAAAGCGCCTGATGCCTTCGAGGCCGTCACCGGGAAACAGCATGCGGTAATCGCTGCCGAACAGGCCGCCCTTGTGCACGGTGGTGAGGTCCACCCAGTCGGCCTCAGGGTGGAAGGCGTACTCGATTTCGGGCGCGCCGATGCCGACGTTGTTGTTGTGGTCCGTACGCCAGAGTGGATGCACGCGGTTCGGGCGTAGCGGTACGTCCTGCGTGGCCTTGGCCGTGGCGCGCCGCAGCGCTGCCTCCAACGCGATGGGGCCACCCTCGACGCGGGCGTCGTTACCGTATTTCACGTACCAGCGCGGCACGCCGGTATCGCCGCACATGGCGCGCCGGTCTTCCTTTGCCGCCTCGTAGTTCTCCAGCATGGCCTGGATGACGAAAGCCGAGAGATCACCCTTTTCAGTGTTGGCGCAGGCGCGCAAGCCGCCGAGATAGTCGTCAGGAATCTCGATGGCGGCTTTGGCCATCAAGGCCTCGGCGGTTTTCTGCAGGGCAGAAAGCGGGATCATGGTTCACTCGCTGGCGAAGATGGAGACGCCGGGAACAGAACGGCCACCCAGGCACGCCAGGTGGCCGTGAATACTAACCGAATTGCAAACATAAGCGAATTGCGCTGCCGTCACTCCGCAGCCTTGGCCTTCAGCAGTCCGGCGTGGGCCAACGCGGCGTCGAGCACCTTCTTCGTCGACTCCATCAGCGGCGCCAGTGGCAGACGGCACTCCGGGCTTTCTATGATGCCAAGCCGCCACGCGGCATATTTAGCCGGCGCCGGATTGGTTTCGACGAAAAGCGCGTCATGCAGCGGCATCAGGATGTCCTGCAGTTCCAGCGCCCGCTTGAAGTCGCCCTTGAGCGT
>JANXRM010000415.1 GCA_025353015.1 Hyphomicrobiales bacterium
TCGGCCCTGCGCCAGATCGGCGGACAAACCGGCGACGTTCTCGGCGCAATGCAGCAGATTGCGGATGTCTGCGGCTGGCTGAGCCTGGTGTGGCTGCTGTGGTAGGGCGCCCGCTGCATGTACGCTGCGACCTGCCTCAAACCTCGATTACGATGTACTCGTCCTCGATCGCCACCTTGAAGGTTTCGGCCACGTAGGGGCCTTCGACCAGCTTGGCGCCTGGCTCCACCGCCACGTCGTATTTCACGAGCCGCAACCGCCTGGGATCGCACCACGAACGCCCGGTCTTGATATCGAACTCCCACTGGTGCCACGGGCAGCGAATGATTTCGCCCTGGCGCGAGTGTCGATACTCGCCGGGGCCGTCGGATTCAATGAGACCGCTGATGATGCCGTTCGACAGGCTGCCGCCCTTGTGCGGGCAGGTGTCGGAGAGCGCGTAGAAGTCACCCTTCAGATTGAAGACGACGACGCTGCGGCCGTCGATTTTGACGAGTTTGCGCCCGCCGACGGGAATGTCGGCAGCACGCGCAACGACATGGCGTGCCATCGCAGCCTCAGAACCGGTACACGGCACGGCCGTTGACCGCACAGATCTGGCGATGCTGTTCCGGCGTCACGCCGGCCGGGAAGGCGCGGAATGGATCGTCGAAATCCCAGTGCGGATAATCGGATGCAAACAACAAGCGGTCCCAGCCGATCCACTCCATCACGTCGAGCACGTGGCGGCGATTTTCCGGCTCTTCCATTGGCTGCGTCGAGACCCAGACATGATCGCGGATATACTCTGACGGGCGGCGCTTCAGGTGCGGAACCTCGCCGCGCATGCGCTCGAAAAGCTTGTCGAGCCGCCAGGCCAAGGCCGGCAGCCAGCCAAAGCCACCTTCGACCATGACAACTTTCAGTTTCGGGAACTTCTCGAACACGCCCTCGATGACGAGGCTCGAGACAACGGTCTGGCACGACGTCGAGTGGCCGGAACCTTCCTCGATGTAGTAGGAGGGCCAGCCCGCGCCCGACACCGGGTGGCCACTGGTGCCGAAGACGTGGAAGGCGACAGGCAAGTTATAGCGCTCTGCGGCCTCGTAAATCGGCCAATAGCGGCGATTGCCGAGCGGCTCCGACGAACGCGTCAGGCAGAACACCTGGCCGTAGTCGCTCATAGCACCAACGCGCTCGATTTCGGCGGCAGACGCGGCACCGTCCTCATAGGGCACGACGATGCCGGCTTTCAGCCGTTTGTCGCGCCGGGTGAAGGCATCGCGCTGCCATTCGTTGGTGGCGCGACACATGGCGACTGAAAATTCGAGGTTGAGATCGCCCTGGCCGGTTGGGCCGAGGGGCCCCAGCAAACCCATTTCGACCCCGGCCGGATCGAGGTACTGCTTCTGCATCAGTTCCAGGCTCGACCCCGGCCGACCGCCCTCTTCCGGCCAGGCATCGCGGCGGCAGGCCAGCGGCGCCGACTTCGGATAGGGCTCGACGGTGGCGCTGCCATGCTTGCGGCGGAAACCGTAGGTGTTCGCGTACTCCCACCACTGGTTCGACACGTAAGGCCGCAGGTCCGCCAGCGACTTCACCGCTGGATGGATATCGCTGTCGACGACAGCGAGGCGGTTGGACGCTTTCGTCTCCGGCGAGGGAGAGACATCAAGGGGCATAGGACCTCCTGTCGGCCGAGCGGGCCAATTAAGCGATAAGGCGCTTCTATAGGGCGAGGCGTGGATAGGCCGCCTTCGGGTTGTCGATCAGGATCTTCCGGCGCAGCGCCGCGTCGATCCCTGATGGCAACATAGCATTGCCGTCATACTGCCAGTGCGGGAAATCCGACGCGAACAATAACATCTCCTCCGACGGCAGCTGATCGAGTACACGCCGCACGGTATCGGCATTGTCCGGCGCATCGAACGGCTGGATCGTCAGGCGGATATGATCGCGCACGATTTCCATCGGCGGCCGGTCAATCCACGGCACTTCCAGGCGGACCCCGCGCCAGAACTTGGCGAGGCGCCAGAGATAGGGCGGCAACCACGTCACGCCGGATTCGATCAGCACGGCCTTGAGCTTCGGGAATTTCACGAACACGCCCTCGGCCACGAGGCTGCCGACCTGGGCATGAAAGCCGAGCGACTGGGCGGCGTAGTCCTCAAGATAATAGCTCGGCCAGCCGGAGCCCGTCACCGCGTGATGGTAGCTGGAGCCCGCGTGGATACCGATCGTCAGCCCGTGCTTTTCGGCGGCGCGATAGATCGGCCAGAACATGCTCTTGCCGAGCGGCTGCTCACCCAACGCCAGCAACAGCACCTGCACGAAGCGCTTGTCCTCGGCGCAGCGGTTCACCTCGTCGACGGCGAGTTCGATGTTCTGGATCGGCACCACGATGGAGGCCCGGAGCCTGGGATCGCGGTCGAGCCATTCGTGGCGCACCCAGTCGTTCACCGCGCGGGCAAAGGCCGACGCCAGATGCTCGTCGCGGATCATCTGCACCGCATAGAGGCAATTGCAGATCGCCAGTGAGAACTGCTGTGGGTCCAGAAGCGCCTTGGCCATACGACCCACATCGTCGTCGGCGCGGACCTTGCCGGTCATGGCGTCGGGGCGCGTCGTCAAGGGTGCGTTATTCGGGTAGGCGATGGACTCGAAACCCTCGATGCCGCGCACCTCGACGGTCTCGCGCCAATGGTCGTTCATGTAGCGCTTGAGCGCGAGGATGTCGGGCACGCGCGGATGCACGTCGCAATCGATGGCGCCCTTGAAGCTGCCAGCTGCGTGGTCGCTCGTCGCGTTTTCACCCGCTGTCGCGTCACGTGAAGAGGCTGAAACCACTCGACCGCCCTCGATTATCGCTGTCCGCCCGCTGCCCGTGCAGTGTTTCATGATCCGGGGGCGCTTGCCAAGACGTGTTGCGCCGCCGCTGAGAAAAGACCGACGTCCGATATCCATCGGCCCGTCGCTCCACTCCAGAGGACGCCACGGCAAGTTCACGGCACCTCACGGATGTTTGAATTCGAACCAGTTCGTACCGTATTGCCAATGATTTGAACGGTGTTTATATTGATTTTCATCGAGACCGAGACGACGGGACGCGCTGCATCGCAGCGACCTCGCGTGGACCGCTAAACCGCAAACCAGCTGGAGAAAACCCATGAAAGTCGTCATTGGATTATTGTTCGCGATCGCAACGGTCGCCGTCACGGTCTTCGCGGTTGCCGAAGTTGCCAATGCCAAGCCCCTCCAAGGCAAGGCCCCGGTCTCGGCCAAGTGCCCCCGCTGCCCCTGAGCCAAATTCCCCGGCTGCCTGGAAAGCGCTCCAGAACACGGCATCACGATCCCCGAGCGTCAGCGCTCGGGGTATTTGCATTCTGGCAGCCCAACTCGACACATTCGCGAATCAGGGATACGGCCAGTGTAATCAGGCCAATTGCCGGAGCGCTGCCGCGTGAAATCGGAATCAAGTCTTTATCTGCCCGTGAAGCGCTTCCTGGAAAAGCTCGGCTTCGAGGTCAAGGGCGAGATCTGCGGCTGCGATGTCGTTGCCCTGAAGGACGGTGAGCCCCTAAGGGTGATTGTCGGCGAACTGAAACTGAGCTTCAACCTCGAGTTGGTGCTGCAGGCCGTCGACCGCATCGCCGCCTGCGACGAGGTCTGGCTCGCAGTCCCGGCCTCCCGGCGTGGCGGCGGACGCGAACGAGATTCCCGCGTGCGTAAGCTGTGCCGGATGCTGGGTCTCGGCCTCTTGTGCGTCAACGCCACCGGGCTCGTCGAAGTGCTGGCGGAACCGGATGCCTTCCGGCCGCGCCGCGATCCGAAACGGCGGTCGCGACTGGTGCGCGAGCACCAGCGCCGGCGCGGCGATCCGGCGACCGGGGGTAGCACGCGGTTGCCGATCATGACGGCCTACCGGCAGCAGGCACTCATTTGCGTTGCAGCGTTGGCCGCCGGATCCACGCGCCCGAAGGACTTGAAGCTCCAGGCACCCGACGCACCGAAGATCCTGCAGAACGATGTCTACGGCTGGTTTGTCCGCGTCGAGCGCGGTATCTACGATTTGTCGGATGGCGGCCGCGCGGCATTGGTGCGCTGGGCCGAACACTTGCCCGATATGCCGGTGATCAAGCGAGAGGCAGCACCAGCGATTGCGGCGGAGGCTGCGCCCGTGGCGTCCACGATGCCCGCGCGCGTGAAGAAAAAAGCTGCTCGGGGTCGCAAGCCGGAGCTGGTTTGAGTATGGCGCTGGCGACTGTCGCTTCAGAGTGAAACGGTACTGCTTGAAGACGCAAAAGCAGGCAAGCATCCGGCGCCAATCCAAATCGTCGCCGTCAGGCCGGATCGTCGCCGTCAGGCCAAAAGCATCCGGCGAACGTAGCCAATGAGGCCGGCGAAGAGCCATCCCGCCATCATTGCAGCCGCGATGCCGATGGCCGCGATCGCATACCACATCGCCGTCCACTCAAAGGCATCGATCAAGCGGCCATGCGTGGAGCCTTGGAGGCGGGAGGAAAGGTCTGCGGAGTATTGGCGGACAGCCTGGAAAAGGCGGCTATGAACCGCGAACATCGCAATTTGATTATTGATGGTCGCCTTACTCTGATCTCACCTTACGACCCAAGCGCCGGGTTCAATGTGGGCAATGCGATGCAGAGGAACAAACTGATCTATGCATTAGCGGATGCCTCGCTGGTGGTTAATTCCGATCTCGACAGTGGCGGGACATGGG
>JANXRM010000439.1 GCA_025353015.1 Hyphomicrobiales bacterium
AGCAGCCACCCTTCAGCAGCCACCCTTCGCTCCATTCGATGTTCATGGCTCGCCAAAGTTTGTCTCTTGGCGACTTTGTGTCTTGGCGACAACGGGTTTGCTGCCGCGGCTTTCGTTCACACCTGGCTCGCTTGCCGCCACAATTGCCCAATAATAAGGCGCCTCCAGGATAGACTTGATCCGTTGCCGATTATGCCGCACAAGCGGCGTCGATAGGCAGCACAAGGCATCCACATGGCGATCCTCGTCGATAAGAACACCAAGGTCATCTGTCAGGGCATCACGGGCAGCCAGGGCACGTACCATACCCAGGCAGCAGTTGCTTATGGCACCCAAGTCGTCGGCGGCGTCACGCCGGGCAAAGGCGGGTCGAAACATCCCGACGCCAAGCTCGCGCATCTGCCGATCTTCGATTCCGTCATCGAGGCCAAGGAAAAGACCGGCGCCAACGCCACCTCGATCTATGTGCCGCCGGCCTATGCCGCGGACGCCATTCTCGAAGCCATCGACGCCGAAATCCCGCTGATCATCTGCATCACCGAGGGCATTCCGGTGATGGACATGATCCGCGTCAAGCGGGCGCTGGCTGGATCGTGGTCACGCCTGATCGGGCCGAACTGCCCCGGCGTGCTGACAACAGGCCAATGCAAGATCGGCATCATGCCCGGCAACATCTTCAAGCCCGGCAATGTCGGCATTCTCTCGCGGTCGGGCACGCTGACGTACGAAGCCGTCAAGCAAACCTCGGACGCGGGCTTCGGCCAATCTACCGCGGTCGGTATCGGCGGCGACCCGGTCAAGGGCACGGAATTCATCGACGTGCTCGAGATGTTCCTGTCCGATCCGGAAACGCACTCGATCATCATGATCGGCGAAATCGGCGGCTCGGCCGAAGAGGACGCGGCGGATTTCATCAAGCGCGAGCGCGCGCGCGGACGTTCGAAACCCATGGTCGGCTTCATTGCCGGTGCCACGGCACCTCCTGGCCGCCGCATGGGCCACGCCGGCGCCATCATCTCGGGCGGCAAGGGCAAGGCGGAGGACAAGTTCGAAGCCATGCGCTCCGCTGGCATCGCTATTTCCGACAGCCCGGCCGGTTTGGGCACGACGCTGGCCAAGTTACTGAAGGGGTGATGCGCGGGCACCGCCGGAGCACGTCCAGGGGAGGAATTCATGCCATTTATCCTGGGCCTGCTTGGTGTTGCAGCCGCCATCTTCTTTTTTATGTTGCGCGCCAACTCTACCGTGAAGGCCGCCAAGGAACTCAATCGCGACACCCGCGGCCTGCAGCATCGTGCGCGCGGCGTCCTTCAGGCGCTGATCGGCACGCCGCTCGGCCGGGTGAGCGACCCACGCCTTGCAGCAACCATCCTGATGATCCAGCTCGTCCGGACCGGCAGCCCGGTTACGGCCGCCGAAAAGACCAAAATTCTCGAACTGATGGACGATCCGCTGCAGGTCAAAGATGCGTCCGCCATGTTCGAGCGTGCGTGGGGCTATACGCAGCCGCGCCACTTCTTTTCGCAAGTGGCGGAAGAACTGACGCCGCTGTTGTGTGACCGGTTGACCGTCGAGGAACGGCGCCAACTGGTATCGATGCTGACCGATGTCGCCAACGCCTATGGCGAAACTAGCGAACTCCAGGAAGGCGCCATCGCCCGGCTCGAAAAGCGCTTGATGCGCTTTTGATATGGCGGGGTGAAATGGCGGGGTGAAATGGCCGCGCGCTTTGCAGCAACGATCGGCGTGCTTTTCGGCAGCTTGGCGTCACCGGCCACCGCAACCAGCATGGAACTTCTGGTCCCCGCCTACTTCTACCCGGCCGCCGGGGGCAGCGACTGGGACCGGCTTGCGGCCGCCGCAAAGTCTGGTGTCACCATCACTGCGATCATGAACCCGGCGAGCGGCCCCGGCGACATGGCGAACGCCGATTACATGCGTGCCATCAGAGCCGTGCAGGACACCGGCGGGCGCGTCTTGGGTTACGTGCCGTCGGGCTATATGGGCCGCGCCGTCAATCCCGGCTCGTCGTGCCTTCCGGCGAACGGCCGCACCTACACTTCCGCCGACATCATCGGATGCGCGGCCCGGTACCAGAAGTTCTATCACATCGACGGCATTTTTATCGACGAGATGGGGCCACCCAAGAGCGGGGCGCCCGAGGGCGAGGTCGTCGCATTTTACACAGCGGTCTACGACGGCCTGAAAGCCCTTGATCCACGCTGGACCGTCATGGGCAATCCGGGAACGGCGGCCCCCGAAACGCTGTTGCGCCAGAAAACCAAAGGGACCGCCAGAGCGGGTGACAAAGGCGGCGCCGACGTGTTGGTGACGTTCGAAAACCGTGCGGCCAACTATGCCGGCGCCAAACCCACGACTTACGTGGCCCGCCACCCCGCCAGCCGGTTTGCCAATATCCTCATCGAAACCGGTGCGAAGTTCGACATCCGCGCGACGGTTGCGCTGGCGACTGCCCGCCATGTCGGCTATTTCTACGCGACCGATCGCCTCCTGCCGAACCCCTACGACAAACTGCCAACCTATTGGGATGCGCTGCTCGAGGCTCCCGACGCCAAGAAGAGCAAAGGCTGAGCTGCTGCGCATAGCCGATTGGCATATTTCTCGCCGATTTCCCCCGTCCGTCCAAAATTCAGGCAATCGGGGCCTGGAAGAAATCCTCGATTGGCCTTAAAGCCACGCGCAACCTGTACTATGCATTCAGCCGAATCAAGGCGCCGTCCGCGGCGCCCTTTTTGTCATGAACCCGAGCCAGGGAGCGGACATGTCTCGCCAACCGCAGAATGAAGCCTTCGCCCAGTCGTCGTTTCTGGACGGCGCCAACGCCGCCTACGTCGAGGAGATGCAGGCGCAATACGAGCGCAATCCCGGCTCGGTCAGCGACGAATGGCGCTTGTTTTTCCAAAGCCTGCAGGAAGAGGCGAGCAAATCCGGCCAGCCGGCCGAACCCAATCACGGGCCCTCGTGGGCGCGCCCGATGGAGGACCCTGCCCGCAATAGTGATCTGGCCGCAGCCTTCACGGGCGACTACGGCGCATCGGAACGCAGCCTCAGCGCCAAGCTCGCGGCCCGCGCGCACGTCGCGGGGCACGAGGTATCGCCCGCCGCCACCTATCGCGCGACGCAGGACAGCCTGCGCGCGCTGATGCTGATCCGCGCCTATCGCGTCATGGGGCATCTGGTCGCCGATCTCGACCCGCTCGGCATCGCCGAAAGGAAGCCGCACAAGGAACTGCGTCCCGAGACCTACGGCTTTACCGACGCCGATCTCGACCGGCCGATCTTCATCGACAAGGTGCTGGGTCTCGAGACCGCCTCGATCCGCCAAATCCTGCGCATCCTGCGGCGCACCTACTGCCGCCAGATCGGCGTCGAGTACATGCACATCACCAACCCCGCCCAGAAGCGCTGGATCCAAGAGCGCATCGAGGGCCAGGACAAGGACGTAACTTTCACCGTCGAAGGCAAGAAGGCGATCCTGAATAAGCTGATCGAAGCGGAAGGCTTCGAGAAGTTCGCCGACGTCAAATATACCGGCACCAAGCGCTTCGGCCTCGAAGGCGGCGAGTCGCTCGTCCCCGCCTTGGAACAGATCATCAAGCGCGGCGGCCAGCTCGGCTTGCGCGAGGTCGTGTTCGGCATGGCACATCGCGGGCGCCTCAACATCCTGGCGAACGTGATGGGCAAGCCACTTCGCGCCATCTTCAACGAGTTCAAAGGCGGCTCGTTCAAGCCTGACGACGTCGAAGGCTCGGGCGACGTCAAGTACCACCTCGGCGCCTCCTCGGACCGTGAGTTCGACAACAACCGGGTGCATCTGTCATTGACCGCCAACCCCTCGCATCTGGAAATCGTCGACCCGGTCGTGCTCGGCAAGGTCCGCGCCAAGCAGGATCAATTGGGCTGCCAGCCGGGTGAACGGACGCCGGTTTTGCCGGTGCTCATCCACGGCGACGCCGCGTTTGCCGGGCAAGGCGTGGTCGCCGAATGCTTCGGGCTTTCAGGCCTCAAAGGGCACCGCACGGGCGGGTCGATCCACTTCGTCATCAACAACCAGATCGGCTTCACGACCAATCCGCGCTATTCGCGCTCCTCGCCCTATTGCTCCGACGTCGCCAAGATGGTCGAGGCGCCGATCTTCCACGTCAACGGCGACAATCCGGAAGCGGTCGTGCATGTGGCCAAAATCGCCATCGAATTCCGCCAGCGCTTCCAGAAGCCCGTCGTCATTGACATGTTCTGCTATCGCCGGCATGGCCATAACGAATCCGACGAGCCCGCGTTCACGCAGCCACTGACCTACGCCAAGATCCGCTCGCACGCGACGACGCAGGAGATCTACGGTAAGCGCCTGGTCGACGAAGCCGTCATCACCTCCGCCGAACTCGACCAAATGCGCGCGGCCTTCCGATCGCGCCTCGATGAGGAACTGGGCGCGGCCGAGGGTTACAAGCCGAACAAGGCCGACTGGCTCGACGGCCGCTGGGCCGGTGTCGGCTTGCCCGAAGACGAAGCTCGGCGCGGCGATACCGGCGTGCCGCTGGACATCCTGAAGGAGGTCGGCCGGCGCATCACGGCGGTGCCACAAGACTTCAATGCCCACAAAACGATCGTCCGCTTGCTCGACCGCCGCCGCGACATGATCGAGACCGGCGACGGCATCGATTGGTCAATGGCCGAGCACCTGGCGTTCGGCACATTGTTGCGCGACAAATTCCCGGTTCGCCTTTCTGGCCAGGACAGCGAACGCGGCACGTTCTCGCAACGCCATTCCGTCCTGCACGATCAGGTTACCGAGCGGCGCTATACGCCGTTAAAGTACGTGTCGCCCGATCAAGGCCGCTTCGAGGTGATCAACTCGTCGCTGTCGGAAGAAGCGGTCCTCGGGTTCGAGTATGGCTATTCGCTGGCCGAGCCCAACGCGCTGACCATGTGGGAAGCCCAGTTCGGCGATTTCGCCAATGGCGCGCAGGTTATTTTCGATCAATTCCTGTCGTCGGGCGAGCGCAAATGGTTGCGCATGTCCGGCCTCGTCTGCCTTTTGCCGCACGGTTACGAGGGCCAGGGCCCCGAGCACTCCTCGGCCCGGCTCGAGCGTTACCTGCAGATGTGCGCCGAGGACAACTGGCAGGTCGCCAACTGCACGACGCCGGCCAACTATTTCCACATTCTGCGCCGGCAGCTGCACCGCAGGTTCAGAAAGCCGCTGATCCTGATGACGCCGAAATCGTTACTGCGGCACAAGCGCGTGGTCTCACGCCTCGACGAGATGGCTGCCGGCACGAGTTTCCATCGCCTGCTTTGGGACGATGCTCAGTCACGCCCGAATGAAAAGATCAAGCTGGTCCCTGACGACCGCATCCGCCGTGTCGTGCTGTGCTCGGGCAAGGTCTACTACGACATCTACGAGGGCCGCGAAGCCGCGGGCATCGACGATGTCTATATTCTTCGAGTCGAGCAGCTCTATCCGCTACCGGCCCGAGCGCTGATGACCGAGCTTGCCCGCTTCCCCAACGCCGAAGTGGTATGGGCACAGGAAGAGCCGAAAAACATGGGCGCCTGGACATTCGCCGACACGAGCATCGAATGGGTTTTGGGCCACCTCACGGTCAAGGCAAAACGGGCGCGCTACGTTGGGCGCTCGGCCTCGGCTGCGACCGCGACCGGCTTGGCGTCCAAGCACGCCAGCGAGCAACGCGCGCTCGTCGAACAGGCGATCGCGAAATAAACGAAGAGCAGCATAATCCCCTCTCCCCATACTCTGCTCTTGTATGGGGGGAGGGTTAGGGTGAGGGGCGGTCG
>JANXRM010000440.1 GCA_025353015.1 Hyphomicrobiales bacterium
ATCGGCTCGTGCGTCGGCCCCGATGTGACGATCACGTGGCGTCCTGCGAGCAACTGGTTTGATGGGGACGCGGTTGGGCTACTATTTTTGGCATTGCCAAGCAGGCGCTCGATCTCGTCCAGAATCGCATGCGGTTCCGCCATACGTCCGGCCCCGGCCTCGCCGCGTTCGGCCATTTCACCTGAGTTGGGGCCGAGCACATGGATGCCGTCCGTCTTGAGCAGCGCCAGATTGCGTTGCGTCGCCGGGTGCTGCCACATGCGCGGGTTCATGGCCGGCACGATCAGCACTGATTTGTCGGTGGCCATCAAAACGGCGCTGGCCAGGTCATCGGCGTGGCCGCCCGCCATCTTTGCCATGAGGTCAGCAGTCGCGGGCGCTACAACCACGAGGTCGGCGTCGCGCGAGAGCCTGATGTGGCCGATCTCGCGCTCGTCGTCGAGATCGAAGAGTTCCGTGAAAACCTTGTCGGCCGAGAGCGCGCCGACGGACAGCGGCGTCACGAACTGTTGTGCGGCGCGCGTCATGACGCAGCGTACCGCAATGCCGCGGTCTTTGGCGCGCCGGATCAGCTCCAGGCATTTGTAAGCGGCAATACCGCCGCCGATGATCAGCAGGACACGTTTTGGGGACACAGGGGCAACCCGGCTGCGTTGACGCGATGGATGAGCAACTCGGGATGCGCTCATCTCGGTGCCGAGTCTAGCATGGATTGGCGGCGAAAAGTGTTAAGCGCTGAACGTTAAACCGTTGCTTTGGAGCGATATCCTGGCCGCGGCAACATACGGGCTGATGCGCCGCCGCCACAGGCGGTTGACCAAGGGCGGCGCACAACATTGCCGACGCACTGAGCATGCAGTATCCCCTGGACACGCGAGTTGCTTCGCGTCCGTTCGAATGAGCCCTCGGGAGACTGCCCCGCAGTTGGCACCCGCATACGGCGCCCACACACGGCATCCGCCAACAGGCGGAGCACTGGAGACCACGATGAGCGCCATGATCAGGGCCGCGACCAGACTTGGCGCCAAGTTTTCTGCCAAGTTTTCTGCCAAGCTTTTTGTCGGGATTTTCGCCAGGACTTCCGCCAGGACTTCCGCCAGGACTTCCGAATGACTGCGACCGCGTGGGTGCTGTTGCTGGCCGTGCTTGTGCTCGATACCGGCTCGCACCTGTTGCTGAAGCTCGCCTCGATGCGGGCCAAGGCCGCCGAGGGCAAGCGTCCGTTCATCCTCGCGCTGGTGGCTCAGCCTGCGCTCTGGATGGCCATTCCGGCGTTCGTCGCCTTGTTTTTCACGTGGATCGCCTTCATCTCGCAGGTGCCGCTGTCGCAAGGCGTGATGGCGGGCAGCATCACCATCGCCGGTGTCATGCTCGGCGGGCGCATATTCTTCAGGGAACACTTCACGCCCTGGCGCGCGCTCGCGATCGCACTGATTGCGTCGGGTGTCGCGCTCGTTGGTTGGGGGGCCTGATGCGCAAGGCCGTCCTCCTCGGGTTCCTGCTGTTGCTGGCCATCGATACGGCGCAACAGGTCATCGTCAAGATCGTCACGGACCGCATCGGGCCGCTGGATCTCGAGCAGATCCAGGGGTGGCTCGACAAGCTCCTGGCGGAGCCGTTGGCGCTGGGAATCGTCGGCTGTTACCTCGCGGCGTTTTTCACCTACACCGCACTTTTGAAGCATGCGCCGGTCGGGCCCGCCTATGCCGCCGTGCATGGCCATGTGGTGACCGTGCTCATCATCTCGATCGTTTTCTTCGGCGAGCAATTGACGCTGCTGCAAGGCGTCGGCAGTGCCGCGATCCTCGCCGGCATCGTCATCTTAGCGGTGACCGAGAAGATATAGCCGCGCTGCGGCGCGCTTACACGTTTTGGGCAGCCAGCACGGGCTTCATGACGGCTTCCGCGAATTGCTCCACCTGATCCAGCGACTGCTGCAGGTCGGTCGATTCAAACCCAATCAGGATGTGCCGCGCGCCGAGCTTTGCGAAGGTGTGCGCGTCTTCGATCAGGTCAGCCGCCGATCCCGTGAAGCACAGCCGCCGGCCCTCCGGGTCCCGGCGCGGCGCGTTGAAGCCGAGGCTGTTGGCATAGATTGCGACGTCTATTTTCGCGGGGTCGCGGCCGGCTGCACGGGCATGTGCGTGTACCTCGGCGAGGGCTGCCGCGAACACGTCCGGCCGGTCGATGCGCTCGCGCGGATTGCGCACCGTCGGATACCAGCCGTCACCAATGCGACCCGCGCGGCGGCGGGCGGCCTGCCCTTCGCCGCCGATCCAGATGGGCGGACCCGGCCGTTGCACGGGCTTCGGTTCGAACACCAGTTTTTCGAGTTCCGCATTGGTGCTTTTGCCGGCCGGCGCGTCATCGGCCCAGAGTGCCCGGAATGTGGCGATGAACGCATCGGTCGCAGCTCCGCGCTTCTCGTACGGCATGGCGCCGAGCGCATTGATCTCTTCGGCGAGCCAGCCGACGCCGGCCCCGACCGTGAGCCGGCCGCCTGACAGCACATCGATGCTGGTCAGCATCTTGGCGGCGAGAATGGCCGGGCGATGCGGCACCACCATAACCGAGGACAGAAGCCGGACGTTCTTCGTGATCGCGGCGATGTAGGACAGCACCGTCATCTGGTCGAGGCAGTAGCCGCTGCGTTTCGAGGGATGTGCCCCATCGGCGCTGTAGGGATAGGTCGAGTTGGTTTCGCGCGGGAAAACCACATGGTCGGGAATGCCGACATGGGCAAAGCCCAGCCGCTCGGCCTGCAACGCGCGGGCGGCCAATCCCTCCGGCGTTCCCGTCGCACCGCGTGGTCCGAATGTGATGCCGAAATCCATGGGTGGCTCCTGGGTTGCGCTGTGTCTTTGGGACGGGGCTGAGGGAAAACGGGTGTTCTGCCACACTCAAACTACACCCACCGGTGTCATCCTCGGGCTTGTCGCGAGGACCCATCGTTCCGAAACGACGAGACGCCTGTTTTTGCTGAAAACGCGCTGCAAACTACGAGCGCTCAGTCAGCGGAACCATGGGTGGTTGGGACAAGCCCGGCCATGACAAAATTTGTGTTCAGGTGTAGCTTTTTGAATGTGCAACACTACCCCTTCGCCGGCACCGGCAATTCCGACCGGATGTAACCGGCTTCGACGGGAATACGCAGCACGCGTCCGTTAGGCGTTTCCGCCATATACGGTTGCACGGTCACGACCCGGCGTTTTCGCGCGGCGGCGGTGGCGAGCGCGACCGTGCCCCAAGTGCCTAGCAATTCCAGCGTGCAGCGGGTGACGGCGACCAGCGTCCGTTTTCCCGCATCGGCTTGCTTCAATGCTTCGGACGGTTTGATCCAGACGCCCTCGGCCGACTCGTCGCGGTCGAAATTCTGCCGCTGCTCAACCGGCGCCGCCGTCATGAAAAAATGCGTGTCAAAGCGCTTCGGCGCCCAGGTCGGTGTGATCCAATGGCCGAAATGGATCATGTGATCGGTCGCCAGCAGCAGCTTTTCGCGCTCGATCGCTGCCACGAACCGCGCGCTCTGGCCTTGGCGCGGCTGACCCCGTTCGGCTGCCACCATGCGATGGGCCTGCTCGGCACCAGCCAGCGTCGTGGCGCCAGACGCGCGGGCGATCAGCAATCCCGCCTCTTCGAAGGTTTCGCGCACGGCGGCGATCCAGAACGGTCGATCCGGCACAGCAGGCGTTGCCGCGGCGAGGCTATCCCAAACCGGCACCCGGTCGTCCTGATCAACCTTGCCGCCGGGGAAGACGGAGGCGCCGGCAAACGACTGGCCGGTGCGCTGGTGGCGTTCGAGCATGAAGACTTCCATGCCGGCTTTGCCGTCGCGTAGGATGACCACGGAGGCTGCAGGCTGAATGGGTTTGGCGGGCTCGGCCGGCGTCGTCATGTCGTGGTCACTCCCGGGGAATTCTGTTGGCGGCGGCATCGTCCGCGCGGACGCTGGAAATGTCCAATGGAAACCGAGCCGATGCATGGGAGGCATGATGATCGCAGCCCGGCGGTTCGAAATTGGCAAAAGTACCAAAAAATGGTATCAGACGTTCCAGGAGGCTGTCATGCCAAAGAACACATCAATCAGTCTTGGCGATCATTTCGCGGATTTTGTCCAGGCCCAAGTCGAGGCCGGCCGTTACGGCTCGGCAAGCGACGTGTTGCGGGCGGGACTGCGCCTGCTGGAAGAGCACGAGGCCAAGTTGGCGGCACTGCGGGCGGCCCTCATCGAGGGCGAGCAGAGTGGCGCATCGGCCCCCTTCGACTTCGAGCAGTTCATCGCTGAAAGGCGGGGCCCGAGCCAAACCCCCGTCCGCCGGAAACGCGCGCGCTCAGCGTGAGTGGCCGCTTCGTCCTTTTATCGCGAGCGCGGTTGGATCTTGCGGGGATCTGGGATCTCAGCGTTCGCCGATGGGGTGAAGACCAAGCTGAGAAATACGTGCGCGATGTCGAGCGCGACATCCTGTTCGTGGCCGCCGAGCCCAGGCGCGGGCGGTCTGCCGAGGACATCCGGGCCGGCTATTTCAAGTATCCAACGGGGTCGCATGTCCTGTTCTATCGTCTGACGTCCCAGGGCATCGACGTCGTGCGCATCCTGCACTGCATCATGGATTTCGACCGGCATCTGTGACAACAGCAACGGTCATGCCTGTTCATCGCATGTGTCCAATACCCCAGGAGTCATTCATGGATCTGCAACTCAAAGGCCGGACAGCCTTGGTGACGGGGGCAAGCGCGGGGATCGGGGCCGGCATCGCCGAATGCCTGGGTCGTGAAGGCGTGAAGCTCGCGCTCGCCGGCCGGGACAAAACGCGCCTCGAAGCCGTGGCCCGTCACCTCCAGGACATCGGCGCGCCGCCGCCCGTGCTGGTGACTGGCGACATTGCCACGGCCGAGGGCGTCGCTGGGATCGCCCGCGATGCGATCGCGGCGCTCGGGCACGTCGACATCCTGGTTAATAACGCAGGCGCCTCGCGGCCACTCAAGGGCGAGGAAACCGACGAATTCTGGGAGGAGGCCATGGCGCTGAATTTCGCGCCGGCGCGGCGTCTGACCAAGGCGCTCGAAGGCGGCATGAAAACACGCGGCTACGGCCGCATCATCAACATCACGGGCGCCATTGTCGGCCGGGTGGTGAACGGGGCGGGGCCCGCCAAAGCCGCCATGCTGACGTGGTCACGCGCCAAATCGTTCGAGCTGGCCCCCCACGGCGTCACGGTCAATTGCATCGCGCCCGGCCGCATCAATTCCATCCAGATCCTGGAGAAGCTGCACCCGACCGAGGCCTCGCGCGCCGACTACATCCGCCAGAACATCCCGGCCGGCCGCTTCGGCGAACCGGTGGAGCTTGGGCATCTGGCGGCGTTCCTGGCGTCGCCCTTGGCAGGCTACATCAACGGCGCCCATATCCCAGTTGATGGCGGCGGTGTGCGGCTGGCGATTTGAGGGCGCCAGGCAGGTAGGCTGGGTCAAGCCCTTGCGCGATCCAACATCGCTTGCTCCGTCGTGGGATGTTGGGTCTCGAAGTGCAGGCTCGACCCAACTTACAGGCTCACGGCACGGCCATAAGTGCTGCAATCGCGACCAGCGCCAGCGCGCCAATCCAGATCGCCACGCGGGTCGAGCGGCCACCGCGGGGCTGCTCGGCGGCCAAGAGCTGGAGCGTGGGCTCGTCTAGGCGAACGCCTGCGCGGGCCATGTCGCCGAGCGCCTGGAACGTGCGCTCGGCCTGCGCCAACAGGCCCGGCACGTCGGCCAGGAACTTGCCGACGTCGCCCGCCCCCTGCCGCGCGTCCTTGAGCACACCAATGGCGCCGAGGTTGGACTCGATCCAATCCCGCGCAATGGGCTCGCATGCGGTCCAGATGTTGAGCGTGGGATCGAGACCGCGCGCCACGCCTTCGACGACGATCATGGTCTTCTGCAGGTTGATCAGCTCCGGCCGGGTCTCCATGTCGAAGACCTCGGTGTAGGCGAACAACTGCCCCAGCAGATCGGCCATGGAGATCTGGTCGGCGGTGCGGCCGTGGATCGGTTCGCCGATGGCACGCAGTGCCTGCGCGAATACCTCGACGGAGTGGTGCGGCGGCACATAACCCGCCCAGAAATGCACCTGCGCCGCGCGCCGGTAATCGCGGGTGATGATCCCGTAGAGGATTTCCGCGAGAAAG
>JANXRM010000441.1 GCA_025353015.1 Hyphomicrobiales bacterium
AGTGACTTTCGCTGAAGTTGCGCCACGGCTTGTCCTGTCGCAGATTAACTTGGACAACGTCTCCGCGATCATGTGAGAGACGCAGCAGCAGCCGTCCCGAAGCTCCTGTTCGACCGCGAACACTTGGGATTGATGCAGCCACAAAAAAAGCGGGAGGACGAATGCAAAGACTGATCATGATCCTGATGGCGGTGACCACAATCTTCTGGCCAGTCGCGACCAATGCCCAACCCTATCCGAACCGCCCGATCAAGATCGTCGTGCCGTTCGGCCCCGGCACGATTACGGATTCGCTGACGCGCATATTCACGCAGGAGCTTTCGCTGGCCCTGGGACAACCCGTGGTGGTCATCAACAAGGGTGGCGCCGACGGCTCGATCGGAGCAACCGAGGTCGTGCGGTCGGCGCCCGACGGCTACACGTTGCTCGTCGCCCCGAACAGCTCGATCGCCGTGGTGCCATTGATCCGCAAGGTGCCACCCTACGATCCGATCGCCGATTTCACGCCGATCAGCTTCATGGGCGACACGACGTTCCTGTTCGTCGTGCATCCCTCGCTGCCGGTGACAACCATGGCCGAGCTGATCGCCTATGCGAAGGCCAATCCGAACAAACTCAATTACGCGTCGGCCAACACGACAAGCATCGTTTCCCTGGCGCTGCTGGAGAAGAACAACGGCCTGGATATGCAGCACGTGCCCTACAAATCCGAGCCCGAGGCGATCCCGGATCTGCTGGCAGGCCAGGTGCAGGTGATGATGGCGTCGCTTGCGACTACAGGACCACACGTCAAGGTTGGCACGCTCAGGGCGGTATCAACGGGCCTCACCGAACGCACCCCGTTATTTCCCGATGTGCCGTCGATTACCGAATCGGGCCAGCCGAAATTTCCGATCGGTCCGTGGGCCGCGCTGATGGGTCCGGCCAAGCTGCCGCCCGAGATCGTCGAACGTTTGAGCCAGGCGACGATCGCCATCCTGGCCAAGCCCGAGATCCGCGAACAGATGCAAAAAATCGGTTTTGCGCCGAAGTCGTCGACGCCTGACGGCATGGCCGCGTACCTCAAGGACCAGATCGACATCTGGCGCACGGCCTTGAAGGACGCGGGGATCGAGCCGCAGTAATGCGACTAGCCCCCGCTCGAGGCTCAATTGAAGTTGAGCTTCAACCCGGGCTCTGGCCATTTCAACACGCCCAGCCGGCCGCTATCCGACAGCGTCACGTACGCCGTGCACATGTCGGGGCCACCGAAGCAAATGTTGGTCGGATAGACGTCCGGCATCTTCACTTCGCGCACGACGTCGCCCTTGGGCGACAACTCGGTAATGTACCCCGTCACCAGCGTCGCGATCGCGATATTGCCGCTGGCCATGACGGCGAGGCTGTCGAAGCGCGCCTTGCCGGGGAGCCCACCGATCATCCGGCCACTGTGCGGGGCGAACTCGGACTTCGGCTTGAGCTTGCCCGGGCCTTGCACCTCGAATGCCCAGAGCCTGGCGCCCTCGGTATCGGCGGCATAAAGCGTTTTTCCGTCGGGTGACAAACCGCAACCGTTGGGCGACAGGATCGGATAAGCGATCTCCGCGATCATCGAACCGTCGGGCTTGGCGTAATAGAGGCCGCCGTTGTCGCGATGGCGCGGATAGCGCTTGCCGAGATCGGTGAAATAAAAGCCGCCCTCGGTGTCGAACACGAGATCGTTCGGCGCCGACAGTTTGTGCCCACTGGCCTCCTTGTAGAGCCGCTTCACGGCGCCGGTTTTGGCGTCGATGCGCGCCACAGAGCCGAACTTGTAATCGGGGTGCGGCCCCTGCCCCATGGAGTGGCCCTCGACGTAGCGACTGCCACCGTTGTTGCAGAGATAGAAGGCGCCATCCGGGCCGACCGCCAATCCGTTCGGGCCGCCGCCGCAGTCGGAGAATAGGCTGACCTTGCCATCGGGCGCGACGCGCGTGCAGCGGCCATTGCGGATTTCCGTCAGCACGATGGAGCCGTCGGCGCACACGACCGGACCTTCCGGAAAACCAAGCCCCGTCGCCAAAATTTTCACGTCCGTCATGATCAGGCACTCCTGTGGATCGGTTCCAGCGCTGCTGTTGCATTCAATGTTGCGCATTTCGTTCGCGATGGGAATGGGCTCAAGAATGGGGAGGGCGATGCTTGACACGAGTGGCCCCCGCGCGTCTGATCCCGCGGTCCACAAGGAGATGCCCCGTGCCCGCACCCACACAGCTGCTGCCATCAGATTTTCTTGTGGATCAGAGTGATCCGGCCTTCCCCGTGGTCACCATCAACCGGGCAAAAAAGCGCAACGCGCTGACGCTCGCCATGTGGCGTGAACTCGGCAACATCTTCACCCGGCTCGGCGGCGAACCCGAGGTCCGCGCGATCATTCTCACCGGCGCGGGCGGTGGATTTTGTGCCGGCGCCGACATCTCGGAATTTGCCGCCGTCCGCGCGACGGTTGCCGATGGCCACGCCTACGAGGAAGCCGGCGACCATTGCCTGACGGCGATCGCAGCGTGCCCGAAGGCGACCATCGCCGCGGTTTCCGGCCCCTGCTACGGCGGCGGCGTCGGCGTGGCACTATCGTGCGATTTCCGCGTCGCCGACGCTTCGGCGACATTTGCAATTCCGGCAGCGCGGTTGTCGAACGTCTACGGCATCGTCGAGACACGCGCGGTCTACGAGGCCGTCGGCATGGCGGCTGCCAAAGAAGTGCTGTTCTCAGGCCGCCGCTACGAAGCCGCGGAAGCGCACCGCATCGGCCTCGCCACGCATTTCGCTGAAGGCTCGGCGTTCGACGCCGCCAAGAAGCTTGCGGCCAGCCTGCGCAACTCGGCACCGCTGACGATCAAAGGCACCAAGATCGTGCTGGAAGCCATTTCGCGCGGCGACAGCGCGGACCGCCTCGCCGCCGTGCACCGCGTCAAGGACGAGGCCATGGCCAGTTCAGACTACAAGGAAGGCGTGAAAGCCTTCGCCGAAAAACGCGACCCGCAGTTTAAGGGGGCGTGAGGGGCGCAGGCGTAGAATGGCGGAGCCCGTAGGTCGGGTTAGCAGGCCCGCATCGCTTCGGGTGGACCTCGGCCGGCAACCCTGCGTAACCCGACATCGCGCGTGCCGTGGCCAGTTGTTGGGTCTCGAAGTGCAGGCGCGACCCAACCTACAGCGCAGTTCGAGGCGTCAGCCCGTCCGGGTCTGACACCTTCCCTCAAGCAATCTTCTGCCCGGTCTTTTTCCAATCGGCCAGGAACAGCTCCAGGCCCTTGTCGGTGAGCGGGTGTTTGACGAGGGCTTTCAGGATGGCGGCCGGCACGGTTGCGACGTCGGCGCCGACGAGGGCTGCGTCGCGGACGTGGCCGACGGTGCGGATCGACGCCGCCAGGATTTCCGTCCGCAAGGCCGGGTAGTTGTCGTAGATGGTCCGGATCTCGCGAATGAGGTCCATGCCTTCGAGCCCCAAGTCGTCAAGGCGGCCGATGAACGGCGAGACGAAGGTGGCGCCCGCCTTGGCCGCCAGCAGCGCCTGGTTGGCCGAGAAGCACAACGTCACGTTGACCATGGTGCCTTCGCCGGTCAAAGTCCGGCAGGCTTTGAGGCCATCCCAGGTCAGCGGCACCTTGACCGTCACGTTCTTGGCGATTTTGGCGAGCACACGGCCTTCGCGCAGCATGCCTTCGGTGTCGGTGGCAGCGACCTCGGCGGACACGGGCCCCGGCACGATGGCGCAAATCTCGGCGATGATGGTCTTGAAATCGCGGCCGGCCTTGGCAATCAGCGAGGGATTGGTGGTGACGCCATCCAGGAGCCCGAGATCGTTGAGCTCGCGGATTTCGGCCACATCGGCCGTGTCGACGAAGAATTTCATGGGGGCAAGCCTCCGTGCCATCGGCGCGCCCGAAGCTGATGCTTAAGGTTG
>JANXRM010000450.1 GCA_025353015.1 Hyphomicrobiales bacterium
GAGGCCGGCCCGCATCTCGACCGCTCGCTGCAACTGATCCGCAGCCTCGGCAAGAAAGCCGGCGTCTCGATCACACCGTCGACGCCCGAGAGCGTGCTGGCCTACGTGCTCGACCGGCTCGATCTCATTCTGGTGATGACCGTCAATCCGGGCTTCGGCGGCCAAGCGTTCATCCCGGCAATGCTGCCGAAGATCGCAGCCATCCGCGATATGATCGCCGCCCGCCCGATCCATCTGGAAATCGACGGCGGCGTCAACCCGGCAACCGGCGCGCAATGCGTCCAGGCCGGGGCGGGCGTGCTGGTCGCTGGTAATGCGGTGTTCTCGGGTGGGAAATATGCCGAGAACATCGCGGCGATCCGCGCATCAGCCGAAAAAGCGCGAACGTGAGCGCTGCGAAGTCGAGCGCTGCCAAGGCAGGCTTCCACTTGACGCCGCGCAACCTGGTGACGCTGGCGGTGATTACCTTGACCGGTCTCGCCGTCGCGATGGCGCCCGTCATCACGGCCAAGCCGCAGACGATGACGGGCCTCGCCATTGTGCTGGTCGTGGTGGCGCTGTTTGCCACGCAAGCGCTGCCCGGCATGGCAACAGCTGCGCTCTTTTTTGCGCTCGCACTCGGCGCTGGCGTCGTCGAGCCGTGGACCATCGCGTCAGGTTTCTGGTCCAACGCGACGATGCTGATCTTCGGCGGCCTGGTCATTGGTGCGGCGGCCGAACGATCAGGCCTTGGCCGCTACGTCGCCCGCGGCCTGATGCTGCGGTTCGCTGGGACCTATCCAATGTTCCTGTTGGGCATTCTCGCGGGCGCGCTGGCGCTGAGCTTCCTGGTGCCTTCGACCATGGGCCGGCTCGCCATCACCATTCCCATCGTGATGGCGGTGGCGAAGGAAGCAGGCTACGCGCCGGACTCGAATGGTTATGCGGCAACGATCTTGACCGCGGTCGCCGGCAACTTCACGACCAGCTACGCGATCCTGCCCGCCAACCTCGTCAACGTCATCGTGCTGGGTGCTGCCGAAAATATCTACGGCCCGCAACTACAATACGCGGAGTACCTGCTGCTCTGCGGCCCGGTGCTGGGCCTAGTGAAAGGCGCCACCTTCATGGGCCTCGTGCTGCTGCTGTTCCCAGCGCCCGCGCCGCTCGTGCCCGAAACATCCGAGCCGCTGCTCATCAGCCGGGCCGGCAAACGGCTGGCAATCCTGCTCGGCGTGACCGTGTTGTTCTGGGCGACCGACGCCGTCCACGGCCTGAAGCCGGGCTGGGTGGCATTGGCCGCCGGATTGCTTTGCCTGTTGCCGCCAATCGCACTTGTTGGCTTGCGCGAGAGCTTCGATCTCAACCGGCTGACCGGCGTCATCTCGGTTCCGGTCATGCTCGGCGTTGCTGCGGTCCTGACCCAATCCGGCGCCGGCCGCCTTATTGCCGAGACGATCATGAGCGTCGTGCCGCTGGCGGGCCACACACAGAACTTCGGTTTCATCGCCATGGCGGCGATTTCGTCGCTGGCGGCGCTCATCGCAACCACGGTCGGCGCCATCGCCATCGTAACGCCGTTGATCGCGGAGATTTCCAACGCCACCGGCCTGCCGGTAAAGCTTGCCATCGTCGCTGAGTTGACCGGCCTCCAATCGATCTTCTTCCACTTCGAAGCGGTGCCCGTCATGGTTGGACTGGCCATGGGCCGGCTGCCGGTCGCCACCGCAACGCGAATGCTGGTGCCGCTGGGCCTCTCCGGCTTGCTCGTGGTGCTGCCGTTGATGGTGCTGTGGCTAAAGCTGATCGGTGCGTTGCCGTAGCAGAATTACAACGATAACGCGGTCGGTTCCCCGGACACCATCGGCCACTGGCCGGCATCGGCGATCCCCGGTCTTTCCCGATCGAGGCAATGCTCCGAGATAAACACAGCCGGGAAAGGCCCTGGATCTCGCTGACGCGCCTGCGGCGCTTGCTCATCTGGGGAACCGCTGTGGGATTTGGATGCAAGTGTTGTTGCGGTTCGACTTCGTCGGGTGGGGGGCCGCCTTACGTCTCGCCGCAGATCACGCTCCAGCCGAGCGATACGAGACAAAAAGCCGACAACACCAGCACGATGGCCGGCCCCGTTGGAATGTCGATCGAGGCCGAGAGCATCAGGCCGACCGCCGAACCGATGGCGCCAATGACAGCCGCCAACCCGACCATGATCTCGGGCGTTGACGAAAACGGTCGGGCTGCCGCCGCCGGCATGATCAGGAACGCGATGATCAGCAGCACGCCGACTATCTTCATCGCAACCGCGATGGTGAACGCTAGGATCAGAACGAGCGCTGCCTCGGCTTTCCGCGTGTCGAAGCCTTCGGCCGCCGCCAGCTCCTCATGCACGGCAACCGCGACGAGCGTCCGCCAGAGGCCCGCGACAAGGCCGAGCACGACAGCGCCGCCGCCGATGATCCAATAGAGATCGGTACGGGTCACGGCCAGGATATCGCCGAAGAGATAACCCATCAGGTCCAGCCGTTGGCCGGCCAGCTTGGCCGCCGCAACGAGGCCACCGGCCAAGGCCGCATGACTGAGAATACCGAGCAGACTATCGGCGGGCAGTACCCGCTGGCGGCTGAGAACCACAAGCGCGCCGCCGATGGCCAGCGCCACCAAGATGACGCCGAGCGTCAGATCGATGCCGAGCGCGATGCCCAGCGCCACGCCGAGCAACCCCGCATGCGCCACCGTCGAGCCGAAGTAGGACATGCGCCGCCAAACGACCAGGCAGCCGAGGGGCGCTGCAACCACGCCAAGCGCAAGGCTCGCGACAAGTGCCCGAACAAGGAAGGGTTCAAGCATCCGGCGTGGCTTTCGTTGCGGCAAGCGGACGGACTGACTCCGGCATGTTAGCTGGCAATGGCGCGCCGCCAAGATCGTGCGCATGATCATGTGCGTGCGTGTAGATGGCGAACGCCCGCGCCGTTTCCGGGCCGAACAGGCGCACGTATTCCGGATGCTGCGCCACCGTCTGCGGGATGCCATGACAACAGACGTGGCGGTTGAGGCAGATGACGCGATCGCTTTGCGCCATCACCACATGCAGATCGTGGCTGATCAGCAGCACGCCGAGCCCGCGTGTCGTGCGGATCTTGCCGATCAGACTGTAAAGCTCGGCCTCGCCGACGTAGTCGACGCCGCGCACCGGTTCGTCCAGCACCAGCAGATCGGGATCGCGGATCAGTGCCCTGGCCAGGATGACGCGCTGCAACTCGCCGCCCGAGAGGCCATGCAATTGCTGGGTGGCGATACGGCCTGCGCCGACCTCACCCAGAACGGCTGCAATCCGTTCTGGCGTGGCCGGCCGGGCCAGCGTCAAAAACCGCGAGACGGTCATGGGAATGGCCGGATCGCGGTCGAAGCGCTGCGGCGCGTAACCGATGTTCAACCCATCGAGCCGTTGCACAGTTCCCGCATCAGGCTTCTCGAGGCCCAGGAGTATGCGCACCAGCGTCGTCTTACCCGCGCCATTGGGGCCGATGACCGTTACGATCTCACCCGGACCAATGTCGATATCGACGGCCTCGAGGATCGACCTGGTGCCGCGCTTGAGGCAAAGGCCGCGGGCTGAAATCAGCGTGCCAGGTTGGGGTGGTGCCACCGGAACCGCGTCGCCATGCTGGTGATGCCCATCGTGATGGTGATCGTGGTGGCTGTGATTGTGATGATGATCGCCTGCTCCAGGCTCATGAGCATGCCCCGCAGGCGTCGTCCGGGTTTTGGCCATCAAACGGGAACCCCGGCTTGGCAGCGCCCGCAGACGCCGATGACCTCGACCAGAGTTCGTGTCGGCTTGAAGGTGCTGGCAGCGGCCGCAGCCCCGATCCCATCGAACACGCTGCCCCCCGGCACCTCGGCGACCGCACTGCACGTCTCGCAAGCAAGAACGATCTGCCGCCGGTCACCGGCATGCGATACGTGGCATGCAAAAAACGCATTCCGGCTCTCCAGCCGGTGCACCATGCCCGCCGCGACCAGACTGTCCAGCGCGCGGTAGACCGAAATCGGGGCCAACCGCCGCCCGCCCTTCTGGGCCAGCCTTTCGAGTATATCATAGGCCCCGACCGCCGTGTGCGAGCCCGCCACCTCTTGCAGCACCTGACGTCGCAGCGGCGTTAGACTTAAGCCATTATTTTTAAATATTTTTTCAGCTCTCTCCAGCGTTTCAGCGACGCAGGGCGCGTGATCGTGCTGGGGGTCCGGAAACACCGTTTCAACTCTCTGTGGCATCGAAACTCCTCGCGGTCCCTGGCTCAGCCAGCGGGCGCACCTTGAAGCGCCAGCCTCCCTCTACCGAGGGATTGTTATACCATAACAGTCAGCCACGCCTCGGCGAAACCAATATTCCTGAACTGTGGCTGATGCCGTGAACCGGTGCTATCTCGACGGGAAATTCGAACGAGGGGCTGCATTTCGCCATGTTTCCCGTGTTCTGAATAGGTTGCAGCTCAATCTGGACGGCAGGCAGCTCAAACTGGACGGTTCCGGGTCTCGCATGGGGACCAGGTTGGGGAACACATCCGGCAAACGAAATCACCTCCGGAATGACCGCTGGACTCAACTCATCAATGCCCCGTGGTCTCGATCACTCAAGCTTTGAACGGCAGGAACGATGTTGGTGCGACCTGGATACATCATCGCGGCCCGGCGAACGGCGATCGGGCGGATCGGCGGACTGCACCGGCAGCGCCGTATCGAAGATCTCACCGCACCGGTCATTCACGAAGTGCTGAAGGACGCGGGGCTCGCCGCCAGCCGGGTCGAGCGGTTCATTCTTGGCAATACCTCGGCCGGCGGCAATCCGGCGCGTCTCATTGCACTGACGGCGGGATTGCCCGAGACGATTTCTGCAACCACGATGGACCAGCAGTGCGCCTCGGGGCTCGAGGCCATTCTCGCAGGCCTGCGCCTCATTGGCACAGGTGAGGCGGAGATCGTGCTCGCCGGCGGCGCGGAAGCACTTTCAATGGCACCGTGGCGGATCGCCAAGCCGCGCAACGTCTATCAGACACCCCGCTTCGTCGACATCGGCGATGGCGCCAGCGGCAACGACGATGGCGCCGACAACCACGCCGCGGAGATCGGTGAAGCATTGGCTCGGACCAACGCGATTTCGCGCCAGCAACAGGACGATTTTGCACTCAGGTCTCACCTGAAAGCGAGCCTCGCGCGGGACGGCAAACGCTTCTTGAAAGAGATCGTCGCGTTGAAGACCGTGGCCGAGGAAACGCGCGACCAGAGCTCGGGCGAACCGGCGGCCGATGATTTCCAGGATGTGCCGCCCATCGTCGCCAATGGCACATTGACCGCCGCGAACATCAGCGCGCCACATGAAGGTGCTGCCATCGTTCTCGTCGTGTCGGAGGCCGTCTGGCTCGAGCTTGGCAAGCCGCCGGCGCTCAAATTGGCCGGCAGCGCCAGCGTCGGGACCGGGCCCGCCCACGATGGCGAGGCGGCCATCGCAGCCATGCAGCGCCTCGGCAAGCAAATGCCAGGCCTCGAGTTGGCGGCACTGCCGCTGATCGAAATGAGCGAAAGCTCGGCCGCCGAAGCCATTGCACTCTGCAAATCTCTCGGGTTTGCCGACGAAGCGTTGAACCCCGACGGTGGCGCCATCGCACGCGGACACCCACTTGGGGCCGCGAGTGCCGTGCTCGTCGTGCGCTTGTTTACGCGCATGGCCCGCGCCAAAGCGTCCGAACGGCCGAAACTTGGCGCGGCCGTGCTGAGCGCACTCGGTGGTCAGGGCATAGCAGCCCTCTTTGAGCGCACCTGAAATCGCTTGCCATTAACTTGCGCTCGGCTGACTGACACGCTGCTTGTAAGATGGTTATGTAATTTGATTGCGCTGTTTTAGGGCGAAGCGCCTTGCGCAAAAACGTGACATCGGGCACAACACTGTAAAGTCGCCTTCGCGCGTTTGATGGACTCTCGCGGGCTAGCAGTTTGGGCTTAGGGTTGAAGGCTAAAGCATTGACGGGATTTAAGGGCTCGATGGCGGACATGCAGACAGACGCTGGGAGGTTTCAGGCGTCGAGTGTGACGCCGGGAGCACCGCATCTGGCGCGCCGCGGGGTGATGATCTCTCAGGCGCGGACCCTGGTCGGCGATACCCGTATTTTGATCGCCGACGACACCACCGCCGACGTCAAATACATGATGACGACCATCCGCATCATCGTCGGCAATTCAGTTGAGATTGTTACGGCCCCCTCCATCCGCAAGGCCGTTGAGACGGTTCGATCGAAGGCGATCGGGCTGATCTTCATCGACGACCGGATTTCCGGCATAGAGACTTTCGAGAACTCTGTTCCGCAGCTGCGCGGCGCCGGGTTCGGCGGCCCGTTGATCGTGATATCAGGTTTTCTGACGCCAGAGCGGCGCCGGCTGCTCTTCGAACTCGGCGCCGTTGACGCCATTCATAAGGACGACCTCGAAGGTCTGCGGCTGGCCGAGGCCATCGTCCGCGCACTCCCGCCCCCACCGGGCGGCTATCAAGCATAAGCCGCGCGCCCCCGCTTGCAGCTGGTTCATCACGTCCCCGCACGATCGGCACTCACTCGACCACAGTCCCGCCGCCTGTGGCGCCCCTGCTTAAAGCGAGCGGCCGATTTCTAGGAAGCGGTCGTGGCGCTGTTTGCGGATCTCGTCGGGCTTCATGCGGTCGAACGGCGCCAGCGACTTCTCGATGGATGTGCCGACGCGCTCGATAGCGCCATCCTTGTCGCGATGCGCGCCGCCGATGGGCTCGGGGATGATGTCGTCGATGACACCAAGCTCCAGCAGGTCCTGCGCGGTGATTTTCATCGAGGTGGCCGCATCCTTGGCACGATCTGAATCCCGCCAGAGGATCGAGGCCGCAGCTTCGGGCGAGGCAACCGTGTAGATCGAATGCTCCAGCATCAGAATGCGGTTGGCCGTGGCGATGGCAACCGCGCCGCCCGAGCCGCCCTCGCCGATGACGACGGTGATGATGGGCACGCCTAGCGCCAGGCAGCAGTCCGTAGACCGCGCGATCGCTTCGGCCTGGCCGCGCTCCTCGGCACCGACACCCGGATAAGCACCCGCCGTATCGACCAACGTCAGGACGGGCAGGCCGAATTTGTCTGCCATCTCCATCAGGCGGACGGCCTTGCGGTAGCCTTCCGGCCGGGCC
>JANXRM010000456.1 GCA_025353015.1 Hyphomicrobiales bacterium
CCTGCACGAGGCTGGGTAGTCAGGCAACTCTGAGGCGATTGCTAAAATTCAAATCTGAGTACTAATTCCTCTACTGATTTGCAGGCAAACTGCGCAACATAAAAAATCATCAGAGAAATCAAACATCTACAATTGTAAGATCCGTGTTCAAATTATCACAGAAAATTTCATGGAATTTAAATGAACGGAGCGCAAATTAACGCGCCGTTAACTAACTCGACAGCCAAATCTCGGAATCAGATTTCCCGTCTGCGGGTTGCCGCGGCGGGTCTCGAGGCCTGGCTTTAGGGCGCAGCCTCTTGTCGCGAGGTCAGCGCGCCGCTGCGCGATGCGGCTTTTGCAGCACCGCAGGCACGTGGCAGCCCGATCGTCGCATCCAAATTCGCACATTTCCGCGGTGTGGCGGAAATTGTATGATTGTTAGTGATTCGCCGACTTACCATTCGTTCACCAACCGCCGCACGCGATTTACCTTTTATAGTGGGAAATGGCCGATGCCCCGGTCGAGCAATCGAATATTGATCGCAATTGCCGTCGCGATCGGCATGTCGGGAACGATTATCTGGCCAGCCACTGCCGCGGCCGGTGCAGATGAATTGTTCCTTCGTGTTCTCGCCGCGCCGGACGATCCAGTCCTGAACCTGCAGTTTGCAGCCGCAGCCGAGGCCCGTGGCGACATCCGGCATGCTTTGGCCGCGCTGGAGCGTGCGCGCAATGCCAAGCCGGACGATCGCGCGATCGCCGCGGAGTACGAGCGCGTGCGCAACAAGCTGCTGCCAACCGTGACGGCGGTCGTGGCGCAGGTTGGAATGTCGGTCGCGTCGAACGGCCGCCAGCTGCCGAGCACGTCCAGTCGCCGGCATCTGGATGGCATTGTCGATAGCGCAGTCGTCGTCGAGGACGAGCGCACCACGCATGATGTGCGGCTACGTTCGCGCATCACACTGCAAGGACAGCAACATTGGGAGAACACCGAGCTGACCAGCGGCCGCATCGCGGTCGAGTCGGGTCCGGTGTTCTATGTCAATCGCGACCTGTGGATGCAGGTCGCGCCAGGCACGGCGATGGTTTGGTTGCACGAGAAGCGCCTGTTCAACGAGGCGTCGGTCGCCGTGTCTCTCGGCGGCGTTCTCGGCGGATTATCCCAAATTGCCACGGCCCGCTACGGCTGGCGGCGCGGCAACGAGGATATCCAAAATGCAGACAGCCACGTGTTCGATCTGGAAGGCCGGTTTTCTGCCAACCTATCGCTGATCGCCGGCGACATTCTTTATTTGCAACCGCGCTGGCGGCTGAACCAGGCGATAGATCCATTACCGCAGGTCGCCATTGGTCAGACCGTGCTCGGGGACTTCACGGCCGTCGCGCGCGACATCTCGCCGTGGAGCTATCAAGAGTACGGCGCGCGCGTGACCTACTTTGCGCCAGCGCTTGACGGTCGAGTGCTGGTCGGCGCCGGCGTCTCCCTCGTTCAACGAGACTACAGCAACGGCTATGTGCTCGATCCCGCAGGCCTCACGGCCGGTGTGCACATGTTGACGAGCCAAAAGCGACACGATCTTTATCTCGAGCCGACGGCGCATGTCGTCTTTCCGCGGTTACTTGGACCTAAGTACGACTTCCGCATCGACTACCGGCTCGAGGACAACCACTCGAACGACACGTCGCGTGAATTCCAGAACCACATTATCGGCGCTCGCGTCACAGGGAGGTACTGATGTTCGCGACAATCAGACTTGTGTTGATCGCCTTCGGCATCGTGGCCGCGACCGCATCGCCCGCCGCTGCACAAACCATCGTCGCTGCAACCGGACAGACGGTCGCGACCGGCGCTACAGGCCAGCAGATCCTGTTTCGCGACAAGACCAGCGTCACTGTCGGCCCAAACTCGGCCGTTACGGTCACCCGGGCCGACTATGATCGATCGAGCGGATCCGGCAACGTCGTCATCACGGTAACCAAGGGTGCCTTCCGCTATATTACCGGCGACACCGCCGGCTCGCATACGATCAAGACGCCGCTGTCGACGATCGGGGTTCGCGGCACCGTCATCGAAGGTTTCATTGCGGCCAGCGGCCATGAAACGTTCGTGCTCGTCGAGGGCGCATTTTCCGTGACAGCAAACAATGGCGGAGGTGCGGGCGGCGCGCAGCAGTCGGTCGATGTGCGCCAGCCAGGGGGCTTCGTCAACGTCAGCCCGCACGCGCCGCTCGCGCCACCGGCACCGATGACGGACACGATGCGCGGTGCCATGTTGCAGTCGGCGCCAACGCTCAATCTCGTGCAAGACAACCGTTCGGAAGTCCTGCATGCGGGCCGGGACCCGTTGGTCCGCTTCCGCGATGCCACTCAGGCCATCAGCGGTGCCGTTGCGCAATTACCGCCCCCTCCGCCGGTCTGCGTACCCTCGCGGTTTGTGACCTGTCCATGACGAGCGCCTCGCTATTTGCATCCGGCAGGCTTGCGGTGCAGTGGCGGCTCGATCGTGCCGTGCTTGCCTATTGGGTCCCGGTGTTGACCATACTCCTGGTCGCGTGCCTGTTGCGGCATTGGGATCCATACGCCGTCGAGCGGTTGCGGTTAATCGCCTTCGACACATATCAGCGGAATGCTCCGCGGGCCTATGACCCAGCGCTGCCAGTTCGCATCGTCGATGTCGACGAAGCGTCTCTGAAAGCGATTGGCCAATGGCCATGGCCACGCACGGTTCTAGCCGAGCTCGTCAGGCGCCTGGAGCGGGCAGGCGCTGTTGTGATCGCGTTCGACATGGTCTTTCCCGAGCCGGACCGGCTGTCGCCCGCCGAACTTGCCCGTTTCCTCCCGAAATCGTTGGCGAAGTCGAGCATTGCGGTTGCGCTGGCGGAAAGTCCTTCCAATGATTCCGCCTTTGCCGCAGCGATCGCCGGCTCGGCGGTGGTGATGGGGTTCATCGGTCGATCCGGTGCGAGCGCGGCGTCGCCGCCGCCGAAGGTTGCCGAACTCGAGCATACCGGCGGCCGGCCGGATCGATATGTTCCAGCGTTCGCGAGCGCGACAGTCAACTTGCCGGAGTTGACCCGAAAGGTGCACGGCTCGGGCTCGATCAACTGGGTGCCCGAGCACGATATGATCATTCGCCGGGTCCCATTACTCGTGCGCGTCGGCGACCAACTATATCCGTCATTGGCGGCCGAAGCATTGCGGCTCGCCCAGGGCATTTCCAATTATCTTATCGTCTCAGCCGGCGCTGGTGGCGAAGCGTCGTTCGGGGCAGAGACGGGCATAAGTCGGGTACACATCGGCAATGCCGTCGTCCCGACCGACGCCGGCGGCCAGATGTGGTTGCATTTCACACCGTCCGACCCACGCCGGTTCATCTCGGCCGGCGCGGTTCTGGACGGCAGCTTACCCGACGCCGAAATCAAGGGCCGCATCATATTGATCGGCACCAGTGCCGCCGGTCTCTTGGATCTGCGCGCGACGCCGCTCGATGCAGCGGTGCCGGGCGTCGAAGTCCACGCCCAGGCGATCGAGCTGATGCTGAACGGGCAGCACATCGTGCGGCCCGATTTCGCGACCGGCCTCGAAATCGTATTTATCGGCGGGACCGGTTGGGTCCTGTGCTACCTGATCCGCCATGCCGGCGCGACGATCGCGTTGTCACTCGGCGCCCTGACCATCGCCGCAGTCATCAGCACGTCCTGGCTGCTGTTCCGGCAATACGGATGGCTGCTCGATCCGATCTTTCCATCATTGACGCTGGCTGGAATCTACGTCGCCGGTGCAGGTGTCCGGCACGCGCTGACGGAAGCCGAGCGCAAGCGCGTTCGCAATGCATTCGGGCATTACATGGCACCCGCACTTGTCGAGCGTCTGGCATTGGATCCCTCGCAATTGCAACTCGGCGGCGAGAGCCGCGACGTGACGCTGCTTTTCTCCGACGTGCGCGGGTTCACCGGCCGATCGGAGGGCATGGACGCGCAGGCGTTGACGCGCTTCGTCAACCAACTCTTCACTCCGCTTTCCGACACCATCATCGCCAATGGCGGCACGATCGACAAATACATGGGCGATGCCGTGATGGCCTTCTGGAACGCACCGCTCGACGATCCAGCGCACGCCGCCAATGCCTGTCGCGCGGCGATGGCCATGCTGCGCGATCTCGACGCTCTGAACCGGTGGTGGGACGATGAGGCACGCGTCAGCGAACGAGACGCCGTGAAACCGGTCAGCCTCGGCATCGGTCTCAATACTGGCGTCTGTTGCGTCGGCAATTTCGGTTCGCGACAGCGGTTCGACTATTCCGTGATCGGCGACGACGTCAATCTGGCGTCCCGCCTCGAGAGCCTGACGAAGCTCTACGGCATGCCGATTGTCGTCGGCGAGCGGACGGCGTCGGCCGCTCCAGCGATGGCGACACTGGAACTCGACCTCATCAGCGTGAAGGGCAAGACGCAGCCTGTGCGCGTGTTCGCGCTGGTTGGCGACGAGCGGGTGTCCTGCTTGCCTGAATTCGCCGCGCTACGCGACGTCCTGGGATCGATGCTCAAACTCTACAGGGGGCAGCAGTTCGCGCTGGCTATG
>JANXRM010000463.1 GCA_025353015.1 Hyphomicrobiales bacterium
CGTGCGCGATGGCCACAACGCGCGATCGAGACATTTCATCCAAAGCCCTCTGTGCGCCTTCATGGTTCGGATTGAGGGCTAATGCTTGATGGTAGGAAGCTTTCGCTTTCTCCATATCTTCCGCCATCGCGTACGCGTCCCCAAGATCGCGAAACAAATCAGCATTAGGCTCGTCAAGTTCGATTGCTTTGCCGAACTGTAAAATGGCGTTGGGAGCGTCGCCGAGATCAAGGTATAGGCTCGCAGCAATGATCCGTGGTTCGGGGGCATTCTCGTCGGCCCGGATTACTTTCAATACATCGGGCAGGGCTTCTTGCAGCTTGTTTTGCTGTATTTTCGCCAAGGCACGCAGCCGATAGGGTTTGTCGCTGGCGTCACCAAGCTCCAACATTTTGTTTGCCTGTCTTTCAGCGCCTTGGAAGTCGCCCGTAGAGCGAAGCGCGTGGCCAATTGTTAACGCGCATGCGGTTTTTGATGCCCCCAACTTCACGGCCTGCTCCGCATCGACAATAGCATCTGCGAAATTGCCCGCCTCCAAATTAATCCGGGACCGCGTCTCAATGGCCTCCGGCGTCGTGCGTATCGCCAACGCTTTGTCTAATGCACCCAGAGCTTCATTATGATGCCCCTGCCCAGATAGCAGCTCCGCACGTGACAGGTGATGCCGTTGATTTCTGGGATCGTCATGAATTCGCCGATCCGCTTCTTCAATCGTCTCTGGCGGGTCGGCATAGCGATCGCGGCTGGCGCGCCACCCGGACCACTTCGACTTAAGCTCGAAACCAATTTTCCCCACTGTCCAAAGGCCACCCACCACCCCGAGCCCGGCCGCAACCAATTGGAGCGGCGGGGTTAGCCCGAGATTGGCTTCTAAGAATTGCTGAACCGCTTCAAGCAACTTTCCCTCCTCCAATCCGTGTAGTCAGAGACGCTTCACGGACGATAGTGTTGTAGGCAAGGTCACACAACTCCCCTCAGAGTCCGCACCTGGTCACATTTCGTGCTACGCCAGTTGTCACTCGGGTGCGTACGCGCGTCTCTTGTTGGCCCATCCCGTCGGCACCAAAGTCCGTGCTCGTGCCGTGCGAAGCTTGGGCGATATCGCACATACCCTGTCGCCCACTGTCTCCGCCCCGTCCCCTTACCGCCCCACTCCGTCCACCACCGCCGCCAGCCGCGCAAAATCCTTCGGGGTGAGGTCTTCGGCCCGCGCGGTTGGATCGATGGCGGCGGCTTCCAGGAACGGCCCCGGCTCCGGCAACAGTGTGCGCAAACTTTGCCGGAGCATCTTGCGGCGTTGGCCGAAGGCGGCGGCGGTCACCCGGCCGAGCGTGAAGACGCTGCACTCAGGTTCGCAACGCGCATGCGGCGTGAACTCCACCACGGCCGATGCAACTTTCGGCGGCGGCGTGAAGGCTTCCGGCCCAAGCGTCAGCGCGATGCGCGGCCGCGTCCGCCATTGCGAGATCACGGCAAGGCGGCCATAGGCCTTGCTACCCGGCACTGCGACGATGCGCTCCGCCACCTCCTTCTGAAACATCAGCGCCATGCGCTGGAACCAGGGCGGCCAGGGCTCCGTCTCGAGCCAGCCGATGAGCAGCCGCGTCGCCACGTTGTAGGGCAGGTTCGCGGCGATGACGGCACGTCCGGCTTGGGGCCCGACCAGCGTTGCCCAATCGACGTCGAGCGCATCGCCCATGATAACTTGCAACTGGCCAGGATAGCGCGCGCCGATAGCCGCGAGGGCCGGCTCGCAGCGCGGATCGGCTTCGATGGCGATGACGCGTTCCGCCCCCTCCAAAAGTAGACCGCGCGTCAGCCCACCCGGACCAGGGCCGATCTCGACCGCGGTCAGTCCAGCCAAGGGACCCGCCGCCCGAGCAATGCGCCGCGTCAGGTTGAGATCGAGGATGAAATTCTGGCCCAGGCTCTTTTTTGCGCCGAGATCCAGATCGCGAATGACATCGCGCAACGGCGGCAAACCGTCGGGACTCGCGCCTGTTACAACAGGCGTTGCATCAGGCGCTACAACGGGATCGTCGTCGGGTGCCCCGGTCATGCGCGCGACGCGCTGGGCGCTGGGGATGCTGGCGACGCTGCCACCATTTTGGTGGCGCACCGCAAGGCCGCCACGAAACTCGCCGGGTTGGCCTTGCCGGAGCCCGCGATATCGAAGGCCGTGCCGTGATCGGGTGATGTGCGCAAGAACGGTAGTCCTAGCGTGACGTTGACGCCACTGTCGAAGGCCAGCGTCTTCAATGGAATAAGCGCTTGATCGTGGTACATCGCAATAACCACATCATAGCGCGCGCGGGCCGCTGCATGAAACATCGTGTCGGCGGAAAAGGGGCCTTGCACATCGAGCCCCTCGGCCCTGAGCGTCGCGATTGCGGGCGCGATAATCTCGATCTCCTCGCGACCGAGTGTTCCACTTTCACCGGCGTGCGGATTGAGGCCGCAAACCCAGAGCCGTGGCCGGGCGATACCGAAGCGCTGGATGAGATCGGCATTGGTGATCCGCGCGGTCTGACAGATGAGCGCGGCGCTCACAAGCGTGGCGACGCGGGCCAGGGGCACATGCACGGTCAACGGCACAACGCGCAGCTCGTCCGACGCTAGCATCATCACCGATGTCCACGGCCGCGCGGGGAAATGCCGATGCGCCAGTTCCGCCAGGAATTCCGTATGGCCGGGATGCGGGAAACCAGCGGCCGCCAGTGTCGCCTTCGCGATTGGGTTGGTGACCAACGCTGCAACAGTTCCGGCAACGACGTCAGCCGTCGCTTTCTCGATGGCCTGGATGATGGCTGCGGCATTGGCTGGATCGGGACGGCCCGGGACCGGTGCGACGGCACAGCGAACCGGGACCACCGCGAGTATTCCTGGCTGCACGGCGCCATCATGGCGCGGGTCGCCGATCTCGACCACCGGGATCGCCAGCTTTAACAGGGCCGCGCGGGCCGCGACAGCCTGGGGGTCGCCGTAAAGAATGAACCCCGGCAGGCCACCGCGATCGGGCCCGGCCAAGGCCGTGAGCGCGATATCGAGCCCGATGCCGGCTGGATCGCCCATGCTGACGGCCAGTGGAAGCGAACGGCCTGGCATCATAGCTCGCTGGCGTAGAGGGCAAAGTTCAGGGCCCGGCGACACGCGCCGTGCAGGTCACTTGTATTCGATAAGCGCGTCA
The DNA here is from genome assembly GCA_025353015.1 of Hyphomicrobiales bacterium. Classification (GTDB taxonomy): domain Bacteria; phylum Pseudomonadota; class Alphaproteobacteria; order Rhizobiales; family Hyphomicrobiaceae. The sequence continues at coordinate 3,188 of JANXRM010000463.1, forward strand.
CGCTTGAGATCGGCGATGAGGCGCGAGGCCATACGCTCGAACTCTTTCGACTGCAGCACGCCTTCGACTTCCTGGCGCTTCTGCTCGTCGATTTTCACCGTCCGGCGACCGCAGACGGCATAAAGCTCGACGCCGGAGGCCGTGAAATTGCCCGGCAACATATCGCCATCCTTCGCAGACGCGAGGAAACTGCGCTGCGGTTCCTCGATCGAAGAGACGCTCTTGAAGCTCAAATCCTCGAACTTGGCATTGGTCGCGCCCTTGGCCAGGTTCGCCGTCTCTTTGCAGCCGTTGAACTTGGCGCGCAGCGCCTCGGCCTCATCAAGCCGCTGTGCCATGATTTTCTGATCGAGTTTGCCCGGCGCTGTCAGTGTAATTTTGTGGAGATGCAACTCGACACTGTCTTGACTGGCCTGCTTGGAGCTGGCGACGAACTGTTCGACGTCTTTGTTGTTGATGTTGATCATGTGGCCGAAGCGGCGGCGAACAACCTCTCGCCATAAAATCTGCGCCTTGAAACGCGCCTTCATGATGCCAGCGTCCGAGCCTTGCGCTTTGATGTAGTCCATAAACTGCTGCGGCGTCATCTTATTGTTCGCTGCAATGCCCTTGAAAGCTTTATCGGCCTCGTCGTCTGAACTGGTGATCGTCAGCCGCTTGGCTTCCTGGTATTTCAGCCGCTCTTCCACCAATTCGTCGAGTGCCTTTTTGCGCAGTGTCGGAAGCACACTAGCCCTGGCGCCATCCATCGCCTGGCGTTGCAACGAGATGACGAATTCCTTCTTGCGCGCCTCGAAGGCCGCGATCACCTGTTCACGCGTCTTGCCCGCGTTGGCCTTGATGGTCTCTTCCAAAATTTCCTTTAGTCGTTCATTGGTCCGCGGGTTCTCGGCAATGGCCTTCATGTTGGCCTTGGCCTTGTCCTGGAAGTTGGCGGAAAGGGCATGGAATTTCGCTAGTTCATTGACCTCGTAAGCCGTCACCGGTTCATCGTTGACGAGCGCCACGATCCCTTGCGGCCCGCTTGCCGACGCACCGCTCTGACCAGCGTCCGCGCTTGCGTGCTTGGTTGGCGTGGCCTTGGGCTTTGGCTTAGCTTTCGCTTGCGGCTTAGCTTGGGCGGGCGGCACGATGCTACCCGGCGCTGCTGGACTCTGCGCCGAAGGACCCTGCGGTATCGCACCTTGCGATCCAGCCCCGGGCGGAGCAGAAACGACCAGCCCTGGGAAATTCACAGGACCGCCTTGGGAAATCATACCAGTAGAGGCCGGACCGCCCTGTGGCTGTGGTACCGGCGTTGGCGTTGTCGTGACGACGAGCCCAGGAACGGACTGGGCGTTGAGCGCCGAGGCTGACATCGCAAGTGCTGCAAAGATCACTATTGGCAGCGCGACGCGCGCGGACCACAGGCCGAACACTGGAGTTCCAATTCGCTTTGGCCTGACCGCTATCATGGGCGCGTGGTCTTCTCCGGTTGCTGCGGGCATCGCCCGCGCCGTAACGCCGACTCAATCAGATCCCAGCTGACGCAGAACAGTCTGCCACAAAACCGAACGACAAAGGACAAGGTTCGACAGAGCCCATACACTGTCCACACAAACCGTGGCAAGCCTAGGGCAGTGCTTCCGACCAACACCTGGAAAATCGGGGCGCGATCGGCACAAAAGTAGAAAAAGTTGGGCTTTTAGTGTCACGGCCCGGCATTGTGGAAAAAAAGCACTCGCTGGGTCCGTCCTCAACAGCGCTGCCGGATACCCACGCTCTACTTGGCCGGCTGGTTGTTGCCGAAGGCTGTATCAGAGATACTCGTCTGGTACTTGAAGTCACCCAGATACTTCAGCTCGAACCGCAGCATCAGGGTACGGTCGTGCTGGGTGCTCAAGGCTGGATTGTGGATGTTGTTGTCGGTATAGGTCGCGGTCAGGACGAAACATTCGTCGGAATATTTGACCTGATATTGCTGCTGTAGCCACACGTTGGCGTCGATGTCGTAGCGCAGCATGGAGCCCACGGCCCAACGGTCCGTCAACTTGAGCGTCCCGGCGCCGATGATTTCCTGCTGACTGGCCGGCTGGACCAGGTCGTCCCGGGAATACGAGTACTGCGTCGTCAGGCGGAGCGGACCAAAGATTGCCGATGAATACAAGTTGCCGCGCTTCAACGAATAGTCGCTCTCGTCGAAGCGTCCTTGCGCCACCACCCGGAAGTTCTGCGTCGGCGCGAAATAGGCACCAAGCACATAATCCGACTGGTTGGTGTTCAGGCCGCTGTTCGGCTGGAAGTTCGGCACGAGCGCGTTAGATACAACTGTCGTGCCCGGTGTGCTGCCCGGAACCGCAAGCGCGTTGTTCAGGTTCGACGGAACCAAGCCTGGGTTGGTGAACGCATTGTCGCCCGTCAACTGGAAGCTTTGGCCCGCTATGAACCGCGCATAACCGCCCTTGTTGCTCTGGAAGGTGTACTGCAATCCCACGTTAGCCCGGCCGCCGGTTTCGATTCGGTCCCAACCGGAAAACTTGTCTTTGTCGAACAGCAGCGTGTCATCCCAGACGAGACTGCGTGCATCTTCGTTCGGAACAATCTGTTGCGACACCCGGGACGGCCGGATGATGACCTGACCGATGGGCTCGACAACGTGTGAAGCGTCGGCCGTGTTGGCGACGAACGGATAGGAGTAGGTGACTCCGGCCATCCCCAAGGCCCGCGTTGTGGTGCCATCCGCCACGCCGATACCGTTTTCGGGGTCGAACGCGTTAGTGTAGCGCGTGACGTCGGCGCGAGCACCCAGGAACGGCGTCCAGACTTGGCCGAGCGGATCGACAGTCTTGCTGCGCCAGTTCGCTTCGGCGGCTACGCGTGTGGAATCCGTGCCGTCCTTACGCGTCATGCTCGACGCATTGCCAGCGACGCTGAGTTCACCACCGACAACTGGCTTATCGAAGATATAGCTGTAGTCGATGACCGGATAAACTTGGCTGCGCGCAGAGGGCAGGCCAGTCTGATTCGGCAACGTGTCCTGCAGCAGCAACCCACCGAAATGGTAGAATTTCGCGCTGAAATAGTTCCGCTCGCTGATGCCTTCAAGATAGGCTGTATTGATCTTATCCGTCTGCAGGATACCGTCGAGCTTATAGAACCGACGGAACGTATCGTCACTCTCGAGCGTCAGATCCCAGCCGAAGCGCCACCAGGACGACAGCGACAACGCGCCTTGCGTCTGCACGCTACCGCGCCAGCCATCGAGCTGCGACCGCGACAGCGGGTCCAGCGTCGACGGTAAGTTGGCGCCGTTCTGCTCGATCCCTGCGACCTTGATCGAATACTCGCTGCCCGCCGCCAGGCGATGCCGCCAGTCACCGCGCCACAGCACACCCTGCTTGGAAAGGTACTGCGGCTGGAAAAGGAAGTCGGCGTTCGGTGCCGTTGCGATGTAGTAAGGGACCGTGATGATGGTGCCGAGCGACGAGTTGGTGCCGTATGTGGGCGCCAGGAACCCCGTGCGGCGGCTGACCGATGCATCGCCGTGCGAAAAGAAGGGGGCCCAGAGAATGGGAACGCCCAACACCTCGAACACCGCATCCTGATAGACGATCGATCCAGCCTGCTGATCGTGGACGATCCGCTGCCCGCTGACGCACCAGAGCGGCGGCTGCCCGGGATCGTTTTTACAAGGCGTGAACTTCGCCTGCTCGAATTCTGTGACGTTGCCGTCCTTGCGCACGGCACGGCGTGCCGCGATCCGGCTATCGTCCTTACCGACGGCGCTCAGGCTTTGAATAAAGGCGTCGCGGAAATCATCCGTCGTGACCAGCTTGTCGCCGCGCAGAGTATTGCCATTCGGCTCGCGGATCTGGACGTTGCCTTCGGCCGTCAGCGTGTTCGCACTCTGGTCGTAGGTGATCTTGTCGCCTGTCAGCACGTGATCGTCGAAATAGATTTGGACGTTGCCGCGCGCGATGACGCGGTTATTGCGGGTATCGTAGATGAGCTCGTCACCCTCGAGCAACAACGGTTGGGTCTTATCGGGCTTTTTCCGTGTGCCAAGAACCCCACCCGGCTGCTGCGGAAAATTCGACTGCAGCTGCCCTGTGCGCGGATCGATCGGATTGATCAGGTTCAACTGGAACGGATTGGTCGCGACCGAATTTCCGGGGTTCGCGGGGTTGGGGTTGGGGCTCTGTGCCATGGACGCTGCCGAGCCGGCCACAATAAGTGCAAAGGCAAGCACAGCACTACGCGCCGCGCCGGAGACCAGCTCCACGCAGGCGCGGACCAGACAGGTCCGTGGCTGTATGCCGATACGCATCACCTCAACCGTCCTCCTGGTGCAAGAGCACCGTCAAAGATGCACAACAAGCGACAATCACCGGTACCCAGACCGCCAACAAGGGCGAGGCTAGACCGGCAACACCCGCTTGCCGAGAGACTTCAGAAAGTAAGAAGAAGCCAAATCCCCCAAGCATCCCGGTGATGACCATAGTCTGGATCCCACCCGATCGAAATGACCTTAAAGACACAGTGGCCGCCAAAAGAACCATCACCAGCAAGAGGGCGGGACGCGACAGCAATACTTCGTATTGCACGCGAAAGCGAACGGCAGAAAGTCCTGCTTTTTCAGTGACTTCTATGAGGCCAGGAAGGTCCCAAACCGACACCGACATGGCAGTACCGAGGGCGTCGGCGACCCTATCCGGCGTCAAAAATGTGCTGATCGTGTAGACATCGAAGTATTCTGGCTCCCGGCCGACGCGCGAGACGATGGCCTTTTCAACCTGCCAGAACCCATCGTGCAAAACCGCCCGAGGGCCGTCGATCCGCTCGATGAAGCGGCCATGGCTGTCGTACTGCAGAAACATGACGACGCTGAGGGCGCGGCCGGATGAGGCGGCAGCTCCAGCATTCAGCACCGATGCGCCATCCCGGCCATCCTGGCGAAGCCAGGCACCGCCCCCCTCGACGCGCATGACGCTGGCCTCGCGACCGAACGCTTCAGCAAAGAGCCGCTCGGACTCCTGTCTCGACCAGGCGGCGATCGGATTATAGACGGTCACGGCGAAAACGCCGACGAGGACGGCGACGATGAAGCCCGGCAACATGAATTGCCACGCCGACATCCCGGCCGCGCGCATTACGGCCAGTTCGGATTTGCGGTTGAGGAGGAGAAGCGCGCCGATCGCGCCGACCAAAACGCAGAACGGCAGCAGAATTTCGGTATAGGCTGGCAGCCGCAACAGGGCCATCCAGGCGATCTGGAACGAGGGAACCCGGCCGAACTTGCCGGCCTGGCGCAGCAACTCGACGATGTCGATCATGAAGATCAACATGGCGCATAACAGGAACGTGCCCGTGATCATCACGAAGAAGCGGCGGCCGATATAGCGGCGGAGCGTTGGAGCGCGCATCGCGGGTTCCCTTCAACGCTGACTGTAGGCGGAGGGGCGGCGGCGGAACAGGCGGCCAAGCCCGGCGAACCGATCGACGGCTGCCGCCAAACCAGCGCCGATGCGCGATTGCTTTCGCGGCCGCATGCCACTTTGCGCCATCACCAGGCCGAGCAGCATGACGCCGAGGGGAATAGTATAGGCGATCCAAACGTTCGACGGGCGCAGCGTCACGAGGTTGATGCCGGCCAGCCCGCCAAGCCTGCTGCCCGCGGAAATCAGGAAGGCGGCCACGATCGACTGCACTCGATTTTGCCGCGTTGTTTGGGAATGCCCGACAAACGCGACCGCGATCAGGACGAAGGCGAAGGGATACAGCGGACTTGAGAAGCGCTCATGCAACTCGGCACGCAACAAGCCAGGCTGCGTCCGTGCCAGCACATCGTCGGCGGCCGGATGCACCAATTCGTCATAATAGCGCTCTCGGGGTTTCAGCTCGGGGCCTTGTTCCTTGGCCTCGAAGCGCGCGAGATCGACGGCATATTTCTGGAACTCGATGATCCGGACAGGTTCACCGACGGCCGACCGGCGCAGGATGTGGCCGGTCTCCATCAACAGGTAGGCGTCCTTGTCTTGCTTGATGATCCAGCCGCGTTCCGAAAGGAACGTCGAAACCTGCTTCTGGTCGCGGGCGTCGTGCATGACGAGGCCCTTGAGTTCGCCATCGAGGCTACGTTCGCGGATGTGGAATGTCAGATTGTTTTCCGGCGTCGAGAACTTGCCCGGTTGAATGACCTGGGTGATGAGGTCAGTCCGGACCTGGATCACGTATTCCCGCAGCAGCCGCAAACTCCACGGCATCCCCCAATGGTTGACGGCGGCCACGCCAGCCGCCACGAAACAGGCGACCAGGAGCAGGGGGCGGGCAATATGCCAGATGGTGGCCCCGCCAGCCGTCATGACGATCAGTTCGCTGTCGCCGGAGAGCCGGTTGAGGACGTGGATGGTCGCCACCAGCAGTGCGATCGGCGCGATCAGCGCCATCAGGTTCGGCAGCGCCAGCAGCGTCATCTTGATAAAGAGCCAGACGTCCTGACCTTGGCTGGTCACGAGGTTGAGCTGCCGGAGTGCGAGCGCGATCCAGACGATACCGGTCAGCGATAATAGAATGAGCAGCACCGCCCCCGCCGCCTGACGAAAGATGTACCGCGACAGGATCTTCGGCGCGAGCATCATGGCGATTGCCAGCTAGCTGGCACGGTCGGCGACGGCAACCAGAATTCGGTTTGCGGGATGCGCGCGATACCGCTGGCCAAATTGCTGAAGCCGCGGCCGGAAGCCAACCCGGTTGCCAACCGCGGCCGCTGGCCGTGCGGCCAAGTTGCTGGCCAAGTTTCTGGCCAAGTCGCTGGCACACTGCCGCGACGCGCGTTTTTGAGAACAAGATCGGCAAGGATACTTCGGGTTTGTGGCTGTGGCAGGGGGGCCAAATCATGGCCTCGTCTCGGTACTTTCGGCATGCCGAGCACCGCACCGGACCAAATCACGGCGCCAAGGCTTGCTGCGACCAGCAAACCTCGTGCAACCGTTGTTGCCGGTTCAGCTTTCATTCCTGCGCCCTCATCCCCACCCGCTCGGCATACACGCTTGGGCCCCAGCCCAGTCACCCAGCCCAGTCACCCAACCAAGTCACCCAACCCAAATCGCCCAACCACCATCGGCCAATCCAAACGACAAAAGTCAACGTGTCCCGCCCCCACGTCCTCGCCGCAGGAGCAGGAATCGTCGCGCAACTGGAGCATACTGCGGGTTCCCATAGCATGGTGGCCAAACTGCGGCTCGCGCTCCGCACCTCGGGTTCACGGCTCTGCACAATTATGTGGCTACCACGCAACACCTGCCGCTTGCCAATTCACGAGCGCGCAATAAGGTGCTGACGCAAATTGCGTGCGTTACAACAGTTTTCGTTGCGTCGAGCGGCCTCCCCAAAGTCATAACCGATCGCGGTCGAGCCTTCCTGCCTGTAGGGGGGAGGGAGTAACTTGGGGGAGCGCGCGTGTCTGAGACCGAGGCTGAGCAAGGACCAATGACATGACTGAGCAGTTGGACATCCGTTTCGTGGCCTTGACCGCTCCCTTGGCGCCGGCGACCGTGTTGCTTGTTGGCTCCGACCGAGAGTTTTCGGCCATCGCCAACCGCCTGGACCGCCAGACGGATGGGGCCCTCGAACGCGCGGTTGCGGCTGCTGAATTTAAAGGCAAGGCCCGCAGCACCATTGAAGTCCTGGGCGCCGCCGGCATCGACCCGAAGCGCGTGATCATCGTCGGGACAGGCGATCCCGACCCCAAAGAACTCGATCTCATTCGCATCGGCGGCGCGGCTTTCGCCCAGATCATCGCCCGCACATCGGTCGCCGCCAGCCTCATCGTCGAAGGCGGCGAGGACGCAGCCGAAACTGCAGCCCAGGTGGCCCAGGGCATGGCATTGCGGGCCTACAATTTCCGCAAGTATCTGAGCCGTAAACCCACCGACGAGCAAAACGGAAATGGTTCCAAACCGCTGCCGAAAATCGACATCCATTGTGCCGATCCGACAGCCGCAGCCGCCGCCTTTGAGCGCCGCCGTGCCGTTGCCCGCGGTGTGTTTCTCGCCCGTGATCTCGTCAACGAACCGGCCAATGCGCTGGGCCCCGTCGAATTCGCCGACCGATTGAAGGCCCTCAACATTCCCGGTCTCGACGTCGAAATTCTCGATGTTCCAGCGCTCGAAGCTCTCAAGATGGGCTCGCTCTTGGCGGTCGGGCAGGGGAGTGTCCGCCCCAGTCGCGTCGTCGTCATGCAGTGGCACGGCGCCAAGAAGGCCCGCAATAAGCAGCCGGTCTGCTTCGTCGGCAAGGGTGTCGTTTTCGATACCGGCGGAATCTCCATGAAGCCCGCGGCCGGTATGGAGGACATGAAGGGCGACATGGGCGGCGCTGCCTGCGTCTCGGGCCTTATGCAAGCACTCGCCGAGCGCAAAGCCCCCGTCAACGCGGTCGGCCTCGTCGGTCTCGTCGAGAACATGCCGTCCGGTTCCGCCACCCGCCCCGGCGATATCGTCACCTCCATGTCGGGCCAAACGATCGAGATCCTGAACACCGATGCCGAGGGCCGGCTCGTCCTCGCCGACGTCCTCTGGTACGCGCAGGAGCGCTTCAAGCCGCGCCTCATCGTCGATCTCGCGACGCTGACGGGGGCCATCATGGTGGCGCTGGGCAAGGAGCACGCGGGGCTCTTTTGCAACAACGACAAGCTCGCCCGCGAGCTGGAAGAAGCCGGCGAAGCGACTGGCGAGAAGGTCTGGCGCATGCCGCTGGGCGCCGGCTACGACAAGCTGATCGACAGTAAGAACGCCGACATGAAGAACATCGGCGGCCGCTTCGGCGGCGCCATCACGGCCGCCCAGTTCCTGCAGCGTTTCATCAAGAGCGCCGACACGCCCTGGGCCCATCTCGACGTCGCCGGCACCGCCATGGACAGCCCCCGCACCGAGATCAACCAGAGCTGGGGCTCCGGCTGGGGCGTCCGCCTTCTCGATAAGCTCGTCCAGAGCCATTACGAGAAGGGGTGAGGACGGCGCCGGGTGCACGGGCCTCTCCGCGAGCAGGAGTGGCGCGTGCCGCGCCGCACGACAACTGCAGCCTGTTGCGCTGAAGCTCCCAAGTCGCAACGACGTTTGGCCAACTCTCGAACGTCATGCCGGCGAAGGCCGGCACCCACGACTGACCACCACGATCTTCTGCTTTACGGCCCACGCATCGCACCGCTCGCGTCGCTACGCGAGCGGGACCACGTCCCGCACCCTGCCGGAGGGACACCCTCCGGACCGCCCGTCGTTTGCTATCGGGAGTGCGGAGAGGCGCTGCAACATACCCGCCAGTGTCATCCGCGCGCTGGCGGATGACGGACCTCGTCATGCCGAGCCAAGGCCAGCCCGGCTATCGATGCCGTCATGAACGGATCCCAGCGCAAGCGCCGCCACGCCGGATGCCGAGGGGCATCCGGACGCAACGACTTCGAAATCCAGGGTCACGGGGCAGCCGTACCGCACCGATTGGAATTTTGCAACCGCGGCACGTGCCGCCCCATCGCCGCCCGCTTTCTCCACCCGCTGGTGCCGTCGGACGGCGGCGCCGCAGACCCGTCGGTCCGCCGCAGCGGCAGGCTGGTGAACGTAGGGACTCATCCCCGCACCAGGAGCGGCATCCGCATCGCGCCACTCGAAACGTCTCGCGATTGACGCCCTGGAAGCCAATGTGAACGCGGTAATGCTACGCTCGCCCAACGCGAGGGGGATAAGTTCGCTGGTTCGAGCGTCGATACCGATCGTCCGGCAGCCGCATAGTCAGATCTGCGTGGTCGCACAACGCCTGATAAAGCTGACATTGAGCAGCCATTATTTTCCATAATATAAATTACGCGAACGGAAGGCTAGGAAGATGGAACGTGGACGAAACGCCTGATTGGCCCGTCGGTCTCACGTTCAAACCGATCCCCAACGTCATGCCCGCAAAGGCGGTTGGAGTGCGCACGCTCGCTTGCGCAGATGCCCAATGGCGCTCGATCGGTGCACCGTCTTGTGGCAATGACCGCGCAATATGCCTAACCGCTAATAGGCTGCCACCTTGGATCCCTGTCCCTATGATCATCGTCACCCACGTCAACGTCTTCACGCACGACGGCACCGGCGGCAACCCCTGGCGGGGTTCGAGTAGCAAGCGAACAGAAACTCCGATTCAGCAGTTTTCTGAACGCCAGGACGACCTGAGTCCAGCAGATGGCCTACCGCTACACCCTCAGCACCGACCGCAACGTAAAGCGACGATTCCGCAGTGGGAGCGGTAATTGGCAGACGCTCAAAGCCCCGGTAGCGTCTGCCGTCCGATGCCGTCCAAGCACCGCTGTAGCCAGGGGCAATGAAATGGTACATTTGCCGCGCACCATCGAAGTCCCAAACGATCAATTGCCCACCGTGGTGACCTGTCTTCAGATGCTGGAGCCACCGGCAGCGTTTGGACCCGCTGAGCACGCGCAATTCACCTTGATGAACCATCCCGCGCCAGACCTGGATTGGTACTTGGAACTGTACAAGTGCGTGGGGGCCGATTGGCTTTGGTCCTGGCGGCTGGCATTGCCGAAAGACGAGCTTGCGCGCATCGTGAACGACCCACTCGTACAGGTCTTCTCCTTGCGGCATCTAAATAAAGACGAGGGGATGATAGAACTCGATTTCCG
>JANXRM010000473.1 GCA_025353015.1 Hyphomicrobiales bacterium
ATTGGAACCGCTATCCCGGCGCACGTTTTGATTCCGAAAGCTGGACCTACGGCTTTTCCTTCTCGAAGGAGCTGCTGCAGGAATGGAGCTGGCCCGAGCATTTCGCGGCGCAGCCCGATACGCTGCGCTACCTGAATTACGTGGCCGACAAGTTCGATCTGCGCTCGGACATGCAATTCAATGCCACGGTCGTCAGCGCGCATTTCGACGATGCGCTGGCCACGTGGACGATCACGCTCGACAATGGCGCTCAAGCGTCGGCGCGGTTTCTCATCACCGCGCTCGGACCGCTTTCGGCGCATACGCTGCCGAATATTCCCGGACGCGAGACGTTTCAGGGACCAGCCTTCCATACGGCACGCTGGCCGCACGAGCCTATGGACGTCAAGGGCCGGCGCGTCGGCATCATCGGCACCGGTGCCACCGCGATCCAGACCATTCAGACGATTGCCCGCGAGGTCGGCCATCTCACCGTGTTTCAGCGCACGCCGAACTGGGCAGCCCCTTTGCACAACAGCCGCATCACCGAGGCGGAGCAGGCGAAAATCAAGGCGAGCTTCGACGAAATCTACGCGCGCTGCCGCCAGACCGTCAGTTGTTTCATCCATCATCCGGACCGGCGCAAGGCGCTGGAGGTGTCGGCGGCGGAGCGGGAGGCCTTCTGGGAGAAGCTTTATTCGGAGCCCGGCTTCGGCATCTGGATCGGCAATTTCAGCGATATCCTGATTAATGAGGAGGCCAACGCGCTCATCAGCGCGTTCGTCGCGAAGAAAATCCGCCAGCGCGTCAAGGACCCCGCCGTTGCCGAGATGCTCATTCCGAAAAATCATGGGTTCGGCACGCGCCGGTTGCCGCTCGAAACCAATTACTACGAGGTCTACAACCAGGACAATGTCGACCTGGTGGACATCAACGCGACGCCGATCGAGCGCATCACGCCGAAGGGTCTGAGGACCAGCGGCGGCGACTACGCGTTCGACCTGCTGATCTACGCCACCGGCTTCGACGGCGTCACCGGCCCCTACGACCGGATCGACATCCGGGGTGCGGGCGGCCGGCGCCTGAAGGACGACTGGCAATGCCAGCCACGGACGTTCCTCGGCGTGCAGACGGAAGGCTACCCGAACCTGTTGATGATCCTTGGCCCGCATACCGCGCGCGGCAATATTCCCCGCAATATCGAGCAGATCGTCGAATGGCAGACCGGGCTCATCAAGTACATGCGCGAGAAAAATCTAAAACGCGTCGAACCGCGTACTGAAGCCGTCGACGGCTGGCAAAAGCACGTCGATGAGGCGGCGGCGATGCTGCTCTCGAGCAAGATCAATTCCTGGCAGACGGGCGTCAACCGGAACGTGGCGGGGCGCGATGTCTTGCGCGTCCTGAGCTATGGCGGCAGCGCGGTCAAGTATACGAAGATGGCGAACGAAGTGGCGGCCAAGGGCTATCAGGAATTCAAGTTTGGCTGAGACGCGACGCCCGACACCCCGCGCTTGGTTTCCGAAACCGCTTCCGTGGCAGGCAACCCCTGGACGAAGGGTCTGCGGCCTGTCAGCTTGTCTGCAACAATCTCAATCAAGCAGCAGAACCACGGGGAAGAAAACGCAATGATCACGAAATTCGACAGCACCTATGTAGGCACCGTCGACCTGGACAATCTCGGGTATCTCGGCACACCGATCAACGACCGCTTGTACTCGAACAAGGAACTGGCCGGCGCTCTTTACAAGGCTGAGGAGTACGCGCGGACGATGGATCGGCTCGGCTACGACACCTTTTGGATGGCCGAGCATCATTTCCAGCCCGAGGGTACGGAATGCATCCCGAACCTGCTGATGATGGCGATGCACCTGTGTGGCATCACCAAGAACATCCGCGTTGGTTGCGGTTTCAACGTGGTGCCGATGTGGCATCCGCTGCGGCTCGCCGAGGATTATGCAACGGCTGAGATCCTGACGCGCGGGCGGACCGTGTTCGGCGTCGCACGTGGCTATCATACGCGGGAGGTCGAAACGTTCGGCGCGCCGCTGACGGACCAGGACGCCAACCGCGAGATGTTCGAGGAAGGCTGCGACCTGATCTTCAAGGCTTTCAACGAGGACAAGTTCAGCCACAAGGGAAAATACTACACCTGCCCGCCCGAGGTGCCCTATCGCGGTTACACGCTGAAGGAGATCACGCTGGTTCCGCGGCCGCTGAAGCTGCCGGTCGAATGCTGGCAGCCGATCCAATCGGGCTCGGATCGCGCGTTCGACTTCATGGCCAAGCACGGCATGTCCGGCGTCATCGGTGGCGGCTCGGCCGAAGGCGGCGCGGTGCAACGGCACATGGACGGCTTCCGCGGCGCCTACAAGCGTCGCGGCGTCGAACTGGCTCCGGGCGAGCGGCTCTCGCTCGGCTATCAGTTCCACATCGCCTCGAGCCGCGAGCAGGGCATGAAGGAGGCCGGCAAGTCCTACGAGGAGAACATGAAGATGTTCGGCGAATTGCGCCTGGTGCGTGCGCTGAGCGAAGAACAGATCGCGGCCATGCGCAACCCGGCGCTCGTGCCGTCGGTCAAGCTGCCGCGCATCGAGGACGCGGTGAAGGCCGGCGGTTTCCTGACCGGCACCGCCGCCGACATCATCGAGCAGCTGAAGGCGGTGGAGAAAACCTATCCGGGCCTCGAGCGCGTTTCATGCTCGCTGCCGATGGGTACACCGCTCGCGACAGCGCTGGAACAGCTCGAGCGCTTCGCCAAGGAAGTCATGCCGGCATTCAAGGGCCGCGTGGCGGTGGCCGCGGAGTGACGAACGAAATGTGGGCCTGGTCACGGTTGCCGTGACAGGCGGGCGTTGACGAGGCATGAGCCGATCGTTCCGGTCAGGCCACCGCCGGTTGCACGAGCACTGCTGGCTGCACGACAACTGGCGTCAGCCGCCGCGGGGACGACATATCGTTCCCACGGCGGCTGATTTTCTGATGATGCCGTCCAGGTTC
>JANXRM010000401.1 GCA_025353015.1 Hyphomicrobiales bacterium
CGGGAAGCCGTGCGTCCAGCACTTCTCGGCAACCTGAGGTGCGTCGCGTTTGGCAACAGCCCAAGCACTCGGCGGGTTGAAGATCAACGCCGTCTTACCCGAGATCAGCGCCTTATTGTTTGACGAGTCGTCCCACGACACGGCATCCGGCGGGCAGAACGCATAGAGCTTTTTGGCATACTCAAGCACCTGCTTGACCTTTTCGGTCTTGGCGGTGACGTTACCCTTGTCGTCCATCAGGTCGGCGCCGTAGGCGAGGAACAGCGCGCCAATCCACTGGTTGGTGTCGGTCGTCGTGCCGAGTGGCAGACCGAACGTCACGCCCGCCTTGTGGCATTTTTCCGCGGCACCAAGAAACGCATCCCACGTCCAGGCGGCATCGTTCGCAGGCTTGCCAGCCGGGTAGAGTTCCTGCACGTCAATGCCCGCGTGCTGCTTCATCCAGTCGAAGCGCGAACAGCAACCGAGCAACAGCGATCCGCGTGTCATCGGCACGCCCAGCCAGCGGCCCTCGAACTTGCCGACATATTCAACGGCCGGATCGATCGGGCCGTTCTTCTCGACCACGCGCTTCACAACCGCGTCATGGCTTTCCAGCGAGTCGGCATGCTGCGCCGATTCCCAGTTCGTGAATTCCATGATGTCGTGGCCGGACTTCGCCTGAGATTCGGCGGCGATCGTCAGCAGCAGCTTGTTGCCCTGGCTGGTGATATAGTCGATCTTGACGTCGACCTTTTCCTTGTCGCCCCACTCTTTGATGATGGCTGACTGTACGTCGTTCGCGCCGGGAACCCAGTGATCCCAAAGTCCAATGGTCAGCGTCCCGGCGGCATTGGCGCGGCGCACATACGGCGCGCTGATCATGCCGGCGGCGACTGCCGATCCGGCGACAAATTTGCGCCGGGTAATTTTGCTGGATTCCACGCGTTATCCTCCCTTTGAACAGTTCTATTGAACGGTTTCGTTTCCTACAGCCTTGCGGTGTTGCCCCGCTGACGGCTTCGATACGTTGTAATGCGCAACTTTGTTTTTTCCCCGGCCATAACCAGGGCGCCGCGCATTATTTTGACACTCTGTCAGAAGCCTAGTTCAAGAACTTCCGCAGGTCTAGCGCTGTCGCGCGATTGCTGGAAGTTCGTGCATGCAGCATGGTGGTGGCCCTTAGCCCGCCCGGAAAATCCGGCCAGCGCTTTCTCGCCTGCCTAGGGGACATGGCCGAAATTCGCCCGAGTCAATCGTCGACGAGTTTACGGCCCTTCCTTTTCGGCACCGGATCGGACAGCTGATTGACGACGAATGTCTCAGCGCCGACCTCAGCCTTCTCATAAAGGTCGATAACGTGGTCGTTGTGCATGCGGATGCAGCCGTTGGACGCCGCCTTGCCGATCGACCACGGGGCGACCGTACCGTGGATACGCCAAAGCGTGGTACCGAGGTAAAGCGCTCGTTTGCCGAGGGGATTGCGAGGATCGCCGCCCTCAATCACCTCGCCATCGCCATCGTCATCGGGTTCGACCCAACGTGGGTTCTCGCGCTTGTTGGTGATCATCTCGCGGCCAACCCACTGTTCATCGGGAACCCCGATGGCCACGGGGTAACTCCGCGCCTGCCCGTCCGGGAGCACGTAGTAAAGCTTGCGCTCCTTGTTGACGATGACGATAGAGCCGGCGGGATAGCTGGCATTCTGGAAGGGCACGACCTCCGGCTCCGGTGGGGCTTGGACGGCCTGGGCACGGGTTTTGGTCTGATTTTGGGCCTCGGCGCGCCCCATTGGCGCAGCCAGCAACACCAACGCTGCGCCGAGCACGGCGAACGACCTGATATTCCACATGCAACCCCCTCGCCTCCGTCAACGAATCACCACCGTTTGGCGCAGCCCTACAACGCACAACTCGGCGACGCTCAGCCTGGCTCGGCAGGCGCACCGCCAGCGGCTTCAGCCTTGCGGACCAGCCCCGTCTTGCCCGTCAGAAACGCCGTCAGATCCTCTGTCATATGATGCACGTGTTCCGGCGGCACTGTCCAGTTGCGGATTTTGAGCTGAATGGGGTGGTCGATGTAGCTCGAATGCACCAGTACCGTGGTCATTCCCAGGGCATGCGGTGCCACCAGATTGTGCGGCATGTCCTCGAACATGGCAGCGGTTTCAGGGGTCACGTTGTGCGACTTCAGCATGCGATGGTACGGCTCCGGTTTTTCCTTGGGCACAAAGTCGCTATCGACGATGTCGATAATGTCCTCAAAGAGATCGAGCACGCCAAGCTTGCCCGCGACCCGCTCTGCATGCCGATGCGAACCGGCCGTAAAAATGATCTTCCGGCCTGGCAGGGCATCGATCGCGGCCCGCAGCGCCGGACTCTCTGGCACCGGCGTCAGGTCGATGTCGTGAACGTAGTCCAAGAACGGCGTCGGCTCCATCCGGTGCACGCGCATCATGCCGGCGAGTGTCGTCCCGAATTGCCGATAATAAGATTTCTGCAGGTGTTTCGCATAGGCGAACGGCACGCCAAGGAACTTGGCAATGAACTCCGCCATCCGCTGGTCGACCTGCGCAAAGAGATTGCACTCCGCGGGATAAAGCGTGTTGTCGAGATCGAAGAGCCACACACGCGTGCGCTCAAAGCCGCGGGCCCCTGTACCGGCCAGGGATGGGGCCTCGGCCCGGGATGGCGCGCGCGTACGCCGCCTCTCAGTTTCACCGCCCAATGATGCGCTCCCCCGTTGTCGTGACCGGCTGCACCATAAGCGAAGCCGGGCGTGGAGGGTAGGGGCGGGAAATGCCGCGCACGCCGCACATGCGTACGCAAGTTCATTACCGTCTGAATGCACATGGCCGGACACGATCACTGTGCCTGTGTGAAAAACGGCATCAGAACTTCGAAGTGGTAACAATCGCCGCCGGTCAAAGTAGGCTAATTGTGCGCTCACGACGAGGCTCTATGGATCCGCCAACGCCTTGCCTATTGATACAGGCTTCCGGCAAGCGACGGGACGATATCCGTTCGCCGGAATCAGCTATTGGTTCGAGGCGTCTCCGTTTCCGCCACCAGCCGAGCGAGAGCGCTGCCGGCACGTTGGTAGCGCGCGTCGAGTGCTTTTGCGTTCGAGGTTACTCGGACAATGTCGCTTGACCAATAGAGTGCCATGCCGGTGGGGTTAGCGGCAAGCGCGCTACCGAGAATCGCGCGCGCCAGTTCTTTTGTATCGGTCAGATCGAGACCTGTGTCATTGGACCAGCGGCGGCACAGCTCCGGCTCCCTCAGGCGCACGCACAACGGCTGAAATGCGTCGGCGAGTGCGCGGTGCGTGATCGTAAACTGGTTTTCATTTCTGCTTCTACAGGCATGAAGCGGCGACCAGCCGTGCTGCAGGATCGCGCATCGCGACATCTGTTCGGCGTCTAGTTCGTCGATCGTCTCAAGGCTGCTGCCGATGCCCCACGCTCCAATCTTACCGCTGTCCCGTGCCATGTCGAGCTGCCGCATGAGTTCGTCGGAGAGCCTGGTGCGATCGACATCGTGCAGCAAAAGTACATCGATGTGCCCAGTGCGCAAGGCTCGCAGGCTTGTCTCCAACTCGGTCCGGAAAACCCCTGCATCGACGCTCGCCGGCGCAGATTGGCGGGACAGCTCTTTGAGCAGGCGCCGCTTAACGGCGGGCAACCTATTGACGATTGAGCGCAACATGGTCCGGGCCGATTGCAGAGCCATGCGCCGGCCGGGTGTAGTCCGCGCGCTACCGAATTTGGTGGTCAGCGTGATCAGGCCGCGGTGCCGCTCGACGAACTCGCCCAGCACGTCCTCGGCGCCACCGAGCCCATACGATGGCGCAACATCGAAATGCTGGATGCCGCACGCGAACGCGGCTTCAAGCAGTGCCAGTGACCTCCTACGCGACGGACCGCCGACAAGGCCCGCGCCGCCGAAGCCGAGGCGCGCAATATCGAGCGAGCTGCCTGGCAATCGGATTCGATCCGTTGGGCTAGCTTCCATGGGCCGGCCTCGCCGCGAGCTTGTCCGCCAAGCGCAGCCCCAGCGCGAGCAATGTGTGCGTCGGGTTCGATGAGCTGCCAGTGGGAAACACCGCGCTACCGCACACGTAAAGATTCGCCGTTCCGAAAGCCTTGAGATTTTTGTCAACGACCCCCATGCTCGGCGAGCTGCCCATGCGTGCGGTGCCGTTGTGGTGGGCCTGGTCGTTCATACGGGCGATGAGGTCGGGGCTTCGCGCCGCGACATCCGCGTCGATCTTCAACGTGCCGATGCCTGCCGCCTCGAACGATCGCTTGTAGATCTCCGTCGCTGTTGCCGCGGTCTCGACCTCGCGCATGCCGATGCGCCAGTCGATACGGGCACGCCGCAATCCCATCGCATCCACCGTGTCGGTCAATGTCACACGGCTGTCGGGATCCGGCTGCTGCTCGAGTTGCATGCCGAGGCGAGCACCCAGATCGTCGAAATTGAAGCCGCGATGCTGGACGAGCATGCGCCAGGCGACCCGGGCGACGTCGGGACCTGCCGTGAAGAGGTCTGGCAACGAGTTCAGCTGCGCGCGTCCCCGGAGTAGATTCTTGCCGGCCGTGCGCGCGCGGCTCAAAGCCTCGTTGCGACGACTTCGGAAGATGATCGCGTTATTGACCTGCAGTAGGCACAATTTGCGTTGTGTCGCTTCTGAGAGCCGCAGCCGCGGCTGGTAGCGCATGTTGCCATGGATCACGTTGTCGAACAGGCGATGCAGCTCGACCCGGTTCCGCGGGATAATGTCGGCGCAGG
Source organism: Hyphomicrobiales bacterium (assembly GCA_025353015.1). Taxonomy (GTDB): domain Bacteria; phylum Pseudomonadota; class Alphaproteobacteria; order Rhizobiales; family Hyphomicrobiaceae. The sequence goes on from JANXRM010000401.1 coordinate 4,773, forward strand.
TCACACCGGGATGATCCTGAAAGAAACGACCGATGAGATCGCTGGCCCAAGGCGCCGTTTCGCCGGTCGCAAGCGGATGCAAAAGGAGGCGCGGCGCCTCGATGCCACCAGTCGCCAGGATGAAGCGACGCGCACGCACTTTAATCTGGCGACCAGCGAGATTGCGGGCGCACGCGTGTGTGACAAGCTGGCCCTCGGCGTGAAATGCCGTGACGGTCGCGTGCAGGACGCAGCGCAGGTTCTGTGTCCGCGCAATCTCGTCGCGGAATAGGTGGGAGAAGTTGGGCTCCGGACACCAGCGCGTGAAAAAGAGCTCCGCCCCTTCGTCGCCGATACGCGGTGGGGTCATACCAACCGAGCGCCAAACGTCGGCATCATCGGCAATGGCGCCACCAAGCCCGATCATTTCGATCACGCGCCGGTAGTGCTCCGCGATCTCGCCAAAAGAGATCGGCCAACCGCTATGATCGATCCAGGGGCGGGCCTCAAAATCGATCGGCGACATGGGCAGGATCTGCCCACCCCATTGCGTCGTCGAGCCGCCGAGCACTCGGAAGCGCCCGCCTTCGGCACCCGAAAACCTCCGCCCGGCGATCTCGCAGGCATTCAGCGCCTGCATTGCCAGCTCCTGCGCTGGCCCGCCTGACTCCAGGATCAGGACGTCGATGCCACGGCGGGCGAGATGCAATCCAATGGTGATACCTGCCGCTCCAGCACCGATTATGCAGACATCGGTTTCAGCCGACGCCGGCAGTTCGTTGGAGTCCAGATCTTCGATCATCAATGCATCTACCAGTCGATCGGCCAGGACGACATGTGCCGCAGGATATCGCGAGCGCAACGAAACTTTATCGGCAGATGCCAACAGGTACAATCAAATCAGCGGAGCCGTTCAAAGCACCGCAGCACAGTTCAAACGGCGCAGACCGTGCAAAGCTGGTAACTGCCGCCCATCGGTCCTGCAACGAGAGTTGAACCATCGCGGAAAGAACGAAATGTGGAACGGATGAAACGCGAGTCGGCACGCCCTAGCTGCGGCTGCAATGCTCACTGAGGTGGCGCCTCCGGCCGCCTCATCCTCACGCCCCCGGCTTCTTGTTGGCACGCACGATGGTGCCGACGCCGTGTTCGGTGAATAGCTCGAGCAGGACGCAGTGCGGCACGCGGCCGTCAATAATGACAACGGCCTCGACGCCGGCCTCGACCACCTCGATGCAGCCTTCCACCTTCGGGATCATGCCGCCGTTGATGACGCCCTTGCGGATCATCTCGCGCGCGGCATCGACGGTCAGGTCCTCGATCAGCTTCTTGTCCTTGTCGAGCACGCCGGCCACGTCAGTCAGCAGCAGAAGGCGGCGCGCCTTGATGCGGGCCGCTAGCGCCGAGGCGAACGTGTCGCCGTTGATGTTGAGCGTCTGGCCGTCGCGTGAGACGCCGACCGGGGCGATGACGGGAATGAGATCGGACTTCGAGATGACGTCGATGATCTCGGGGTTGACCTCGATAGGATCGCCGACGAAGCCGATATCGACTTTCTCCATGATGTTGGTCTTGGGGTCGGGCATCTCCGTGACCTTTTTCGCGATCATCAGGTTGGCATCCTTGCCGGAAATGCCGACCGCCTTGCCGCCCTGCCGGTTGATGGCCGAGACGATGTCCTTGTTGATGGTGCCGGCGAGGACCATTTCGACGACCTCGACGGTCGCCTTGTCGGTGACGCGCAGGCCGTGGACAAACTCGGATTTGATATCGAGCCGCTTCAACATGGCCGCGATCTGCGGACCGCCGCCGTGCACGACGATCGGATTTACGCCCGAGCGTTTCAGAAAGACGATGTCCTGGGCGAAGGCCTCGGAGAGCGCCTGATCACCCATGGCGTTGCCGCCGAACTTTATGATGACGGTCTGGCCATCGTAGCGGATCAGATGCGGCAGCGCTTCGGCCAAAATATGCGCCTTGAGCTGCGCCGGCACCGCGCCGCTGTCCAAAGCTTGACCGCTCGCTGACAGGTGCGGCGGCAGATCGTTGTTCTTGGCCATATCATTCTCTCCAGCGTGCCAGCAGTGGGGCTCCGTGGGGCTTGCCATCGTCTCAAGATCCCCACAATTTTGCCGAACTTATAGCGCCATCCGCCGCCGCGACAATGCCGGCGACGGCGCAAGCGACGTCACAGTGGATACGGAACATCATTGCGGCCGCATCGCCGCACCCCTAAGTTGTCGCAAGGGCCACTCCTAAGTTGTCGCAAGGGCCACTCCGGCCGAACCAACTTGTTTAAAGGAAACTTCGATGTTCGACGCAAAGAGCTTGCTCGAAGAACTCATGCGCGGCGCAGGCCAGCCGCAACATGCCGCCCCCCAGCAGGCGCCGTCCGGCGGCCTCGGCGATATCCTCGGTCAACTCGGTAAGGCATTGGGCCAAGGCGGCGGTCAGGCAGGCGGCCAACAGGGCGGGGGCGGTTCTGGTGGTGGTCTGGGCGGCCTCGGTGATATCTTGAAGAACATGACGCAAGGCGGTGGCCAGGCGAGCGCCCCTCAGAGCGGCCAGGGCGGCGGCCTCGGTGGCCTTGGCGATATCCTGAAGAATATGGCGCCCGGTGGTGGTCAAGCTGCCAATCGGGCGCCCGAGACGCGTCCGAGCGCCGCTCAAGCAAGTGACGGTGGCTTGGGCGATATTCTGGGCAAGTTGCAGGAGCAGCTCGGCAAGGGTGGCCACGGCGGCGGCGGCCTGATGGATATTCTGGGCCAGGTTCTTGGCCAAGCAACCGCGGGCGTGAAAGAAGGCGCGCAGCGGGCCGATCAGGCGACCGGCGCCTCCGGCCACGTTCGCGATGCCGTTGGCAAGGCGACAGGCCAATCGCCTGACGACCTGATGGCGCAGCTCAAGGATCTGATCGCCAAGAACCAGCTCGGGGCCGGTGCAGCTGCGGGCGGCCTAGGCGCCGTCGTGCTCGGCACCAAGGCTGGCCGGTCGTTGGCATCCAAGGCGATCAAGCTCGGCGGCATCGCCCTGATCGGCGGGCTCGCTTACAAGGCGCTGCAGAACTACCAGCAGGGCAAGCCATTGATCGCCAACCCAGATGAGCTGCAACTCGGTGCCGCCCCGCAAGGTTCGGGCTTCGAAACGGCAGCCGTGACAAACGAAGCAGCCATCACCTATATCCGCGGCATGATCGCCGCTGCCGCCGCCGATGGCCGGATCGACGCCAAGGAGCAGCAGAAAATCCTTGGCGGGCTGCAGCAGGCCGGCCTCGGCGCCCATGCCGAGGAATTCCTGGCCAACGAGCTGAACAGGCCTGCAACTGTCGAGGATCTCGTGCGGGGCGTGTCGACCGAGGAGGAAGCCGTCCAGCTCTTCACCGCGGCACGCATCGCCATTGATCTCGACTCGCAGGAGGAGCACGATTTCCTGGTCGCCTTGGCGCAAGGTCTCAAGCTCAATGGCGACTTGGTCGCTCACATCGACGCCGCAGCCCGCGCCACTGGCTAAAGCCCACGTTGAGCCTGAATTGAGATACCGAGGGCCGGCAGCGGGGCATACCTGTTGACCGGCCGATATTCTTTCGCGCGATGCCGATTGCGGCCCCAGAACTGTCTAAGAACCAAAACGACCTACGAAGACGAGGGAGATTGAGATGGCAAAGGTCAAGCCGGCTGCAACGACACCGGCCAAAACGGTAAAGTCCAAGACAGCCAGAGCCACCGCGCCAAAGGCAAAGGCCACCAACCCGCTGCTAAGCCCCTGGAAATCGAAACTCGGGCTCCCCCCGTTCAAATCGCTGAAAGCCGAACATTTTCGCCCGGCCTTCGATGCGGCTCTGAAGGAACACGAGCGCGAGATCAGCAAGATTTCAGGCGCCCGCACCAAGGCCACCTTCACCAACACCATCGTCGCCATGGAGAAAGCCGGCGCGGTGCTCGGGCGCGTATCGCGCGTGTTCCACAACCTGGCCGGTGCCGATACCAACGCCGAACTGCAGGCCATCGAGCGCGAGATGTCACCGCGCCTGGCGCGGCATTCGACGGCCATTTACCTAGATGCCGGGCTCTTCAAGCGGATCGACGACCTCTTTCAACGGCAGGGCAACCTCAAGCTGGATGCTGAGCAGACCCGCCTGCTGGAGCGCTATCACAAGATGTTCGTGCGGGCCGGCGCTCGGCTCGATGCCCGCGCCAAGCGGCGCATGGGCGAGATCAACGAACGCCTTGCCTCGCTCGGCACCCAGTTCGCGCAAAACGTGCTGGCGGACGAGCAGGCTTTCCGTTTGCCCCTGAACGGCGCGGAAGATCTGGCCGGACTACCGGAGTTTGCGGTTGCAGCAGCAGCCCGCACGGCGGCCGATCTCGGTCTTTCCGGCCACGTCGTTACGCTGGCCCGCTCCAGCATCGAGCCTTTCCTGCAGTTCTCCACCCGCCGCGACCTGCGCGAGACAGCCTTCAAGGCCTGGACCAAGCGCGGCGAGAACGGTAACGCGTACGACAATCGCGCGATCGCCGCCGAGACGATTACCCTCCGAGCCGAACGTGCCGGCCTCCTCGGCTACAAGACGTTCGCTGATTTCCGGCTCGACGACGCAATGGCCAAATCACCAGCCGCCGTGCGCGGTCTGCTCGACGAAGTCTGGGCTGCCGCCGTGCCGCAAGCCGGCCGCGAACGCGCGCGGCTCGAAGCGTTCGCGCGCGGCGAGGGCCAAAACATCCGAGTTGAGGCCTGGGACTGGCGGTTTTATTCCGAGAAGGTGCGCAAGGCGGAATTCGATCTCGACGAGGGCGAGATCAAGCCCTACCTCCAGCTCGACCGCATCATCGAGGCGGCCTTCGATACGGCCAGCCGGCTGTTCGGCGTCAGCTTCAAAGAGCGCAACGATCTCGGACGCTACCACCCGGACGTCCGCACGTTCGAGGTCACCGACAAATCAGGTGCCCACGTCGGTGTTTTCCTCGGCGATTATTTCGCACGGCCCTCAAAGCGGTCCGGCGCCTGGATGAGTACCTACCGCGGCCAACGCAAACTTGGCGGTGAGGAACGCCCTGTTGTCGTCAATGTGATGAGCTTTGCGCGCGGCGGCGAAGGCGAGCCGACACTCTTGTCATTCGACGATGCCCGCACGCTGTTCCACGAATTCGGCCACGCGCTGCACGGCCTCTTGTCGGATGTCACCTACCCGTCGCTCGCCTGTACCGCCGTCGCCACCGATTTTGTCGAATTGCCGTCGCAGCTCTTCGAGCATTGGCTGTCGGAGCCAGCCGTTCTGAAGCGCTACGCCCTGCACTACAAGACCGGCACGCCAATTCCAGACACGCTGTTGCAAAGGCTCGATGCGGCACGCACGTTCAACCAAGGTTTCGCGACGGTGGAATATGTGGCCTCGGCTCTGGCCGACCTGGAATTGCACTCGCTCGACGATCCGAAAGGTCTCGACGTCACGCGCTTTGAAAGCCAGATGCTGGAGCGGCGCGGCATGCCGCGCGAGATCGTCATGCGGCACCGGCTGCCGCATTTCGCGCACATCTTTTCCGGTGGCGGTTATGCCTCCGGCTACTACAGCTACATGTGGTCGGAAGTGATGGACGCCGACGCGTTCGACGCCTTCAAGGAAGCCGGAGATGCGTTCGATCCAGCGACCGCCGCGCGGCTCAAGGAGTTCATCTATTCCGCAGGTAATCGCCGTGATCCAGCCCAGGCTTACACGGCCTTCCGTGGGCGCTTGCCAACGAGCCAAGCCATGCTGAAGAAGCGCGGCCTCGCGGCCTGACACTCTCCTGGGGCAGAGAGCCTTTGGTCAGTCCTGCCCAGGCGCGGGGCCGATAGAGGCGGCATTATTTCTTCGGCGCCAGCGCCGCGTCGGTTTTGGCTTCGGCTTTCGGATCAGACTTAGCGGGCGTTGCCGATGACGCGGCCATCGCCGGCGCGGGGCCGGTCGAGGCGGCTGCCGCATCGGGCTTGAATAGGACGTCGACGCGCATGCCCGGTAGCAAGGCTTCGGTTGGGTCCATCTCGATCATGACCTCAAGTGCGTCAAAGTCGTTTGGCCGCCGAGGGCCGCGCTGCGAGATCTTGCTCGCGGCCATCGTTTTCGAGATCCGTGCCACCTTTCCGGTGAAATCGCGGCTTGGATGCGCATCGGTTCGAACGACGACATTTTGGCCGGTGCGCACTTTGGATACGTCGCGCTCTTCCAGCTCTGCACGCACCCGCATAACCGAGAGATCGCCGATACTTAGAACGGGCTGCTCCGGGTTAGCAGCGATCAATTCGCCGACGTGAGGAATGATCTGTAGTATGACCCCGTCGATTGGTGCGCGAATGCGCGCGCGCTCATAGGCGGCTTCGGACTGCGACAGTTCGGAACGCGCGTTGGCGAGACCGGCTTCCAGCCGCGTTGGCAGCGGGATATTCGCCACGTTCTGGGCCCGTCGGAGCGCCGCCCGTTCGCTCTCGACCTTGTCTTTAGCGATTGCCACCGCCTTCCGAGAGTCGCTGACCCCACCGGCCGCCACATCTCTTTCGCCTTTGGTCCAGCCTTTCAAGACGCGGTCGAATTCGGCTCTGGCGGCATGCAGGGCCCGCTCGGCGGTGGCGACATTGTCTTCGGCTTGGCGCCGATCCTGCGCTGCGCGCCCAACTGCGTTTTCTTGATCGCGTTCGCGCTTACGGACGCCGGCTTCGGCTTCGGTTGCAACCAGCCGGGCGCGAATCTCTTCGTCGTCGACGCGGGCCAGCAGATCTCCGGCCGTGACGGCATCATTGACGCGCGCAGCTAATTCGACAAGGCGCCCGGCCGTCTGCGAACTCAACTTGATTTCCCCGTGCCTGGGCTCGACACGCCCCGGAGCCGTCGCCGACCATTGCGGCGCGCGTGCAGCAGCCATCTTGGCGGTCGAGACATCAGGCGATGTTCCGAGACGTGTGAGCGTGACCGACGCTGCGACTGCGACCAAGGCCGCCACGGCGAGAGTGCTGAGGGTGGAGGTGCGGCTCGACATGACTTCAGGCTTTCTCAGTGCTGGCCTGGGGCCGGTTGCTTTTTCTGCGGTTCGTTGGTCGACTGCTGGCGGCGATCACCAACGATCAACCCATCCTCGATGGTGACGATCCGATCGGCATACGGCAGTGTGCGGTGATCATGGGTGACGGCAAGAACGGCACGGCTCTTGTCCCGCGCCAACTGCTGAATCAGCGCCATGACCGCCAATCCGTTTTCGGCATCGAGTGCCGCGGTCGGCTCATCGGCAAGGATCAAGCCAGGGGAACCGGCCAGCGCCCGGGCAATGGCGACGCGCTGCTGCTCGCCACCGCTCATCGTGCGCGGATAGGCCTTCAATCGGTGACTAAGCCCAACAGCCTTGAGAGCGGCCGTAGCCATGTCGGTCGCCGCGCTGGACGCGAACCCACGCACGTCGAGCGCCAGCAGCACGTTTTCTATCGCCGTCAGCGTCGGGAACAGATTGTAGGACTGAAAAGCATAACCGATATTCTTGCGCCGGATATCGGCAAGCTGTTCCGGTGTCAGGCCTTCGGTATCGATGCCGTTGACAACGAGCTTGCCTGACGTCGGCGACAAAATGCAGCCGAGAATTGAAAGCAGCGTCGTCTTGCCGGAACCGGACGGGCCCATAAGCAGCGTCAGCTCCCCAGGCTCCAACGACAGACTTACGCCCTTCAACGCCTTCACCCGCCCGGCACCCTCGCCGTGCTCCCGGATGATGTTGGTTGCGACCAGGATCGAAGTCATCGCGAAAACACCATGGCTGGATCGATCTTCGTGACCTTCATGATCGCGCCCATGGCCGAAATCGCGCACATGAAGATGGTGAGTACCAGCAAGCCGATGATGAGCCCCGGCGTCATCACGATCGGCAACGCCGTGTTTTCGCTGAAGTGAACGATCACCAAGGAGAGCGCCAATCCCAGGACGTAGCCGATGGCGCCTGACAACGCTGCCTGGAACAGGATGACGCGATAGATGTAACCCGCCGAGGATCCCAGCGCCCGCAGTGTGGCGAACTCGTTCAAATGATCTTTGGTGCTCGAATAGAGCGTCTGAGCAACAATAACGGTGCCAACGAGGAGCCCCAGAACGGCGCCGCCGATCAAAGCGACGCCGGCTCCCGTCGAGAACAGCCAGTGGTCCAGGCTGCGGTCCATGAATTCAGCCTTCGTCAGAACCTCGGTCCCCGGCAGCCGCGAAATCAGTTCGGTGCGAACCGCTTCCACATTGCTGCCAGGATGGAGCTGAACCAGCAGGAATGTCGCCTGATCGCTCTGCAATCCGAGGATCTGGCGGGCCCGGTTCAGGGTCGTAAACACGTAAGGCGCGGTCGTGAACGACCGGATGCCCTTGGTTATTGCCACGACCTTGATCCGCGAGGTTTCGATCTGCGCGGTATCGCCAATTTTCGATATGCCGAGATCTTCGAGATAGGTCCGGTCCACGGCCACTGCTTCAGGAGCCGCGATCAGGCCAACATTGCCTTCGACGATATCCCAGGGCAAAAGCCCGCCATCGGCCGGGTCCGTGCCGACGACAACCGAGAGCGCCGTACCGCCGGCTGGCTTCCTCCACTCGGCGAACGACACCACGATCGGGATCACTGTCGTCACCCCCGGCACGGATAGTGACAAATGACGCTCGCGCCCTGTCAGGTTGCCCGATTCTTCGAAGCTCTTGGCGCCGTAGGATGTAACCCAGAGGTCGCCATTGGCGTTCTCGATCATGCCGACGATCATTTTGCGGGCGCCGAGATAAAGCCCGAGTTGCACCGCAACGAGCACGATTGAGAACAAAATACCGATCAGTGTCACCGCAAGCCGTGTGCGATCATGAAACAGATTGCGAAAAGCGAGTGTCAGGACCATCGGGTACCGGTTACGCCAACTCGTGATTGGGAAGCAATGGGGCTTAGGACGTGGAATTGTCGGCACACGATGTGCCAGATCGCTGCTTATATAGTGTATGCAGCTTGCGGGCCAACAGTTGAACTCCGGTGGTTAAGTCGCAGATGCCGCGGCACGTGCTCCTGAAATTTGGACAAATATCGACCGTGGCAGCCCGTTTCCTGAGTGCGTGGCTGGCATGGCCTCATGCCAAGCGATTAACCCTCCGACCAATCGTGACAAAAAGTTCAGCTCGCCGCCTTGCAGTCGCCCCAGTTGCAACCGTACATAAGCGTGACGCCCGAATCATGACGTCGCGCCAATTTTTGCTTGGGTAGATCCGATGCCGATCCTCTTCACTGGCCCTGCGAAGTCGCGAGCAGGCGCCGCCATCTCCGCGGCCATTTTGGCGTTGTGCCAGATGCCGTCCGCCTCAGCAGCCGACCAGACAACTGGCCTGTGGTATGATCACACCGGGCGTGGTGCCGTAGAGATCGCGCCATGTGGCAATGCCCTGTGCGGTCACATTGTCTGGCTCAAGGACTTGAACGATAAGAGCGGCCGGCCGCTGCGCGACGGGTTTAACGGCGATGCCAAAAAGCGCAACCGCCCGATTTGCGGATTGCAGGTGATCGGCGGACTAAAGCTGCAAAAGGACGGTTCCTGGGACGAGGGCTGGATCTACGACCCCGAGAAGGGCGAGAGCTTCGACGTGGAGCTGCGCATGCTTAGCGCCGACAATCTGCAGGTCAAGGGCTACAAGGGAATGAAATTCCTCAACGAAACGTTCAAGTGGCGGCGGGTTGCGGCCACGTTGCCATCGGCGCGCTGCGGAAAATGACCGGTCGCCGGCCCGTACACTCGCCCGCTCACCGGCCTGTTGTCGATTGAGGGGCCGTTTTCAACCGAGTCTGGTGCTGAGCGTGGCGAGCAAGGCTGGTGCTGAGATCCGGCCTGCACCGAGACTGGCGCTGAGACCTGTGCAACCCATGGATCGAGACGTGATCCATCGCTGGTTGCGCGACCCCGGCGTCCAGCGCTGGTGGGGCAACGCTGCGAGCGCCGACGCTGAAACCCGGCTTGCGCGCGAGAGCGACGCTGCAATCTGCCGGATCATCGAAATCGACGGCCACGCCATCGGATACGCACAAGCTATGGACACCGGCCTGACAGGTTTGCCGCACGGCTGTCCGGTTCCGCCGGGCGCCTGGGATTGTGATCTATTCATCGGGTCGGAGCCGCACCGGGGCCAAGGACATGGCCAGATCGCCCTCGACCTGCTTGTTGGTGAGGTCTTCGCTGCGACACTGGCCGTGGCCTGCATGATCGTCGTTTCGGTGCGAAACGAACGCGCGGCGCGAGCGTATGAAAATATCGGCTTCAAGTGGGTGGCCGTCGCTGAGGACCCGATCCACGGGCCATCCTGGGTGATGTTTCGCGAGCGTCCATACCGGTAATTGCTGCTGATCGGATGCGGCAGCCATTGGCACCTGCTATTCGAAAACCAGGGCATAGAGCGGATGCAACAGTGAGTCGCTGCTAAAGAGATTAATGCCGGCCATCGATTTCAGCAGGTACAGGAAGCAGAATACGCCGAACACACCAAACAGGATCAACGCCGTTGTCAGAGATGCGGTCGTAGCCACCGGTACTGGCACCTGGCCATCGACCTCGAGTCGCTCAGGGCTGCGCCGTTCAATGCCGAAACGCACGTGGAAATAATAGCTGCGACGGCCAACTGTGAACCCCAGCCGCCAATCGCGCCCCTCTATGTCATCGCCCGGCGTGGCATCCGCGACCTGAGACATCGGGTCAGGCTGTCTCGTACGCATGCAATCGATCCAATCGTACCCCGCGTGCAACGGCTGCAAGCGCTCCGCGGCGACGTTAAGCTAGCTGACTTAACGTTTTGGAAATGGCGCCCCAAAAGCGGCTGCAACGGCAAGGCTTGACGTCAGGGCTTGATGTCAGCCTTGACGACGACGCTTTTCCATTTCGCAAGATCAGCCACGACCTGGGCTTGGAGTTCGTCCGGCTTGCCGCCAGCGACGACGAAGCTGAACGACTCGAGCTTCGTCCGGATGGCTGGGTCATTGAGAATGCCAACGAATTCACGATGGTAGAGCGCTGTGATGTCAGCCGCCATCCCGGCAGGCCCGAAAATGCCGATCCAACCGTTCGTGCCAATTCCCTCGAGGCCGAGTTCACCGAACGTCGGCACATCCTTGAGTTCGGGTGAGCGGGCGACCCCGGTTACGCCGACGATGCGGACCTGCCCCGCGCGATGCTGCTCCAGGAAATCACCGATACCGGCCCATCCCATGGTCAAGTCCCCTTGCGTGAGGGCCGCTACGATCGGTGCTCCGCCGCGGTACGGTACGTGCTGCAAGTTGTGGCCGGTGGCATCGGCAAGCTCCAGGCCATAGAGATGCGGCAGGCTACCCGTGCCCGGGTTTCCCGAGCTGCCGTTGTTGGGGTTCGACTTCAACCACGTCAGCATGGCCGCCATGTCTTGCGCGCCGGTTTGTTTGCCGGTCGCAAGCGCAATCTGGAATTCGACGACTTTGCTGATCGGCGTGAAATCGCGCAGCGGATCATAGGGCAGATCGGCGTAGATCAGCGGGGCGATACTCATGTGGGAAATGTTGGCTAGCACCAGAGACGAGCCATCCGGCGGCGCTGATTTCACCGTCTCGACGGCAATGCGTCCACCGGCGCCGGTCTTGTTTTCAACCACGACGGCCCGGCCGATCCGGTCCTTGAGCTTGTCTGCAAGCACCCGTGCGAGAATGTCCGACTGCCCTCCTGCCGCAAAGCCAGCATAGAGTTTGACCGGCCCCTGGAACTTGAGATCTTGCGCCGTCGCACTGTGTGCCGGACACAGGGCGGTAATACCCGCCACGACGCCAGCCGCAAATAGCCGGCATCTATCCTTGATGATATTGACACGCATCGTCCGCTCCCCGCCCCAAACCCATTTGATGTGCTTTAATACGGCCATGCGTTCCAATGGCAAGCGCGCTCTTGTTGCGAAAGCCGGCGCTGCCGTGCAATTTTAGGGAAGAGTTCAAAGAGCTCGTGGAGGTCGACGTGACTGATCAGACCCATTTCCGGCACCCAGAAGCGCTGGTAACGACCGCCTGGCTCGCGCAGAATCTCGCCGAGCCGAACCTGCGCATCTTCGACTGCACGACATATCTCATCTACGAAACCGGGACAGGCCGTCCGTACCGGGTAGAAAGCGGCCGTGCTGATTACGAGAAAGGGCATATTCCCGGTTCAGCCTTCATCGACCTGCAAGGCGAATTCTCCGACCAGCATTCGAAGTTCCGATTTACGATGCCAGCGCCCGACGCCCTCGCCAAAATGGCAGCCGCCAAAGGCATTGGGCCAGAGTCACGCGTCGTTCTTTACAGCCGTAAAAGCACACAATGGGCGACGCGGGTGTGGTGGATGTTGCGGGCCATCGGTTTCGATAACGCCGCGCTGCTGGACGGCGGCTTTGACAAATGGGCAGCCGAAGGGCGGCCACTTGCAACGACTGAAACGCGTTATCCCGCGACGACACTCCAGGCCCAGCCCCGTCAAGGGCTGTTTGCTGGCCGCGACGAGATGCTGGCGGCCATCGGAGACAAGAGCACCTGCACCATCAATGCCCTGACGGCGGATCTGCATCGCGGTGACAATCCGCGCTATGGCAGGCCCGGCCGCATCCCCGGCAGCGTCAATGTGCCCGCAGCATCGTTGCAATCGAAGGCGCTCGAGATTTTACCGGCAGCGCAGGTGGCGGAGGCGTTCGCTCGTGTGGGCGCGGATAAGGATAAGCGCATCCTGATCTATTGCGGCGGCGGCATCGCAGCAACCCTGGACGCGTTCCTGCTGCATCAACTCGGCTATACGGACGTTGCCGTCTACGACAACTCCATGAGCGAGTGGGCAAAAGACGGGACGTTGCCGATCGAACGGGATTGAGACCGTAAACCGTTGTGCCGTTGCCCAGGCTTTTGCGGCCGGAGTTCCGGCACGTCCATGCTCAAGCCCTTACGAACGATCAGCCCGATACGACGGGTTTCAGCGCTTCGGCCAGCAAGCGCATCTGGGCATCTTCGTCATTGACGGCCAACTGCGCCAGGAACCAGTCCTGAACCATCTGACAGACCCGTTCCGGCGTTGCCCGTGCCAATGCCTTGGCATCGGAGAATGTCTGAAGATCTACAGGCGTCCAGCCTCGCGCCTGCAGCTGCGCCGCCAGAACGTCGTAGTCCTCACGGCTCGGCGGTCGATAGGATTTCGGCGACTTTCGGCCATCAGCGGCTGCCTCGATGATGGCTTTGAACTGCGCTTGCAGGCTCGAGGTGTGCTCCGTCGTCCGCAGCAATTCCATGATGACCGGACTGCCTTCACCTTGTGAGATATAGCCATAGCAAGCCTCGGTACTGTGCTTGGCCAGGCGCGACAGGTTTTCGACGAACGACGCCGCCACCATCTTCAACCGTTGAGGACTGGACGCCAATACGGCAACCCCGTTCTTGCGGCGCAGATCGATCAGTGCCGCCGTCATAAAGGCCGAAATTTCCTTGTCGTCTTTTTTCTCGCCAGCCAAGCGGACAGCGTCTTGAACGCGCTCCTCGTACCAAGCTGGAAATTCCCGCTTCACGACCTGCCAAAGTGTCGACTTCTGCAGCTCGCCACTCACTGTTTCTGGCGTGCTGCCAAAGCCCGTCAGTGGCGGTTCCTTCGTCGCGGCGCTGGCGGCACGCATCTTCGCCACAGCCTTGTCGCCTTTGTCATCGACCGAAGTATTTTCGCTACCGGTCATGAAGGGCAGAGACAGCGGCAAGAGCCCCGTCTTGTGCAGCGCGAATGCACCACCGCCCAGCCCACAGAGCAGCAACAGGGCGGCGACCGTCTTTACGGGGAAACGGCGACGTGACGTGCTTGAATCATTGAGATCGTCAAATTGTGCTGCTGAGTTCCCCGGAAGCTGCGGCTGCGGCGGCTGCCGCATCCCGCCCGGATTGACGGCGGCCTGTGGTGGCTGCCCGTGGCCCCCACCCGCATGCATCCCGGCCGGCGGCTGAGCATGCAACGTTCCTGGCGGGCGGCTGTTGGCAGCGGTGGGGCGGAGAGGCGCTGGAATTGGCGCCTGATAGGACTGCGGTGCCGGCGTTCGCGGCGCAATCTGGCCCTGCGGCGCGACGGTCTGGCCGAACTGAGGACCGGAAGGTTGAATACCAGACGCCTGTTGTTGCGGTCGTTGAGGCGCCTGAACGGGCCGATCCCACTGGGCGGCGGCGAGCGCGGCACGGACATCGCGCTGGCCTCGTTGATCTGGGGCCCGTTGATCTGGGGCCCGTTGATCCGGGCGCCGTTGATCTAAAACACGCGGGTCGGGATCCTGCGGCGCAGACGTGTGTGGGTTGGCAGACTGTGGAGCCGGACGCTGGGCTGGATTTGGCCCGCGAACAGGAATGGCTGTCGCAGCCGGCGTTGCCGGTTGGCTTTGCCGATTATCCGGTGCCGGCGGCCGCTGGGACTGAGGCTGTTGTTGAGGGCCATCCGCGTAGACGTAGGCCTGCGCCTGCGGTTGTGGTGCCGCAGCCGTTTGCACCGGATGCGGTGCCGACGCTTGCTGCGCCGGCTGATGCGGGACAGGCTGTATCTGGGCCTGCGGCTGAACCGGCTGGGCAGCCGGTGCTGCAGCCTTCTGCGCGACAGGCGGAAATGCAGCGGACGCCTGAACCCATTCGGGCATACCTTGCCGCCAAACGAGATCTGCCGGCCGCAAATGGCCCAGTTCGACGATTTTCTGCATCTCGAGGTCGGTCACGGGGCCGTGCTGATTGCCGTCCCGTGCCAGATACCACTCGATCGGTTGCTCGTTTTCAGACATGCGTGTCCGATCAGACCTTGTTTACCTGCTATCGGCGTTTACTTGCGATTAGCGTTTACTTGCTCTCAGCTCAACGACACTCCGCGCTCCTGAACAAGCGCGAATGGTTTTCTACGGATCAATGCTCAAAACGGCGCTTAGTCACTGTGCCCTCGGTCATCATGCTTGGAACCACTAGACCTCGGCGAGGATCACCCCAAACTACCGTCCCCTTCCTAGCATGCCTTCAACCGAACATCCGAGTCTCCGATGCCTGCAACTGTTTCGCTGCATGCACTTAAGTGTGGATTCAACACCACGTGTTAGCCTCCAACCGAGGCGAGCAGATGGCGACCGCGTGTTCCGCGGATGACCTTCGGGATGACCTTGGCGCACCCGGTAATCGCAGACGCCCAATTGACCGGGCCTAAAGGTCAGCTTTTGAGGTTTTCGTCGACCGGCACCTTATACGCGTTCGACAGACGGTTGGTCATGTTGGCCAGTGCCACGACCGCATAGAGTTCGTTGATTTGAGCGTCCGTTGCGCCTTTGGCACGAGCAGCGGCTGTATGTGAGGCCATGCAGTACTCGCAATTGTTGGTAATCGAGACCGCGACGTAGACCAATTCCTTCGTCAGGGGATCGAGCGATCCAGGCCCCATGATCGACTTGAGGCTTTCCCAGGTGTGGCGCATCATCCGCGGTTCATTAGCGAGATACTTCCAAAAGTTATTGACTTCATTGACTTTTCTCGTCGTCTTGATGTCTTCGAATATGGCTTTGACTTCGGCACTGGCCTTGAGCGGATCGACGGGTTTCATGGGGCTTCCTCTTGATGGCGACGACACGCGCGTCGTGTGACCGGTTCGCAGTTGCTGCGGTCCAGGTCCGCAGCTATAACCCGGCGCGACCGGCGGGAAAATCCCGCGCTTCCCATTCAAATTTTGGTCTTGAACCTCAAGCCCCGAACCCCCTGGAGCCAAATCATGGCGATCGAGCGTACCTTCTCCATTCTCAAGCCCGACGCGACGCGCCGCAATTTGACCGGAGGCATTAACGCCGTCATCGAGAGGGCAGGCCTCGCCATCGTCGCGCAAAAGCGTGTGCGCTGGACCCGCGCTCAGGCCGAAAAGTTCTATGAAGAGCACAAGGCGCGGCCGTTCTACGGTGAATTGTGCACATTCATGACCTCAGGTCCGATCGTCCTGCAAGTCCTCGAGGGCGAGAACGCCATCGCCAAATACCGCGACGTGATGGGCGCCACCGACCCAAAGGAAGCCAAGGACGGTACGATCCGCAAGTTGTTCGCGGTCTCGAAGGGCGAGAATTCGACGCACGGTTCCGACAGCGCCGCAGCCGCCGAGCGGGAGATCACGATGAACTTCCGCCTCGACGAGATCGTCGGCTGAGCCGTCTCGTTTACGGCATCATTGATCGTTGCTTATGGTAGATCAGCCTGCCAGATTCACTCTGGCGGGCTGATGCCATTGCGCCTCACTGGGGAAGCTCATGAGCACTGATCCGCTGAGCAACACCCCCTTAAAACAACGCGCACTTGAAAACGGTCGCCACGACACCACCTGGATCGCCGCCGTCAGCATCGTCGTTGCGCTTGTCGTGATGGGCATAAAATATTTGGCCTATCTCAAGACGGGTAGTGTGGCGCTCTATTCGGATGCGCTCGAGAGCATCGTTAATGTGGTGACGGCAATCGTCGCGCTGATTACTATTCGCATCAGCGCCAGACCTGCCGATCGCCGACATCAGTTCGGACACCACAAGGCCGAGTATTTTTCGGCGGTTCTGGAAGGCGTGTTGATCGTCCTCGCCGCTGTGTTCATCCTGAAGGAAGCCTACGCAGCCTTGCTCGCGCCGCGGGAACTTGCGCAGCCTTTTACCGGCATGGCGATTTCAACCGTCGCGACGGCCCTCAATGCGGCGTGGGCGATTTTTCTGGTGGTCTGGGGCGGCAAACGTCGCTCCCCAGCTTTGGTGGCGGACGGATGGCATCTCGCCACGGACGTTGCGACCAGCATCGGCGTTCTTGCGGGGCTCGGTCTTGCGGCAGCCACGGGCTGGAGCATTCTCGATCCACTGATGGCGGCAGCTGTCGCCGTCAACATTTTATGGACCGGCTGGCGCTTGATGCGCCAATCGGTCAGCAGCCTCATGGATGAGGCGGTACCGCGTGAAACGGGGCGGCAAATTCGCGAGGTCATCGGCGCCAATGCGGAAGGCGCGATCGAGGTTCACGACCTGCGCACTCGCAGTGCCGGCGCTGCCACATTCATCGAGTTCCATCTGGTTGTACCGGGCAAAATGACCGTGACGGAAGCGCACCGGATCTGCGACCGGCTCGAAGGCGCGCTCGGCGATGCGATCCTCGGCGCCGAAGTGCTGATCCATGTCGAACCGGAAGGCGAAGCGCGGCACCGGGGCATCGTGGTGCTCGGCTAAACTCGCACTTTCAGCAGAAGCCACACGTCAAGATCGACGCCACCAATTATTCCTTGGTGGTCCCTGCCGGGGCTTTGCCGGGTTCGATATCGGGCTTGAACGCATCGTTGGCTTTGGCGGTTGGCTTTGCTTTGGCCTGTGCCTTGGGTGCGGTTGGCGCCGTTTTTTCAGCCACACCCTTTGTCCCTGGGTCTTCTTCGCTGGTGGCCGTCTGTGCTTTTGCCGACGCCTTCGCTTTGAATTTCGGCGCGGGCTTTGCCTTGGCCGGTGCTTTCGGTTCTTCTGCAACTGGAGGCGCTGGCGTTTCATCGTCGGCTGGCAGCGAATACCGGATCTTGGCCAGACCGCAGCGGAAACTCAATTGCTCCTCGACATCGAGATAGCGGCCAACTTGCGCCAGACCGCCGGAATTTAGGTTGGCCTTGCCCCAGACCGGACCCTTGGCGACGTCGTCCTTTACGCCAGCCGTGATCAGCGCTTGCTGCTCGACGACCAAAGCTTCGCAGGCCTCCTTGCCCAAAGGCTCGGCCACGCCTGGATCGCTGACGGTCAAAGCCACCAGCACGGCAACGGCCCCAAGGCTAACGAAACCGATATCAACACGCGATTGTCCCACGCGCAGCCTCATACGCCGTTTCATACTGTGAGCCTCTTATACTGCGAGCCTCAGACACATGCCCCGCGCGTCAGTGCCTGGCCCCAGCGCGCGATTAAGCATAGGCCTCGATGATGCTTAAGAAATCGTCAGCCTTGAGGCTGGCGCCACCAACGAGCGCGCCGTCGACGTTCGCAACCGCCATCAACTCGCGGGCGTTCGAGCCTTTGACCGAGCCACCATAGAGGAGCCGCATCATCTGCCCCTCGGCCCCGAAGCGCTGGACCAATTCTGCGCGCAATGTCGCATGCACCTCGGCGACGTCGGCAGCCGTCGGGGTCAACCCGGTGCCGATGGCCCAGACCGGTTCATAGGCCACAACCGTTGCCATGGCGCGACAACCATCCGGCAACGAGCCCGCCAACTGCCGGCGGACGATGGCCAACGTCTTTCCGGCCTGACGCTCAGCTGCGGTTTCGCCGACACAGACGATGGCAACAAGCCCGGCGCGGTGGATGGCCTCGCACTTGGCGCGCACGGCCCCGTCTGTCTCACCGTGATCGGCGCGGCGCTCTGAATGCCCCGCGATCACAGCCTTGGCGCCGGCGTCTTTCAGCATCTCGGCCGAGACATCACCGGTGTGGGCACCCGCCGCCTTGGCGTGGCAATCCTGAGCGCCGACCAGCAACGGCGAACCTTGAGCCTTGGCCGCAAGGGACAGCACCAGCGTCGCCGGCGGGCAAATCATGACGTCCGTTTTCGGTTTGAACCCAGGCTCCGCGAGCCTTCCCGCGACCTTCGCCGCCTCACTCAGGCCCGCCACGAGACCGTTCATCTTCCAGTTTCCAGCAACCAGCGGGCGAATTTTGCGGGCCTCGGCAGCCATGTCCACTCCTGCGTTCATCTCACCTGAAATTACCATCCAACCTTCGCACAGCTTGCAGCCGGGCACGAGGATTCCTATGATGTGGTTAGCCTGCTTTCAACCGCAGGGACGAGGTCGCACCACCCTGCGGCGAAATGCGCAGGGTTCCGGAGACCTCAAGCGCCGCATTCCGAAATAAAACCAGGCCACCGAGATCCTCGGCCTGCCACTTTGCTGAGCTAAACTCTTTGCTGTGCCAAACCACGCAGCAGCAGACCCATCACATCGCTGGCCCTTGGGCCAGCCGAACACGAACGGACCTGGACGCTGATGCTCGAGAAATTCCGCCGCGGCGCATCGAAGATTTTTGCCACCCTCCTCTTTTGCATTTTGATCGCGAGTTTCGCGCTCTGGGGCATCCCCAACTACAATAAAGACTATTCCCAGAATACGCTGGCTCAGGTCGGCGATGTGAAGCTGACCGAGGACGACTATCGCCGGTTTTTCGACAACCAGTTGAATATTTTCAGCCAGCAAGCTGGCCAACGGCTGACGCGCGAGAATGCCCGGATGTTCTACCGCATGCAGCAGATGCAGCAGGGTGTGCGCGATGCCGACCTCGACCGGGAGGTGCTCAATTTGCAGATTAATCAAACGCTGCTTGATCAGGAGGCCCGCAAGATGGGACTCGGACTGCCGGAAGCGAGCATCGTCGAGGCGATCCGGACCGATCCGCAATACCTAGGCGATGACAAGAAATTCAACCGCGCGCTGTTCGAGGAGCGCGCGCGCCAGGCTGGCTTTACCGCCAACGGGTATATCCGCGAGCGGAGAGCGGGCGAGGTTCGCGACCAGTTGATGGAAACGCTGACAACCGGACTGCCGCCGAGCAAGACACTGATCGAGATCGCGCACAAGTTCACCGAGGAAGAGCGTGTCGTCTCGACGGTCGTTCTTGATCCAGCCAAGTTGCCGAAGATCGCTGATCCCGACGACACCAAGATCGCCGAGTACTATAAAGAGAACCAGCGGCAGTACATGGCGCCCGAGATGCGCAAGCTCGCCATTCTCATGCTGAGCCGCGACGACATCAAGGCCAAGGCTGCCATTACCGATGCCGAAGTAAAGGCTGCCTGGGAGAAAGACCCTGCGGCCTGGAACATCTGGGAACGCCGCCGCTTTCAGCAGATCGCGTTCAAGGACAAGGCTGCGGCCGAAGGCGTCGCCAAGGAAATAGCCGGAGGCAAAAGCTTCCTCATGGCCGGCCTCGAGGAAGGCAAGTCCAACCTCGATCAGTTCGTACCACGCAGCGCCATCGCCGACGCCAAGATCGCCAAGGCCATCTTCGAGGCAGAGCTGAACAAGGTGTTGCCGCCGATCGAAACGCGCGGCGCCGTTATTCTTGCGCGCGTCACCGAAATCCAACCCGGCCGCGTGCGTCCCTTCGAAGAAGTCGCGAAGGATATTCGCGCCGACCTCGAACAGAAAAAGCAGCGCGAGTTGACGACGCGGCTGCATGACCAGATCGAAGATCTGCGCGGCGCTGGAAAACCGCTCAAGCAGGTGGCCGAGGAACTCAAGTTACCGCTACGTGAGGTCGCAGAAACCACCAGCGCCGGCATAGGTCCCGACGGCAAACCGGCGTTCGAACATCCGGATGCACGCCGCATTCTCGGCGTTGCTTTCGAAGGTGGCAAAGAGGTGCCCCGCGAGGCCGTGGACTTGGCAGAAGGCGGCCAGGCTTGGGTCGAAGTGGCAGCGGTGACGCCGAGCCGGCAGAAGCCGATCGAGGAAGTGAAATCTGACGTCAAGGCGGGCTGGTTCGTGGCCGAGGCGCGCAAGGCATTGACGGCGGCATCAGATGCTCTCGTCAACCGGGTCAAGGCGGGAGAAACGCTGGCGGCCGTCGCCAAGTCGCAAGGCTTGAAGCTTGAAACCCAGAAGCCATTCAAACGCCAAGGTCCGTTTACGGGGCTACCTCCGGCCGCGGGCCGGCAAGCCTTCACGCTGCCGAAAGGCGGCATAGGCTCGGCCGAAACGCAGGACGGAAAATCGCGCGTCATCTTTACCGTGACGGACATCAAGCAACCCGCCGCGCCCGGCAAGGAAGACACCGACCGCCTGACGCGAGCACTGCAGTTGCAGTTCCAGAACGATGCCCGCACGGTCTATGTTTCGGCCTTGCGCAATCGCGCCGGCGTGAAGATCGACGAGGTGGCCTACAAGCGTTTGACTGGGGGCGATCAGCAGCAGCAGTAGGCCCGCACGGCTCTTTGCAGCCGGCCTTAACCTCACGCCCCCGAGAGCAACGATCACATAAGCACCGATCCCAGAGAACCGATCCCGTGAGCACCGTATCCATGTCCGGCCAGCAGACACAAGGCTTAGCCCTGGAGGCGGAACCCACACTCGACGCCTTCGCAAAAGGCCTCGCGGGCGGTCACGCGCAACTTGTCTGGACGCGGCTCGTTGCCGATCTCGAAACCCCCGTCTCGGCCATGCTGAAGCTGTCGCGCGGGCACGGGGCGGGGCAAATGCGGCCGATGAGTTTCCTGCTCGAGTCCGTCGAGGGCGGCGCCGTTCGCGGGCGTTACTCGGTCATCGGACTGGAGCCCGATATCGTTTGGCGGGCCTGCGGCAACAAGGCCGAGATCAACCGGCAGTACCAAACGAAGCCGACGACGTTCAAGGCGGAGAAGGCTGGCACGTTGGTGTCGCTCAGGGCGTTGCTCGCGGAATCCAAAGTTGCTGTCCCCGACGGTCTCCCGCCGATGGCAGCTGGCATTTTCGGCTACATGGGATACGACACCGTCCGCCTGGTGGAACATCTCCCAGACGAGCCGCCCGACGTCCTTGATGTGCCTGATCAGATCATGGTGCGGCCAACGGTCATGGTCATCTTCGACGCCGTCAAGGACGAGATGACGGTGGTAACGCCTGTCTATCCAAAGGCTGTCCTGCCAAAAGCGACGCTCGACGTTGAAGCTGCCTATCACGCGGCGAAGTTGCGGCTGGCCAAAGTCGTGGCAGCCTTGGACGATCCGCTTCCGCACTGGGCCTCGCCCGGCATCGAAACGTTAGCCACACCGGCGCCCGTATCGAACACGCCGGCCGCCGACTATCTCCACATGATCGACAAGGCGAAGAAATACGTGGCCGCGGGCGACGTGTTCCAGGTCGTCTTGTCGCAACGCTTCTCGGCCCCGTTTACCTTGCCACCCTTTGCCCTCTACCGCGCATTGCGGCGCACCAACCCGTCGCCGTTCCTGTTTTATCTCGATTTCGGCACATTCTCGCTTGTGGGTTCCAGTCCCGAGATCCTGGTTCGTGCCCGTGACGGCGAGGTCACGATCCGGCCGCTTGCAGGCACCCGGCGGCGTGGCGCCACGCCCGAGGAAGACCGCGCGCTGGAAAGGGAATTGTTGGCCGATCCGAAGGAACGCGCCGAACATCTCATGCTGCTCGATCTCGGCCGCAATGACGTCGGCCGCGTCGCCAGCATCGGCAGCGTGCGCGTGGCGTCAAGCTTCGACGTTGAACGCTACAGTCAGGTGATGCACCTGTCGTCGACGGTGCACGGCACGCTCGATCCCAAGCATGACGCCATCGACGCGTTGATGGCGGGATTTCCTGCTGGCACACTTTCGGGCGCACCTAAAGTTCGCGCCATGCAGATCATCGACGAGCTGGAAAAGGAAAAGCGCGGACCTTACGCGGGCTGCGTCGGATACTTTTCCGCGGATGGCAACATGGACACGTGCATCGTGCTGCGCACCGCACTGGTGAAGGACGGCCGCATGTACGTGCAGGCCGGCGCCGGTGTTGTTGCCGATAGTGTTCCGGCATCAGAGCAAGAGGAGTGCGTGATCAAAGCACGCGCGCTTTTCCGTGCAGCCGAGGAAGCCGTGCGCTTTGCGGGACGGACCAAACGCGGCAACGGGTGACGTGTCGCATCGGTTCTTCACTGCGCCGCCGACATCCAGCGACAGGCCAGAAACTGCGTGAATCCAGTAGGCTTCGATCGCACAATGCGCCTCTGCAAAGTCGCAAGTGATTTGTCGCGCTTCACCACACCACGTCAACTGCTCTGTCGGCGATCACCGAAAGGATGTCGCACATCGTTGCGCCAAGACGATGCTCGCGTCGCGATGCGCGCAATGGCCGTGTGATCAATCACTGGCGCAATCAATTGACGCCATCCGCCCACTGTCATTTGCATGCGGAACGCCATGCGCACAAACGCCACGCAACAGCATGGACAATGATGATCCGCGCTGCACATCGCCGAAAACAGCAGAAACTGAGGATTTGCCGCAACACTTTCAATTGAATGCAGCGTTTTTTGAAGGCAGAATTCTTTTTGTTAGTCAACAAGATCGAAGTTTATGCGCATATTTTTTTGTGCCCGAGCTGATTCGGGTCGAACACGAAACGATGGAGAAAGAGAATGGCTAAGGCAGCAAAGAAGGCTCCCGCAAAGAAAGCAAAGAAGGCTCCGGTCAAGAAGGCCGCCGCCGCCAAGAAGAAGCGCTGAATTGGCTTGCGGGTCTGGTATCCGAGTAGGGCACCCGGATCATCGTACCTGCAAAATTCAGCCGGCGCCAAGACGGCGTTACGAGACCGGAGACACCTTGATCTCCGGTCTTGTCGTTTCGGGATCCAATGTTGGCGATCAAGCGATGGACGCCGCCAAGACACGCCTGAAACGACGCCAGCCTTCGCCCCGCTGATGTGGTGAAGATTGGGTTCAAAGTTGACGGTGGCATAAAATGCGGCGTTGATGGCACCCTGCCGCCGGCTCGATGGCCAGGACTAAATCCGACCAGATCCGGACAAATCCCATCATCACCTCCGCCGTTTCGATGCTCTGGGCGCATCGACGTTCGTCGCCAGCCTCGCGTGCGACCGATGGCATTCGCCAAACTGATCTTGGCCAGCCACCAGTGTTCAGCCACCCCTTAACGCGCTCAACTGGCAAAGAGGCTGGCCTGTCGTGTGTCCGATACTTGAAATTCGCGCGTCAGTAGTTCGTCGACTTCGAAATTAACCAAGCGTTAACCAGCGTATCCAAGCATGAAGCATAGCAAGATCAATCGATTCGTCCGGGCAGACAGATCGACTTGCTTCTGGGAGCAACAAGGAGAACGACAATGACCAAGATCGCAAAGACTTCCAAAAAATCTACTGTAGCAGCCGCAGCAGTGGTTGTTCCGGCACCTGCACCTGTCATCGCCGCCATTGAAGTCGCAGCCCCGGTCGTCGCAGCGCCGAAGATCGCGAAGCGCAAGGCCAAGACCAGCGCGAAGGCAACGATCATCAAGGCGACCAGCACGAAGCGCGCCGGCAGCGCTCGCCGCACGGCCAAGGCTGCCCCCGCGAAAGCAAAAGCATCCAAGACGGTTGCCAAGGCAAAGACCGCTGTTAAGCCAGTGATTGGCCGCGCCAAGGCGTCAGCCAAGAAGTAAAGAAATTTGGTCGTGCGGGTTGGTGCACTTGCGCTGCCCGTGCGGCCAGTAGGACGCGATCGGCCGGTCCCTGCTGATAGGGACCGGCCGAATTCGTTTCAACTCTCTGCCGATCGTATGCCGGGCGTCAAACGCGCCGCTCCACCATCAGCTTCTTCAGCTCAGCAATGGCCTTCCCCGGATTTAGTCCCTTCGGACAAGCCTTCGCGCAATTCAAAATGGTATGGCAGCGATAAAGCCGGAATGGATCCTCCAGATTATCGAGCCGTTCGCCCGTCGCCTCGTCGCGGCTATCGATGACCCAGCGGTAGGCCTGCAGCAGCACGGCCGGCCCAAGATAGCGATCCGAATTCCACCAGTAACTCGGGCACGAGGTGGAGCAGCAGGCGCACAGAATGCATTCATAAAGACCGTCGAGCTTCTCGCGGTCGTCGCGCGCCTGCAGCCATTCGCCTGGCGGCGTCGGCGTCTTTGTTTGCAACCAGGGCTCGATGGACGCGTGCTGGGCGTAGAAGTTTGTCAGATCCGGCACCAGGTCCTTGACCACCTCCAAATGCGGCAGCGGATAGATTTTCACGGCCCCGCGCACATCATCCAAGGCCTTGAGACAGGCCAGTGTGTTGGTGCCATCGATGTTCATCGAGCAGGAGCCGCAAATCCCTTCACGGCAGGAGCGGCGATAGGTCAGCGTCGGGTCGATCTCGTTTTTAATCTTGTTCAACGCGTCCAGAACCATCGGCCCGCACTGCTTACGATCGATCCAATAGGTATCGAGGCGCGGGTTCAAGCCGTCATCCGGATTCCAGCGGTAAACGCGAATTTCTTTCCAATCACCGTTGCGTTCAGGCTTGTTCCAGGTCTTGCCGGATGTCACTTTCGAATTGCGGGGCAGGGTCAGCTCGACCATGTCGGGACGTTCCTTGGAAGTGGGCCTCGGATATGGGCCTTGATGTATCTCTTGATGTATCTAGAGACATTGTTGAAGGCAACCGCCGCTGTCAACGGTTCCCTCTGCCTCAACAGCACCCGTGGGACGTCTGTGCCCACTTGGGAGCCAGAAATTCAGGCAGCTGCCAGTCTGTCAGTTCGTCGCAGCTGGAGCCACCGACACCGGCGCCTTGATCGAAGCCTGCGGCGCGATGGCAATGGCAGCTGGCGCCACATCGACGACGACCGGACCAGACTTTTGTAGTTCCAGCACCGCCAGGCCTCGATCAACGAGACCCGACGCTTGCAGGCGAAATGCACCGTCTGCACCGATAAAACCGGAACTTCGCGTCAAGCTGGCCGTGGTGAAGCGCGCGCCGATGGGCCCGCCGGAAAGGGCAGCCGCCATGACGATGGCGTCGTGGCCAAGGCTCGCAAGGCGCGGTGGCATCCCCCCGTAGGCACGACCGAAGCGTTCGGAGAATTCACGCCAGCCACCCGGCTCGGATGCGGCGAACCAAGCCCCCGTGAGCCGGCTCAGCCGATGGACGCTCGGATAATCCCAGTTACTGGTACCAATCAGCCTGACGTTATGGGTATCGAGGTCCAGTTGCGGCAACATGGAATCAAGCTGCGGCAACGTATCCTGGTTGCCTGGAAAGAAAATGGCGTCGATCCGGCCCTGGTTCGATGCAGGGCCCGATACCGAGCTGGGGCCAGAATTCGTCCCGGCATCCTTGATCGACGCTTGCAGGCGACGAACCGTATCGACCAGACCATTCCCATCGAGACGGTAACGATCGACCGAAACAACGCTGCCGCCGTTTCTGGCGACCGCGGCCCGGAACGCCGGTTCCAGGATCCGGCCTTCGGCATCGTCCGAGACCAGCGCCACAAAGCGCTTGAGACCTTTGCCAGACGCATAGTCGACGGCACGATCGACTTCGGCAGTGGCTGTGTAGCCAAGCAGATAGACGCCAGGCCCAGCAACGGACGGATCGTTCGAGAAGGCGACAATTGGCACGCCGGCTTTCCGCGCCAATGGCGCAATGGCCGCAACACTTTTCGAGAACAACGGTCCAATGATCAATTCAGCGCCCTCGCCGAGCGCTGCCTCGGTAGCCGTCCGCGCTCCAGCTTCGGTGCCATGGTCGTCTTTGACCAGCAGTTGCAAATCAGCTGCGTTCTTCTCGAACAGGGCCAATTCGGCTGCCTGCCGTATAGACTTGGCAACGGCAGCGGTCTGGGCATGGCCCGACAATGGTAGCAGCAGCGCCACTTTAACCGGCCCCGATACCGGAACAGTCTTGTTGGGGGATGTTGCAATCGGAGTTCCGCCTGAAATGGAGCTGGTTGCGCCAACCTGGCCCGACTTCAAGCCTTCACAGGCCGCAAGCAGACTTGCGGTCCCCGCAACCGCAAGGCCGCGCACGAGCGCTGCAATAGCTTGACGGCGATCCGACAGGCGCGACATCTTGGGGGTCCAGTCCGTTCATTCGAATTCGACACGAGTGCATGCGATAGATGCGTTATCCGCTCTGGTACAGAGCAAGCTTGCACTCTATCGACAGTTCTTCATCAGGATGCTCAGAAAAACTCTTTATTCGATCGGCCGCCAATTGCCGCATACGTCCGCCAGATGCGCAATCGGCGCCGCGGAGGAGACGCTGCCGAGGAGACAAAGCTATGCCAGACGACAGCGCACAAGCGGACTCGACACAACCATCGACGCAATCGTTGCCTCGGCCGGGCTCCGGGTTGGCATCCAGAATAGCCAGTGAAGTCGAGCGCCAGATTGCGGCGCCGCTCGGGGGCGGACTTTTTCTGGTGGCCACGCCAATCGGCAACCTCGGCGACATTACGGTGCGGGCGCTGGCCGTCCTGTCGCGTGCCGACGTCATCTATTGCGAGGATACCCGGCACAGTCGCACATTGGTCGCACACTACGGCATCACGGCGCCGCTGCGAGCCTACCACGAGCACAACGCCGAAGCGGAACGTCCCCGCATTCTTGAGCTGATCGCACGCGGCAGGTCGGTGGCGTTGATTTCGGACGCCGGCACGCCACTCATCTCCGACCCGGGCTACAAGCTGGTGCGCGAGGCAATCGAAAAGGAATTGCCGGTGACCGCATTGCCGGGTGCTTCCGCGGTCATGGCTGGCCTTTCGGTCGCGGGATTGCCGACGGATACATTCTTGTTCGCGGGTTTCTTGCCGCCCAAGGAGGGTGCACGGCGCCAGCGGCTGGCTGATCTCGCGGTGATTCCCGCAACCCTGGTGCTGTTTGAGTCACCATCGCGCCTGGCGAAGTCGCTCGCTGCCATGGTCGCGATTTACGGCGACCGCGAGGTGGTGGTGGCGCGGGAGCTGACCAAGCGTTTCGAGGAAACCAGGCGTGGAACGGCCGAAGCCTTGTCGACATGGGCAGAAGCTGCCGAATTCAAGGGCGAAATCGTCATTCTGGTAGCACCGCCCGGCGTCGTGACTTCGAGCGATACGGCAGTCGAAGCCGCGCTGGAGGAGGCGCTCGTCTCG
>JANXRM010000017.1 GCA_025353015.1 Hyphomicrobiales bacterium
GTCTTGGCGACTTCCTGGATCGTCTGCACACCGGTTGCGCCCGTACCGATCACGGCGACGCGCTTGCCTTCGAAACTCACGGGATGATGCGGCCACTGCGCCGTATGATAGGCCTCGCCCTTGAAGGTGCCGACGCCGTCGATACGTGGCATGGTCGGCGCGGACAATGGACCGATGGCCGTGATCAGGAAGCGCGCGGTGTAGGACCGGTCACTTTCGGATGTGACCGTCCAGCTCTTGGTGGCCGCCTGATAGCGAGCCGTTGTGACGCGCGTTCGGAATTCGATGTCGCGGCGCAGATCGAACGTGTCGGCAACGAAGTTGAGATAGCGCAGCGTTTCCGGTTGCGCCGAGAAATGCTCCGACCAGTTCCACGCGTCGAGCAACTCCTTCGAGAACGAGTACTGATAGGAATAGCTCTCGGAATCGAAACGGGCACCTGGATAGCGGTTCCAGTACCATGTTCCCCCGACTCCTGTGCCGGCTTCAAGCACGCGCACGCGGAGGCCGAGTTCACGCAGCCGGTAGAGCTGGTACATGCCAGAGATTCCGGCGCCGATGATAAGGACGTCGTAGTCCAGCCCGGCTGCTACTGCCGAAGCTGCCGTTTTCTGCGCTGTGTTCGCGCCCGTCATGTGGCTCTCCTCGCGTCGAAAAATGCTGGGGTCCCGAGTTGGCACAATCTCCTCGCCAACGCAGAGACCGAAAGTCAGTTGAGGTTACCGGCCCGCCCTGAGCGATCGCAGTGGTCAGATCGCCGCGATGCCGCGCGCCGCCGTTGGCAACGCTGCCGGCTATTCTGCCGCCTCCGGCTTCTCGTCTTTCACCAACTGCGTCCGCGCCAGTCTGGCATACACGCCGCCTTGCGCTATCAGCTCCGCATGCCGGCCCATCTCGACGATCTGGCCGTCTTCCATGACGCAGATCAGGTCGGCGTTTTCCACGGTCGATAGGCGATGCGCAATGACCAGCGTCGTGCGGCCCCTTGTGAACCGCGCCAACGCCGCCTGCACCAGCCGTTCGGACTCCGAATCGAGCGCACTCGTCGCCTCGTCGAGCAGCAGGATCGGCGCATCCTTCAGGATCGCGCGTGCCAGTGCCAGCCGTTGCCGTTGTCCGCCCGAGAGCCTGGAGCCGCGGTCGCCGATGACCGTATCGTAGCCCTGCGGCTGCTCCATGATGAAGTCGTGCGCCGCCGCCGCCTTGGCCGCCGCGACGATATCGGCCTCCGGCGCATCGAGACGGCCCAGCGCGATGTTAGCGCGGATGCTGTCGTCGAACAGCGTCACGTCTTGCGAGACCATTGCAATGGCGCCGCGCAGACTTGCGATGGTCGCATCTCGGATATCCCGGCCGTCGATGGTGATGCGCCCGGTTTGCACGTCGAACAGCCGCGGCACCAGGTTGATAATGGTCGATTTGCCGGCACCGGAACGGCCAACCAGCGCCACCGTTTTGCCGCCTGGGACCGAGAGCGTCAGATTGCGGACCGCTTGCGTGCCCTTGGACGTCGCGTAGCTGAACGAAACGCCCTCGAACGCGATGGCACCCTGGCTGACGGCCAAGGCCGTAGCGCCAGGCCGGTCGACGATGGCAGGTTTTTCGTCGAGCAGCGCGTAGAAGCGTTCGGCCGCAGCTAGGCCTTCCTGCACGCGCACCGACAGGTTGCCAAGACCGCGCGTCGGCTGCGCCGCCAGCACCAGCGCCGTAATGAAGGCCATGAAATCGCCAATCGTCGCGATCCCCGACGCGATCCGCCACGTCGCCATCGCGATCACACCCGCGACCGCCAAGCCTCCCAGCATTTCCAGCATGGGGTCGAGCTTGGCGCGCTGGCGGATCGCCTTCATGCGCAGCGAATAGATCTGCTCAAAGCTGCCGATCATGCGCGACGCGGCATAGTCCTCAAGCCGGAACGTCTTGATCAGCCGCGCGCCGCCGAGCTTCTCCGCCATCAGCGACAGCATGCCCGCCAGCTCCTCCTGCGTGCGCTTGGCGACCTGCTTCAGCCGTTTGCCGATGGCCATGATCGGCAAAATCGCTACGGGATAGACACCGAGCACGATCAACGACAGAACCGGGTCGCTCCAGATCATGTAGCCGACCAGCGCCACGATCGTCATGGCGTCACGGACGGCCGTATTCAGCGCGGATTGCAGCGCCACCTGGATCTGGCCGATGTCGTTGGTAAGCCTCGAGATCAACTCGCCCGGTGCATCGCGCGTGAGGCGGGCGTAATCGGCCTTCAGCAGGTGCGCGATACCCGCCTTCTGCATCTCGACGGTGATGCGCATGACGACGCGGTTCGACTGCACGTTCGTCAAGTACATCAGGACCGCGCGCGTCGAGGTGGCCAAAATGATCAAGCCGGCAATGCCGTACATGACGCCAAGCTCGCCCTTTGGCAGCACGTCGAAGGCGTATTTGATCAGGCGGGGATAGCAGCCGGTGACGGCCGCAAGGCCCGCCATCAGGATGAAGGTCACGAAGAGGTCGCGCTTCCTCGGCCAGACCCAGTCGGCCAGTACGCGCCGCAGCAGCGTCCGCGCACCGCCATCGAGCGTCAGGGGCGCGTTTTTGGCGGGCTTTTGGGTCGCCGGTTTCCTGTCCGGTTTTTGCTCAGGCTGGTTCAAGCGCTCCCCGCTGCTTCGGTGCTCAATCAGGCACCGCCGTTAAAGCCGATTCGCTTGCTCCGCGCCCTCACATTCCCTCCGGCCGCTGTCCGAGCATGCGGTCGATCATGGCGGGGGCGGTACCCAGGTAATTGGCGGGGTCCACGAGCTGCGCTAGCGCTGCGTCGTCGAAATGTGCAACGATTTCGGGCTTGGCCTTCAATTGATCGATGAGCGGCGTGCCCTTTTCGAGTGCTGCCCGGCAGCAGGCGTAGACGAGATCGTGCGCCGCGCCGCGCCCGGTCTTCGGGGCCAGCGCCATCATCACGGCTTCAGCGACGATGAGACCGCCCGTCAAATCGAGGTTTTTGCGCATGGCACTGGGCTCGACCACCAACCCTTGCAGCATGAAGCGAGCTTGATAAAGAGCGCCGGCCGAGGCCAGGAACATCTCCGGCACCGCCATCCATTCGAGATGCCATGGCCCGGTCGCCCGCTCGTGGTCGGCGGCCATGCCGTCGAGCATCAGGCCGACGTGATTGCGCACCGCCTTCGCCAACGCCACGATCATTTCGCACGAGATCGGATTGCGCTTCTGCGGCATCGTCGACGAGGAGCCGCGGCCGGGCACGAACGGCTCGAAGGCTTCGCCGATCTCGGTCTGCATCATCAGCATGATATCGACGGCAATTTTTGACAGGCTGCCGGTAACGAGGCCCAGGAAGCAACCGACCTCCGCCATGCTGTCCCGCGCCGCATGCCACGTGATATCGGGCTGGCGCAAGCCCAGCTCGTCGGCGAGCGCGGCCTGCACGGCAAGGCCATTCGAGCCCAGCGAAGCGAGCGTGCCAGCGGCGCCCGAGAATTGCACCACCAGCGCCCGCGGCCTCAGTTGCGCAAGCCGCTCCCGGTGCCGGCGGATCATTGACAGCCAAACGGCTGTCTTGTAGCCGAACGTCACCGGCAACGCGTGTTGCAAATGCGTGCGGCCGGCCATGACCGTATCGCGATGGCGGCGGGTATGGTGCACGAGCGCCGCCTCGACTGCTGCCAGATCCGTCTCGATCAGCGCCAGCGCATCGCGCATCTGCAGCACAGTGGCCGTATCCATAATGTCCTGGGTTGTCGCCCCCCAGTGGATATAGCCACCAGCTTCGCCGCATTGCTTGGCCATCTGATGCACGATGCCAACGATCGGGTAACCGACAACATCGGTCTCGGCCTTCAGCTTGGCCAGGTCGAATTTCGAGGCATCGGACTTGGCCGCGATCTCCCGCGCGGCTGCCACTGGGATCAGCCCGACCTTGGCCTCGGCATTGGCCAAGGCGACCTCGACCTCGACGTATCGCTCGACCAGGGACTGATCGTTGAAGACAGCCCGCATGGCCGGCGTGCCGAACATATCGCGGAAAATACTTGAATCGAAGACGGTCGAGGGCATGGGATCTCGCGGGCAAAGCATGGAGGGCAACAACATCGCCCTGCGGCTCATGTGACGCAAATCCCGCAAACTTGGCAAGCGGATGCGACAGGTGCTGCAACCTGTGCGCGGATTGCGTTCGCTTGCGGGCACCCACCACTGTCATCCGCTATTCCGCCTGCTGCGGACGTTTTAGGTGCTGGCGCTACATGCTGCTTAGGTGCTGGCGCTACATGCTGCCGTCTAATCAATCCAAAGCGCCGCCGAACCGACTGGCGTTTGCGCCGCGATTCCGCCTGATGGGTACAGTTTGGCGTCGGTCAACAGTAATTGTATAAAAAAGTGTGAGAAAGTCTAAATTTCCGATGACAACAGACGGCTTTCGTTGATATATGAGAAGGACCGAGGACGAGGGACAAGGTCACACCCGTGTCAACGGTTTGTATGAGCGCCGGGCAGCGTTCTGTAGCGGGAGAGTTAAATGTTAGTTCGATCAATGGCTTACGCGATTATTGGGACAGTCCTGGGTCCGGCCCTTGGCATTGCGATGTTCTTGTTGGTCAATGGAGCGTTTTGATCGCTTATTGATCAATCCGGCTTAACGCGCCAGGAGAGTTGGGCCAATCGAAGCCCAAGTCAGCGTCGTGTTTTATACGCCGTTCAAACGGCTACAGCTGAATTGACTGCATCTGAATCGACTGACTGCAGCTGCATTGACTGACTGCAGCTGCCTTGGCTGCAGTTGAACTGCCTTAGCAGTCACCCTTCAGCAGTCACCCTTCAGCAGCAGTCAGTCGATTCAGATGCAGTCAATTCAGCTGTAGCCGTTTGAACGGCGTATAAAGCACGACGCTGACTTGGGCTTCGATTGGCCCAACTC
>JANXRM010000025.1 GCA_025353015.1 Hyphomicrobiales bacterium
GCGTCATCGAGCACGGCCGCCGCATCCGCGTGCACCTGCCGACAAGTTGCGTCGAGAAAACCTTGTTCCGCCAGCTCGCCCTCGGCCTGTCGCCGTCCGGATGATGCACGGGGCGTGCGCCCCGAACCGCCGAGCGAGGCACATCAACCCCGAACGCGTTGCACAGCGAGTGGTCGCAAAACGGTCCGGTCGGACCGAACGACGGCGCACGCCCGTCAAGTCAGGCGGCTCGCGCGTGCATCTGATGCATGATCCGGTCTAGATGGGGTCAATACGAGAACGGCCAAGCACGGAAGTAATTGCGGATATTGCGCCAGAGCCGTGCCAGGCCCTCCGGCTCGAGCACGAGGAAGAGAATGATGAGCATGCCGAAAATGACGAGCCGCATGCTGGCTGCGACCGCTGAGAGAGCGTTCGTATCCCAGATGTAGCCGCCGAATGTTTCGACGACGGTGCGGATCGCAATCGGCAGCATCGTCACAAAAATGGCGCCGAGCACGGAGCCGAGTACCGACCCTAAACCACCGACGATGATCATCGCCAGATAGTCGATCGAGACGTTGATCTGGAAGGCCTCGTAGTTGGCGATGCCGAAGTAGTATGTGTAGAGCACGCCGCACACGCCTGCGTAGAACGACGAGATGGCGAAGGCCAGCAGCTTGTAGCGGAAGATGTTGATGCCGATGATCTCGGCGGCGATGTCCTGGTCGCGGATGGCGACGAAGGCGCGGCCGATGCGGCTGCGGGCAAGGTTCATGGTGGCGACGATCGCCAGCATGGCGAAGAACAGCAGGAAGAAATAGAGCTGCGACTGGCTCTTTAAATCGATCCCAAACAGCGTTGGCCTGGGCACCTGGATCGACGCCGCAGCGCCGCCCGAGATGGCGGGCGTGTGGTTGATCACCCATTCGATGATCAGCTGACTCGCGAGCGTCGCGATGGCGAGGTAGGTGCCTTTGATCCGTAGGCTCGGGATTCCGACGATGGTGCCGATGAAGGCTGCCATCAGACCGCCGGCCGGTAGCGTCACCCAGAACGGCAGGCCGAGCTTGGTTGCAAGATTGGCGGCGGTGTAGGCGCCGACCGACATGAACGCTGCGTGGCCGATCGAGATCTGGCCCGTATAGCCGACGAGAATGTTGAGCCCGAGTGCGCCGACGATGGCGATGAAGACGAGATTGAAAATCGACAGGTAATACTCGTGCAGTACCAGCGGCACGATGACGATGAAGAGGACCGCCAGGGCCGCCGCTGTCCAGCGCGTGATGGGCAGCGGAAAGAGCGCCATGTCCGAGGCGTAGGTCGTTTTGAAATTTCCGGCTTCGCGGTGGAACACGGGGTCAAGCTCCTCAAATCCGTTCGATCTTGTGCTTGCCGAACATGCCGTAGGGCTTGAACATCAGCATCACGATCATCAGCACGTAGGGGGCGAAATCCTTGGTGCCGCCGCCGACGAGTGGATCGAGGTAACCAGCAGCCAGGCTTTCCACCGTGCCGACGATCAAACCGCCGAGCACCGCGCCGATGATGGAGTCGAGGCCGCCCAAGATGACGACGGGGAACACCTTCAGGCCAACCAGCGCGAGTTGCGTGTCGACGCCGAGCATGCTGCCCCAAATGATGCCGCCGAGTGCCGAGACGACGCCCGCCATCGCCCAGGCGATCGCGAAATAGCGCTCGACGTTGATGCCCATCGCCATCGCGACTTGCTGGTTATCGGCGACGGCGCGCATGGCGACGCCCATGCGGCTCTTCATGAAGAACCAGGTGAAGCCGGCGAGAAACACCAGAGAGACGGTGACGCCGAGCAACTGGATCGGTGGAATGGTCGCCGGTCCGAAGTTGATGGGCGTGTCGGGGATTGGCAGGACGAGCGCCTTAGTCTGCGCGCCGATCGTGATGGGCGGTAAGCCGCGCAGAATGGCGGCAAGTCCGATCGTCGCCATGATGACGGATATAACGGGACGGCCGAGCAGGGGTCTCAATACGATGCGTTCGAGCGCAAAGCTCATGGCGACCATGGCGATGATCGCGAACAGCAGGGCGGCCAGAATCGGCATGCCTTTCAGTGTCAATGCGCTGGTCGCGAAAAAGCCCGCGAGCATGACGAACTCGCCCTGCGCGAAGTTGATGGCGTCGGTCGCCTTATAGACGAGCACGAAGCCGAGCGCGATCAGCGAATACATGAGGCCGATAGAGACGCCGCTGACGACCAGGGAGAACAGGAATTCGAGTTCTTCTTTCATCGATCCCATCCCCTCATGCCACCTTTGGCAGGCTGCGCGCCTGCGCGGGGCCCGCGACAGCTGGCACCTCCACGATGGCGAGGTCGGTTTTCAACAGCGACTTGCGCCCGTCTTCGAAGGTAATCTCCATGGTGACTTCGGCGCTCCGGCCGCCTGCGTAAAACGCTTCGATCACGGGGGCGTATTTCTCCATGACGAACGACCGCCGGACTTTCCGCGTGCGCGTCATCTCGTTGTCGTCGGCCTCCAGTTCCTTCTGCAGCAGCAGCATGCGCTTGACGCGGGTCGACTCGGGCAACGTAGCGTTGATTTTCTGGATCTCCTCGATGATGAGAGACTGGATTTCAGGCTTCTGGGCCAGATCCATGAAACTCGTGTAGGCGAGGCCGCGCCGCTCCGCCCAGTTGCCTGATGTCGTGAGGTCAATGGCGATCATGGCAACGACGAACGGCCGGTCGCTGCCGAACGCCACAGCTTCGCGGATGAACGGGCTGAACTTGAGCTTGTTCTCGATGAATTGCGGCGCGAAGGGCGTCCCGTCAGAAAGCTTTCCGACATCCTTGGCGCGGTCGATGATGGCAAGATGGCCGCGCGGGTCGATCAGGCCGGCATCGCCCGTTTTCAGCCAACCGTCGGCGGTCATGGTCGCGGCGGTTGCTTCGGCCTGCTTGTAGTAGCCGACGAAAATGCCGGGGCCTTTGAGCAACACTTCGCCCGACGGATCGATCTTGACCTCGAGTCCTGGCACCGGGACGCCGACCGTGTTCGGGTCTGCCTGGTCGTCGCGCTGGACGGCGACGAGGGCACTGGCTTCGGTCGCACCATAAATCTGTTTCAGGTTGACGCCGAACGATCGGAAAAACCGGAAGGTGTCGGGG
Organism: Hyphomicrobiales bacterium; assembly: GCA_025353015.1. Classification (GTDB taxonomy): domain Bacteria; phylum Pseudomonadota; class Alphaproteobacteria; order Rhizobiales; family Hyphomicrobiaceae. The sequence continues at coordinate 3,125 of JANXRM010000025.1, forward strand.
CCGAGCGGCGCGCCGCCCGTCAGGCACCAACGGGCATGCCGGAGGCCGAGCTGGTCGCGGACGGGACCATAGGTCACGGCTTCGCCGATCCGGTAGGCCAGCGCCATGCCTGCCGGAATGGGCTTGCCGTCCTCGATCAGCAGCTCGCGTGCTTCGGCGACGCCGCGAAAGTACTCGTACATGCGCCGCTTCAGCGGGCTCGAGTCGGCGGTTTTGACCTGCAGTTGAGTCAGCAATGATTCCCAGATCCGCGGCGGTGCCAGGATCCCGTGCGGTCCGAGCTCGCGCAGGTCCCGTTGCACGGTTTCCGGGCTCTCGGGCGTGTTGATCGTGACGCCGGCCACGAGTGCGGTCGCCAGCGAGTACATGGCATCGCCGACCCAGGCCATCGGCAAGTAGGAGAGCCAGTTGTCGCCGCGCTCGATCCGCTCGAAAGCTGCGTAATTCTCGGCCATGGCGACCATGTTGCGGTGGCAGAGCATGACGCCTTTGGGCCGCCCGGTGGTGCCGGACGTATAGGCGATGGTTGCGATGTCGTCGGCCGATCCCAACGCCAGTTGCTCGTCGAAATAGGACTGGTGTTCGCGGGCCAACTCGCGGCCTTTTTTCTCCAGCCAGTCGTACGACTTGAGCATCGGATCGTCCATGGCGGTCACGCCGCGCTGATCCTCGTAGACGATCCACTTGAGCGCCGGCAGACCCTGGCGGAGGCCGAGAATCTTGTCGACCTGCTCCTGGTCCTCGGCGACGATGATAGAGACTTCGGCATGCTCGAGCACGAACGCCAATTCCGTCGCGATGGCGTCCTGGTAAACAGGCACGGCTATGCCGCCCATGGCCTGGGCCGCCAATTGTGCCAGATAGAGCCTGGGATGGTTGTCGCCGATGACAGAAAGCTTGTCGCCGCGCTTGAAGCCGAGATGGGCGAGGCCAAGGCTTACGTCGCGCAGCGTGTCGTAGCAGGCCAGCCAACTCGCCGTTTTCCAGATGCCCAGATCCTTTTGGCGCATGCCGGCCGCCGTCGGAAACTGTCGCGCATTGCGGCGCAGCAACTTCGGCAATGTCGATGTCTCGGGATTGTCGGCCAGCTTGGCTGCAGGCGCCGTCATTTCTTTACTCCGAGATAGGCCGAGATGACGGCCGGGCTCGACTGGACCTCGGCGGGTGTGCCTTCGGCGATCTTGCGGCCGCGGTCGAGGACAACGACCCGGTCGGAAATGTCCATCACCACGCCCATGTCGTGCTCGATGAGCACGATGGTAATGCCGCGTTCCTGGTTCACGTCCAGGATGTAGCGGGCCATGTCCTCTTTCTCGTCCTGGTTCATACCGCCCATCGGCTCGTCCAGCAGCAGCAGCGACGGCTCCAATGCCAGTGCGCGGCCCAGCTCGACCCTTTTGCGCAGGCCGTAGGCGAGGGCGCTCGTCTGCACTTTGCGCAGATCTTGCAGCTTCAGGAAGTCGATGATTTCTTCGCAGGCCTCGCGATGTCGGATTTCCTCGCGCATGGCCGGGCCCCAGTAGAGGATGCTCGAAAGCACGCCGGATTTCATGCGCACGTGGCGCCCGAGCATCAGGTTATCAAGCACCGTCAAGCCGCTGAACAGCGCGATGTTCTGGAACGTGCGCGCGATGCCCATTTCGGCGATCTCGCTCGGCCGGCGCGCGGTGATATCTTTGCCGCCGAGCATCACTTTACCGGTGTTGGGCTGGTAAAACCCCGAAATCATGTTGAGGAGTGAGGTTTTTCCCGCCCCGTTGGGACCGATTACGGACAGAATCTGGCCCTTTACGACGTCCATGGAGACGCTCTCCACGGCGGTCACGCCACCGAAACGCTTCGAGACTCCATCGACGCGGAGCTGGACTTCGGGCAGGACTTGCGCTGGCAAGGTCGCAGGGTCAATGGACATCATGGCGGTCATTGGACCGGTCTTGCGCAACGTGCGCGCGACCGAAAGGGCCGAGCAATATCTGAGATTTCAATTTCTAAGATTTCAAGTGCGGCGGTGCGTGCCCAGCCACAGCGGAGCATGCGCGCAAACGTCACTCCCGACCGGCTGCTCCAGTAGATCGTCATAGTGCCTCCCAGGTCGCGCCCGCTCTTTGGCGGACTTGGATCAATGTCCGCCATGGCATCGGGGCGCTGTCAAGGCACAATCGGCGGTGAAGGGTTTTGTTCGTCGCGGAAGGTTTGGTCCGCGCGAAACGCGAAGCCGTCCCGGCGCCGTGGTTGCTCTCATCGCGATGGCAATCGTCTGTGGGGTGCGCTAACCTGTTGTGACCGCGAAGCAACTGCGGTGTGAGTTGGGCGCGGCTGGCCCCAGCTTCGCCTTGACCCGGCCGTAGTCCTTAGCCAAGTCAGGTGCACGTGCGATAGCTCAAGGAACGACCTGTGCCGCGTAATCCAGCACTTCCACCCCCCTTGCCGCCGATGTTACCGCAAAAGCCGTCGCCGCAAAAGGCTGTTCCGCAAATTCCTGTGCTGCAAATTCCTGTGCTGCAAAAGACTGGGCCGTCCAATGCCGGCGCTTCTGCTGCGGATGCAGTTGCCGCCTCGCTGAATGCGCCGGCCCCGAATGCTCGAGCCCCGATTGCTGGAGCCCGGGTCGCGCCAGCCTTGGCGCAGGCCAGCCAGAGCGCGCCGCTGTCCGCATCGGGGCCGCCGCCAGGTGCGGGGCCGCCGCCGAGGCGGCACTCGATCGTGGCCCGGGCGCTTTTCGGCATTGCCGTCATTGCGGTGATGGCGGGCGGCGGCGCGTGGCTGATGAACGCCAGTATCGAGCCCGCGGAAGATGTCGAAGGCCAGATCACACCGACCCGGCACGAGTTACTGTCAGAGATGAAGAGCTGGGGCTATCAGCTACAGAAAATGGATCCCGTGGCCGCTGCCAAATCGCCGCACGATCTGTTGGTGGTCGATGAGGCGTTCGAGGGGCGCATCGTCGTGCCGGGGCCTGTTTCAGGTGCTGGCCCGCGCGGTGGTCAGGCACTGCGGGCCTTGAAACGCAAGCCCGACGGTAGCCGGCGGCTGGTGCTGGCCTATCTGTCGATCGGCGAAGCAGAAGACTATCGCACCTACTGGAACCCTAGCTGGGTGGCTCCGGGAAATGCGCCCGTCGTGCCGCGCTCCGCTGTTTCCGATTTTTCAGCGATCTCGCCCGCCTACGCGGGGCCCGGCGTTGCGGGTAGAGCAGCTCTTGGCCATGCCAAAGCCAATTTACCAGTTGTCGCGCGCGTGCCCACGGCATCGGCACCACTATGGCTTGCCGAGGAAAATCTGCATTGGCGCGGCAATTTCCGCGTTCGCTATTGGGACGAGAGCTGGCAGGCCTTGATCTTCGGGCACGAGACGGCGGCACTCGAGCGCATTATCGCTGCCGGGTTCGACGGAGTTTATCTGGACCGTGCCGACGTCTATCAGGCGTCGTTGAAGCAGCGGCCGACTGCCAAGGCCGACATGACATCCTTGATCCAGCAGATCTCGGCGCGCGGACGCGCCTTGTCGCCCGGCTTCGTTGTGGTCATGCAGAACGCCGAAGAGTTGCTCGCGGAGATGAAGGTGCGCGCGGCCCTTGATGCGGTGGCCAAGGAGGATCTGCTGTTTGGGGTCGACGGTGATGCCCGCGCCAACAGCGAGCGCGACGTTACAGCGAGCGTTCACTTCCTGAAAATGGCGCAACGGCAGGGCATGCCGGTGCTAGCGGTCGAATACCTCAGTGACGAAAAGATGGTCGCTGCGGCCCGCCAGCGGCTCGAGAGACACGGTTTTGTGCCCTACTTCGCGCCCCGGGCTCTCGATCGCCTGCAGGGCCCGCGTTGAACAACCCGCGTTATCCAGGGAAAGCCGTGTTTCGCCGCACTGCCGGAGGATATGGGGGCCACAATTTTGCTGCACGCAGACGCGACAACGATCCGCGGCAACCTTAATCGTCTCTTAAGAGCTAAAGCGTTTCTTGAAGGTTGGACCATTGAGCAATTGCGCGCGGGGTATCCCGGCGGGGAGTGTCGAGCATCATGTCAAGCAGGGGGATGCCTCGGACAGCAAGGTCATCGATGCGCTTTGGAATTGTCACCCGGCTGCGCACGCACTGCCTTCTGGCTGCCTGCCTGACCTCAATGTTTGCGGCTCCTGGTTTTGCGGCGCGGCCTGACGAGGTGACGCCCGCCGCCGCCGAGGCCGTGGTGCAACGTCCAGCGCGGGCTCCCAGTCCGGCTTCGGCAAAGCCGCCGGCAGCCGGTGCCAATGCGACGCGCGACACGGCATCCGGCGGCATCAATACTCAGGCCGCGCAGACGCAGCGGCTCAAACGGATCAATGCCGCGCGGAGTTGGGGCTATCAGCTCAACGGCATGCGCGTCGAGGACGCGGCCAAGTCGCCGTTCGACCTCATTGTTGCCGACGCGACAGCGGGACACGCGGCGGGCCGCCATTTTCAACGCGGTGAGGTGGAAAAGTTGAAGAAAAAGCCGGATGGCTCGCGCCGGCTCGTCCTGTCCTATTTGTCTATCGGCGAGGCGGAAGATTACCGGCCGGACTATTTTACGCCCGAGTACCTGTCCGAAGATGCGCCGGATTGGTTGTTGCACGAAAACCCGCAATGGAAGGGTAACCGCATCGTCCGTTTCTGTCAGGAGGGGTGGCAACGTACCATCCTCGGCGATGACGATGGCCGTAGCGTCTACAACAGTATCGATCCGTCGCCGTTGTACCAGCTCATCGAGCTGGTCTTCGAAGGAATCTATCTCGATCGCGTCGATGTCTTCGCCGAGGTTG